>CAZLFF010000027.1:0-31035 GCA_964558755.1 uncultured Pirellulaceae bacterium
CCGCTGTTTGATCTTGCAAATTTTGCATGTTGAGCGAGAAGCTTTTTCAAAGTGAGACGCCAGCAACAACGCTAGCTTGACTGTTTCTTTACCCAAAGCTTCAGTTTTTTAAACATTCCGCAAATGATTTCCCCTTTTTTCGGTTTTGGCACGTGCAATGCATCGGATTTGTCTCGTCCCAGAGAAAACCTGACACCAACTTGGTTGGTTGTCCACAATCCGGCCAGCGTCAAATTGCTGGACGACTTTTCGATTACAAAGGAGTGTTAAAATGCTAGTTCTTTCTCGCAAGCAAGATCAAGAAATTCTGATCGGCGACAACATTAAAATCACCGTGCTGAAGGCACGAGGTAACACGGTTCGCCTAGGAATCGAAGCTCCTCGCGATGTCAAAGTCGTGCGTGGTGAACTTGATTCACGAACCAATTCCCAGCCCGCTCCGGCGGAAGTAGCTGTCACTTCGGAAAGCAACGCAAATTTCACGGTCGTCTTTGATGATGATGCGGCCGTGTCTGACAAACAGTCACTCTGTGAGGGCGAAGGCGGTCTGACTTTTGATATCGTCAGCTACCCCAACACGGCCGATCGTCAAGTTGATGACCCGGTCCAAGGTCGAAAGATCAATGGCCGATTTGCTGACCTGAACGCAACCAAGCCTGCTGGCCGGGCCACGGAAACCGTTCAGTTCCAAAGCAAGCTACCAAAGGTGCTGGAACACAATCGCTTGAAAGAGATCGTTACGCGAATTTCAAACGAGCGGTAGCAGACCGCGTGATATTGGCTCTAGCGACGCCGTGAGGACATTGGGTTGGCTGCGTCAAATGCATGACGGTCAGCCACACGAGCCGGTGGCACCCACTGGTTATCGTCACGATTCGCATGCTCCGGCACCAATCGCAGTGGATGCATGGGCGACTCATAAGCCCGGCTCGCGAATGGAATCTCTGGTATCTGACGACCCTCGATGCGCTGCAGTTGGGTCAGATTAGCCAGCAAAATCCGTTGCACCTCGTAGATGCACGCGGCATCCTGATGAACGTGCGAATGCTCGGCCTGCACGTTGACCTCGGATACCGCATGAACGCACCGAGCGCTCTCGACCGACACAACGCCGTCGCTGTCTCCCGATTCCTCTTTGCCAAGCACGGATTTCTTTGGCAAAACACCGATCACATTGTGGAACTTTACGCCATCGGCGATCTCTGCTTCCGCCAGTGCCTCGATCATCGGCGAACCGATCGAGAGCGAATCGATGCTCGTCCGAGCCGTCAGCAGGTCGGGATCAGAGAAAGCAACGGGATTCCCCGCGATCAAACGCTCAAAGTCCGTCGTCTGGAAGCTTGGCAGCGTAAACAGTTTGTGGCTGAACCAACGAGTCGCATTGTTGGCGAACTCACTGCCGCCGAACGGGCTGGCAATGCTAACCACTCTTTGGACCGCCGGGACGGGATCGAAGAAAAACGTGCGTCGAACTTGCTCGATGGTTGCGGCATCACCGGTCAGCGAATCCAACGACGCTCGGCTGACTCGATTCCAAAACGCATCGCCACTGGCAACGGTTTGCATTTTGGATATTAGGCCGCCCATGCTGTGACCGACCAAAACCATCTGCCGCAGCGATTGAGATTGCTGCTCGGGATCAAGCTCCTTTTGAATCCTCCGCAAATCTTCACGCATCCGCATCGCAGAAATCCAAAACGGTTGCGCGGTCGAATAACTATAGAACCAGAATTGATAGTTCTGGTGAATATCCGCGTTGGCTCGCAGGTCATTGAACATGTGCGCCCAAGTGACTGGACTGGACCACAAGCCATGGACCATCACGACGGGGATCTTGTTCGGATCGTAGGGCTCGAGCATGTACATGCCATGAATCTGATCCGTCGTCTCGGCATTCAATAGCGATACGGTCGCCAAGACCCCGGTTTTCAATAGCGGGTCGTTCAGGTGGTAGGCCAGGGGCGTCGTGGTGTCGCTTTGCAGTGGAACGGTTTTCGAATGAGCTTGGATCGTGCGATTTTCCAACGGGTCGTACAGTGTCAAAACGGCTCGTCCCCGGCGCGTTCCGGAGGTGTCACCAACGAGACTAATTGGCTCTTGGGATTCATTTTCAAAGTGACAAAACGCGGTCATTGCCAGCGTTAAATCAGGTGGGTAATACTTCTCAACTGGCGCATCAACCTCTTGCTGCTTTCGAACGGCGATCAGCGGCACGCCCAGCCCGTAAGTTCGATATTCGTTGTCGAAGCCACGGGTACGGTAGTCCCCGACGAGCTTGAACTCTTCGAACTGCTCCTCTTCCCAGCGCCCCTTGATTCGCACTTCAAACTCGACGTCCAACTCTTCGTCTCTTACGACCATCGCTTTTCCCGGGACAAGCGTCCCGTCGTCGCATACAACACGCAGCATTGATTCGAGCGATTGGTTATAGATGTCACACATGCTGCGAAACTGAGGATCGTAGGCGTTCCGCTCGACATCTAGCTGAGGCGAAAATAGAAACTGATACGAATGCTCTAGCGCGATTGAGTACAAACGTATGGCTCGACCGCGGTGGCCACGTTCAAACGCATAGGCGGCTTGCTGTTGCGATAGCTCGGCCAGCGCGTGAATCTCTTCCATGACGGGTGACTGGGACGCTAGTTTCTGCAACCACGCGAGCACCGAATCAGGATTTGATTCGTACTTGTCCAACACATCGAACTTGCGCAACAACTGCTCCGTTCGCGGCGAGGGCTTCGGTGCTTTGGTCAACCATGACTTGGCGGACCGCGCGAACGATGACTTGCGGGGCCGCACGTCAATCACGTCGCCCGGTCCCCAACTGGCAATCGTTGCCGCTCGACGAACGGCTTGCTCAGCTGTCACCCGACACCCCGCCAGCGCAGAAACGACCACCAGAACAATCGCGCAGAAGCACGCGCGTTGGTGCAACGTCGGGGCGAGTTCGAGTTGTGAGCGTGTCCGAGACATTCAATGCCACGCAGTTCATGCATCGCGCGGCGGCCGACGAGTTTGGGCCTGCAAAATGCGCAATTTGGGACACATGAAGTACCTAAATTGACGGATCATCGTCAACGGCATTCAATGCTAGCGTGCGGCCAAACTCGCCAGAAGTGCGGCTCGTACTGCAACATTTTTTAAGCCTGCGACCGGCCGTGAGTCGGCTGCGGTGGAGCAGGGCGGAAACGTTGAATGTTACCGACCTCCAACGATATTCCCAGTTCCCCGGCCACTGCAGCCGCAGATGACTGAACCATCTCGGCCAGTAATTCAGGGTCGGCCGCGACACGCGCGTTGACTAAGACGTCGGCCGATCCGGTTTTGATTTCGCTGGCAAGACTAAGTTCTGGCCGCGAATCACCGCCCACCAAATTGGCGACCGCCGTGTCGCTGAGTGTCTGACCGAGTACTTTCAGATGAGCCACCTCGCACTCGTCGGCGGCCAGCTGATCGGCGATCGACTGAACCAGTTTCAGCGTGAGCTGATCCAGCGAAAACCTTTCGCTGGCCCGTGCAGTAATTTGACAGTTCAACCACCCGAGTTCCGCTTCGCCCTGCGCGTAGGTTTCGTAATCCATTTCCATCGCGGACCAAGTCCGTTTCTGCACCGCCGACGCTGCATCGATCAGTCGATCAAAACCTTGGCCGTCCCGAGCACTCACACCAAAGGCAGGCGTATCGGGAAAGCGGTGACTCAAACGCTGCAGCAAATCTTGCTGTTGCTCGTCTGATAGCTTGTCAATCTTGTTGATCGCAATCGCGTCTGCTTCTTCCAGCTGCTTCAAGAAAATGTACTCGGCCTTCGGCGAAAATCCTCGCCGGCGTTTGCCGTCCACCGCTTCACCCAAAATTTTTCGACCGTGTTCGGGTTTCAGCAGGACCACCAGCGGCCCCAGCTCAAAACGGTCCCCAAACAGCTCTTGCATCGGTTGGATGACGGTCGCGACCAAATCCGTGCAGCTTCCTACCGGTTCGGCAATGACGATGTCCGGCACTTGCTTTTCAGACAGACCATTGATGGTGTCAACCAGATCATCGAACTTGCAACAGAAGCAGGCTCCTGGGACCTCGCCCACGTCAAAACCACCTGCACGCAAGGTGTGCGTATCCACTAGGTCATACGCCTGATCGTTCGTCACCAGGGCGACGTTCTTTCCTGCGGCAACGTAATGCGCGGCCAGCCGAGCGATCGCAGTGGTTTTCCCCGCCCCAAGAAACCCGCCCAGCATTAAAAATCGAATCGGTTGCATAAGTCAGTGCTTGCTGTCCGTCTGAATCACTCAAAAATCAAAAAGCCATCGCTTTCTGCTATGATCCACCAGCTTACCAGACAAGTTTCCCCGCCGCAGTTGGTCACCGTGCCGCAGACAACGAATTCCAACCTCGATCAACTGGCCATCAACGGCGGCCGACCAGTAGTGACTCAGCCACCCCCCGCGTGGCCTGCGACAACCGACGCGATACGAACCGCCATCAACACGGCGTTCACGGACAATTCCTGGGGTTGCTACCACGGTCCCTGGCAACCTGCGTTGGCCGCTCAAATCACAACCGTGTTCGCCACCGAACACGTTCATTTTTGCAGCAGTGGCACGATCGCGGTTGAACTGGCGCTCCGAGGCGTCGGCGTGAAAGCGGGTGATGAAGTGATTTTGGCCGGTTACGATTTTCCCGGCAACTTTCGCGCGATTGAGGCGATCGCCGCCTTGCCCGTGCTGGTGGACGTCGTGGCGGGCGGTTGGGTGATCGATCCGGCTCAAGTCGTCCAAGCCGCTACAGCGAAAACCACGGCCGTAATCGTTTCTCACTTACACGGTCAGATTGCCGACATCCCGGCATTGCGAGAGCAGCTGTTGTCAGCCGGGCTCAAGCGGGTTGCGATCGTTGAGGACGTTTGCCAAACGCCCGGCGGAAAACTGGCCGACCAACCGCTGGGTAGTTTGGGTGATGCTGCGACCCTTAGCTTCGGAGGCAGCAAACTGCTCAGTGCAGGTCGCGGTGGTGCGGTGCTGACAAGTGACAAAGCAATCGCTCAGCGGGTCAAAATCGCCAATGAGCGCGGCAACGAGGCGTATCCTCTTTCGGAATTGCAAGCGATCGTGCTCGGCCCGCAGCTGGAGACGCTGTTTGATTTGAATCGACAAAGAAACCGAAACGTCGAAGCACTCAATGAACAGCTAACGAGCCTGAAAACGCTAAAACCGATGTCGCAAACGATCTCGCACGCAACGTACGAGCCCGCGTTTTTTAAGCTACCGTTTTTGTTCCAGGACACCCCGCAGTGGTCACGTGATCGCTGGCTAGCCACCGCAGAAGCAGAAGGCGTGCCGGTGGGAGCCGGTTTTCGGGGCTTCGCGAATCGATCAGCCCGCCGCTGTCGAAAACTGAATGATTTGCCGAACAGTTTGGCGGCGTCAAATTCGACTGTGCTGATTCATCATCCGATCCTCATTGAAAACCGGCACGCAATGAACGAGATTGCGGCGGCCTTTACGAAGATCGAACTCGCAATGAGCAAGCCAATCATCGAATGACACTCATGGAAGAGAAAACCTCTCGCTTCGATTTACCCGTGACCGCGTCGGCGATTGTTCTACCGACGATCGTCACCGTGATCTACTTCGTTGTGTTGGCGAAATCACCGGCGGCCATTCAGCAAGCCGCCTACGCAATTGGAAAAGGAATCCAGTTTGGGCTGCCGATCGTCTTCATGTGGCTGTTCCATCGCTGGCGGTTACGACAGCCCCCTGAGAAACGAACAAACGCTGTGGATTGGCTGATCGGGTTCGCGTTTGGCCTGCTGGTCGTCGCGTCGATGTTCGCCGCTTGGTTTTTGTTTCTCTCCGGCACTGAGATCGGCAACAGCGTCACGGCGGCGGTAGTCGAGAAAGTAAGCGGCCTAAAACTAAATACGCCGCTAAAATTCTTGGCGCTCGGTGTGTTTTACGCGCTCGGCCATTCTTTGCTCGAGGAATACTACTGGCGCTGGTTTGTTTTCGAACGGCTGACAAAGATGACGTCGAAATGGAACGCCAACGTGATTTCAAGCGTGGGCTTTGCCGCTCATCACGTGATTCTGCTGGCGACCTTTTTCGGTTGGTCCTCACCGCTGACCTGGCTGTTTTCGGCAGGCGTCGCAGTGGGGGGTATTGCCTGGGCATGGCTGTATGACCGCAGCGGCAGTTTACTCGTGCCGTGGATCAGCCATCTAATTGTCGACGCAGGAATTTTCGCGCTGGGTTACTTGATTGGGTTTGCTTAGTCGCGATTGGTCTCGGTTCTTATCTGGCGGGAGCACTCGCATGACGACAAGCCGAACAGGATCGCAGATCCCGGGGACGCGCTAATTCTGGTCGGTGTCGTGGCCTGGCTGAAAGAAGAACGCTCGCTTTTGATCGGGCAATGCATAATCAAAACCGCAAGCTTTGAGCATTTCTTCAGAGGCGGAAATCGCCAGCAGCTCCTTCACTTTTTCAGCCGTCGCGCGTTCGATGCAGCGCTGGACTAGCTGACGCCCGATGCCTTGGCGACGGTACGATTCTTCCACCGCCAAGCATTGGATCTCAGCGAGCTTCTTCGAGTAAATTTCCAAAGCGACAAAGCCCACCACACGCTCACCCACCCGAGCGATGAAAGCGTGTTTGAGCAATAGCTCCAGCTCGATCGACGTCCGCGGCAGCAGTTGTTGCGAGTCCATGAATGGCTGCAAGAACGCATGGGCAACGGCAAGGTCATCATGACAGGCCGGCCGAATTTCAAGAGCTTCATCCATTGAGTAGTACGCGTTTCAGGTCAAAATTAATATGGGCGAACGACAAAACGGTCCAGAGGAACGATCACCACCTCAAGCCGACGACGAAATTTAAGATTGAAAAAACGAAACATCACACTCAAATTTCAAATCTGAAATCTCAGAACAAAGCCTACACACAAAAAACGGCACACCGAAAACCGAACACCGAACACCGAACACCGGTAACCTCAACAACACCACTGCCTCACCATTCTCGCGAACATCTCTGTCCCGCGTTCCAACTGTTCCAACGCAATCCATTCGTCGCGAGTATGTGCCTGGGCAATGCTGCCCGGTCCAAAGACGATCTTGTTTTCGATTTCGCTGAACGTGCCTCCATCGGTGCCGTAGCAGACGGTTTTCGGCTGAGTCTGGTGAGCCAATTGTAGGCTCTGGGTGACGAAATCAGATGACGGGTCGGTCAGCATCGGGCCGCCGTGCCGCAGCACCTGCAGCTCCAAACTGTTCCGCTGTGCTGAATCCACCACGCGGGCGATTAACGGTTCAATATCGACGCCCGGCATCGGCCGCAGGTACGCGGTACATACGCTCTCCGATGCCGTCACGTTTCGCGCCTCGGCGTTGTCTTTCACGCTGATGTTGATGCTCAATGTTGGTGGGCTAAATAAGTCATTCTGCCAGCCATCAACGGATTCGGTTTCGTCGTACAATGCTTTCAGATCGTTCAGGAACGGGATCATCTTTAAATTCGCATTCACCCCGTCGCGGGTGCTCGAATGAGCCGCCCGGCCTTTTGCGGTGGCGATTATTTCGCACGAACCCTTGTGAGCGTAGACCACTTCCAATGACGTTGGTTCGCCAATGATGCCACGCGTGCCTCCGTCGACGATCTCTCGGTACAACCGGCTGTCATCGACGACCGATCGAGCCCCTGCGAACCCCGTTTCCTCATCGCCCGTGATCACCACGTACAGCGGCTGCTTCAAATCGTCCCAAGCAAATTGCTGGGCAGCGGCCAGCATGCACGCGACCGAGCCCTTCATGTCGCAACTGCCGCGACCGTACAGTCGTTGCTGCATCACCGTTGGCTCAAACGGACCGGGCGTGCCATCAAACCAATCGTTGGCCGGGACGACATCCGAATGTCCGAAATACGCGAGCCCGCCGCTGCCGCCACCCTTCTTGGCGACGATATTCTGCTTGCGGACGCCGGCTTCGTCCACATGCTCGGTCTTTTCAACCACGAACCCATGCTTGGTCAGCTTTAGCTCCAAATACTTGCAGATCAATCGGTTGGATAAGTGGCTGGTCGTGTCGAAGCTGACCAATCGCTTTGCATATCGCAACGCTTTCATTGTCAGACTTTCAAAAAAGGAACAGACCATCGCCCCGTGGCATCAACCGCCAGACATACCGCGGCAGGCACTCACAAGATACAATCATTATACGTTGCGACAAACGCCAACGAAGCCGCCGATGTTGCGTGAGCAACAAAATCTGTCCTCTCGCGACCGCCCCGTGACCACTGAAAACATTCATTTTGTAACCGGCAAACTGGCCGAACCCGCACTGCGGAACGTGCTGACGAGCGTCGCGGCGAAAGCCGGTTTTAAATACTCGGTTCAGGTTCTACCCATTACCGTCGCCGCCTTGATGACGCCGGCGTGGATCGCCAAACGGATCGAAGTCCCACCCGCCGCGACCAAAATCATCTTGCCCGGTTACTGCGACGGCGATCTGTCAGACATTCAAGCGGTAACAAACCTTCCATTGGAAGTCGGCCCAAAAGACCTGCGACGCTTGCCCGAGCATTTCAATCAAACGGCCGATCGAACCAATTATGGTCGTTGGGACATCGAGATTATCGCCGAAATCAACCACGCGCCACGGCTGTCATTGTCCACGATTTTGGACCAAGCCGACGCGATGAGAACCAGCGGCGCGACTTTGATTGACGTTGGCTGCGATCCGAAGTCGAATTGGAGCGGTGTCGCTGATTGCGTGAAAGCGTTGAAGGACGCGGGGCATCGCGTTTCAATTGACAGCCTCAATCCGCAAGAGATCGCTCGGGCGGTGGCCGCAGGAGCCGAACTGGTTCTGTCGGTCAACGAGTCAAACCGCGACGCGGCGGCCGACTGGGGCTGCGAGATCGTTGTGATCCCAGATGACATTCGTGACATCAACTCAATGCAGCCAACGATTGAGCTACTCGCATCGCAAAATGTTTCAATGCGGTTGGATCCGATCCTAGAACCAATCGGTATGGGATTCGCCGCCAGCCTCGGCCGCTACATGGCCGCGCGGAAGCGGTGGCCGGACGCTGAAATGATGATGGGGGTCGGGAACCTGACGGAGCTAACGGACGTGGATTCGGCAGGAATTAACGTGCTGCTGCTGGCGATCTGCCAAGAGCTTGGCATTCGCAGCGTGCTGACCACCCAAGTCATCAACTGGGCCCGCAGCTGCGTTCGGGAACTGGATATCGCTCGCCGGATGGTCCACTACGCCGTCACTGAAAATGTCCCACCCAAACATCTAACCGAACAGCTGGTCTGTCTGCGTGACGCGCGCACGATGGCTTACTCGCCGGACCAGATCAAGGAACTGGCGGCTCAGATCAAAGACAACAACTACCGAATTCTGGCCGAGCAAGACGAGATTCACCTCATGGGCAGCGGCAAACATTTTCACAACGCCGATCCCTTCGTCGCGTTTGATGAACTGGCTGCGACCAACCCGGGCAACCTGGACGCCTCACACGCGTTCTATTTAGGCTACGAGATGTGCAAAGCGATGACGGCGTTACAGCTCGGCAAACAGTACACGCAAGACGAGGCCCTTAATTGGGGGCACCTAACCCAGCCCGAGGTCGATCGTCACCGTCTTAAAAAACGCCGCGACCGCTCGTAGCCAACCGCATCGCGAATCAACGCTCACCATCAAACACTCCCAATCGCTGCCTTCGCCATCCCTGTTTGCAACGCCCCTTGCAGCTTTCCGTGACTAAGATCCCCGACAATTCGAACGCTCCGACGGTCACGATCGAGCTAACCCCCGTGCCGAAGGTGGCGGAGGCTTTCGAGGCCGTCAGCCGCCAGCCGGGTTGCCTGCTTCTCGACAGCTCCATGCAAATCACGGCAGCCAACCGTGCTCCGTTGGGCCGTTACAGTTTTTTGATGGCCGATCCATTTAAATGGGTCGTGAAACCGATCGGAGCCAGCGACCCACTGGCTGCGGTTCGTCAAAGCCTCAAAACGCATCGCTGTGACACGATTGAAGGATTACCACCGATGCAAGGCGGTTGGGCGGGACTATTGAGCTACGACTTGAATCGCTCGTTCGAGTCACTCCCAGCCCCAAAGTTCGACGAGTTCCAACTGCCGGTTGCCGCGTTGGGCTGCTACGACGTCGTCCTTGCATGGGACCACGACCAAGATCGAGCATGGATCATTTCGCAGGGCTTCCCGGCTGTGGATGCGGAACATCGACACACAAAAGCCAAACAACGTGCGGCAGAATTTCAACGATGGCTACGCTTGGATGCCGATCGCGCGACAACGGCGGGCGAACAACTGAACCCCGCGATACCTGCCGGACAACTTGCGCCGCAGCATACCACCCATGGGCCGGACGGACTAACCAGCAACTTTAGCCGCGAGCAGTACATCGCCGCCGTTGAACGTTCGATCGAGTACATCCGAGCAGGGGACGTGTTTCAGGTGAACCTTGCTCAGCGTTTGTTGCATCCAGCCAACTGCCGATCGGTGGAACTCTACCAACGGCTGCGGTCCTGCAACCCGGCTACGTTCGCGGGCTACTTTGACTTTCCAATGAGCGGCGCCTCAGCCGAATCGCCCACGGCACAGATCGTTAGCGCGTCCCCCGAGCGATTTGTTTCCGTACGCGATGGCGTGGTCGAAACCCGGCCAATCAAAGGCACGCGCCGCCGTACGGGCACGCCGATGGTCGACATTCACTCACGAGGCCAGCTGCTGGCCAGCGAAAAAGACCGCGCTGAAAACACAATGATCGTGGACCTGATGCGGAATGACTTGTCCCGTGTCTGTGACGATGCATCGATCCGAGTGACTCAGCTTTGCCAGCTGGAGGAATATCAAAGCGTCCTGCATCTGGTGTCTGCGGTCGAGGGACAGCTGAAACCCGACGCAAACCCGGTCGACCTGATTGAAGCAATCTTCCCCGGCGGCAGCATTACCGGTGCGCCGAAAGTTCGCGCGATGGAGATCGTTGCGGAACTCGAACCGACCGCTCGCGGGGCGTATTGCGGTTCACTGGGTTACATCGGATTCAACGGAAACGCCGACCTCAGCATTCTGATACGATCAATCACCGCGGCCCATGGTTGGTGGCAGATTCCCGTCGGTGGCGGTATCGTGATCCAGTCCGACCCAGCGCAAGAATACAACGAAACGTGGACCAAAGCAGCCGGCATGTTGGCGGCCTTGAATCCGAACCCAACTTAACGACTTAACATTCCACACCGAATTCCACGTTAGCACATGCTTCTTGTCATCGACAACTACGACAGTTTCGTCCACAACCTATCCCGGTACTTCCGCCAGTTAGGAATGGAGACGAAAACGGTGCGCAATGATTCGATCGACTGTGATTCTGTTCGCCGTTTGCAGCCAGAAGCGATTATTATCTCTCCCGGGCCGTGCACCCCAGGCGAAGCAGGAATTTGCCTCGAGGTCATCAAGACGTTTGCTGACAGCATCCCGATGCTCGGCGTCTGCCTAGGCCACCAAGCCATCGTCCAATCGCTTGGCGGGCGAGTCGTGCAGGCGTGGCAGCCGGTGCACGGTCGAGCCAGCGAGATCACGCATGCGGGGTCAGAATTGTTCAAAAAGGTACCTGACACCTTTTCGGTGGGACGATATCACTCGTTGGTTGCCGAACCAAAAACGTTACCCGATTGTTTGCGAGTAACCTCTAAGACCAGTGATGGCGTCGTGATGTCAGTCGAGCACAAGTCGCGACCAATCGTAGGCATGCAGTTTCACCCCGAATCCATCCTGACACAGCACGGACACCAATTGTTAAAGAACTTCCTCACGATCGCCGAGTGCCTACCCAAGCAAGGTTCGTCCCAGCACGCGACCTCGTGCGAGCAATTGATGCAGCAAGAAATCGCGACTGGCGGAGTGATCCTATGATCCTTGAATCGGTGGTTACAACACTCAACGATGACGGCACCCTCAATATCTCTCCGATGGGGCCCACGATCGAGCCGGCGGAATCGAGCACCGTGAACCGCTGGGACATGTCACGCTTTCAGCTCCGCCCGTTCGACACCTCGCGCACGTTCGCGAATTTGAAACGGACTCGTCAGGGCGTCCTGCATGTGACCGATGACGTGCTACTATTTGCTCAGGGTGCCATTTCAAAAATTGATCCTGTCCCCGCCACCGAGCCGACCCAAAAGATCGAGGGCCAAGCGATCACGCACGCTTGTCGTTGGTACGAATTCCAAGTTGATTTTATCGACGAAACTGGGCCGCGAATGAGTCTCAACTGCCAGACGGTCCACACTGAGCGTCGGCGTGATTTTTTTGGCTTTAATCGAGCCATGCACGCGGTAATCGAAGCCGCGATCCTAGCGACGCGGTTGGATTTCCTCCCCGCCGAGGAAATCTCGACTCAGTTTTTCCGTCTGGAGACCATCGTTGCGAAAACTGCCGGACCACGAGAAACTAAGGCGTTTGAACTATTGAAGAACCACGTCCAACGCGAAACTTAACAGCGCCCCTCAAACCGCTAAGCTACACCTTACCTTGATCGAACGCCCACCCATCACCGTTTCTGCCCCCGGGCGTTTGCACTTCGGGCTCTTCTCGGTCGGCAATGTCGCGCCGCGACAGTTTGGCGGGATCGGTCTGATGATCGACGAACCGCGGACGATCATTCAAGCTTCACCTGCCGAGCGTTTTACGATCGCCGGCCAACAGTTGACGACCTGTCGAACCGCGGCCGAACGTTGGTTTAATTCGCTGGGGGTCGCCCAACAGTTAAACGTTACTTCGCTCGACCAGCTTCCCGTCCAGCTGACCACCCAACAGCTGCCACCCCGACACTCGGGGCTCGGCAGCGGGACGCAAATTGCTCTCACCACCGCCACCGCGTTGAATCGGTTTTTCGAACTGCCCGCGCCGGCGATCGAAGAACTGTCCGTCGCGATGGGTCGCGCTCAACGTTCGGCGATCGGTAGTTACGGATTTGTCGAAGGAGGTTTCTTGGTCGATCAGGGTAAGACCGCCAACCAACCGATGGCGGCACTTGATTTTCAGATTGACTTTCCGACCGACTGGCCAGTCGTGCTGATGTTCCCCGATCAACCAAGTGGCTTAGCGGGCGACCAAGAACAAGCGGCGTTTGATCAGATCCCGGCGACCACCGAGGCCGAGCATGCGGCGATGCAAAACATCGTTCAAACGCAAATCGTTCCTTCATTGGTACAGCGAAACTACGAGCAATTTGCGGCTGCGTTGTTTGATTTTGGCCATCGCAGCGGTTTGTATTTTCAATCGGTGCAGGGCGGACCCTATAATGGTGCAGCGGTACAGGCGCTGATCGATCATACTCGTTCCCAAGCCGTGCCGGCGACCGGACAAACCTCGTGGGGCCCCTGCGTTTTCGCCATCACCAAAGACGCACCGACCGCCCAATCACTTGCGACCAGCGTTCAAGCGACCTTCGGCGACACCTGCCAAGTCCGAATCACCACGGCCGATAACTCAGGCGTAAAGATCAACAACGTGGCGAACCAACTGCCGCGAGTGGGTGTCATCAACCGATTGAACGGCTAAAACAACGACCAACGGCGTCAAAAACGTCCTGAACCTGAACCCTCCTTTCCCTGAACACTTTTCAAATGCCTACACTCGGCGTCAACATCGATCACGTAGCCACGATCCGCCAAGCCCGCCAGACCACGGAGCCCGACCCGGTTTGGGCCGCCGCCGCGGCTGAGCTTGGTGGCGCCGATCAAATCACGGTCCACCTGCGCGAAGACCGTCGGCACATCCAAGACCGCGATGTCCAAGTCCTCCGCGAGACAGTGAACGTAAAACTGAACCTTGAGTGTGCCTGCGAGCCAAAGATGCTGGACTTGGCCGTTCAAACGCTGCCCGACCAAGTTTGCCTTGTGCCGGAGAAGCGTGAGGAAGTCACGACGGAGGGCGGGCTGGATATCGTCGCCAATCGCGATCGAGTCACAGCGGCAATCGATCAGCTTCATGCAGCGGGTATTTTTGTCAGCCTCTTCATCGATCCCGACGCCGATCAGATCCAGCTTTCGGCAGACCTCGGCGCGGACGCGGTCGAGTTGCACACGGGAACCTACGCGAATGCCAAGGGCACCCAAGAAGTTGCCACACAGCTACAGATTCTCCGCGACGCCGCCGCTGTGGTAGCCAAAACGAAGATGCAAATGCACGCTGGGCACGGCCTAACCTACACCAACGTTACGCCCATCGCTCAAATCGACGGCATGCTTGAACTCAACATCGGCCACAGCATCGTCAGTCGCAGCGTGTTTGTAGGCATGACCGAAGCTGTCCGCGAAATGAAACGATTGTGCAACGCCTAGCGGGGTTCGATGGCGTGCCCCGATACAGAGCGTGGACGTCGGCTCTAGGAAATCGACCAACAAAGTCGTATCATGCGGCGGTGGAAGCGAACGGGGCTGACCCGTCGCGCCGGTTGGTAATCGCGGGCTCGTTACCCCTCGTTAATTTTCTTATTGGTTTCGGAGTTTTATCATGGCACGTCGTGGTTCTGACTTTGCCGGTCTTTCAGTCGCAATCGTTACTCCGTTTGTTGACGGCAAACTGTGCGTTGAGACTCTGAAAAAACAAATTGAGTTTCAGATCGAAGCCGGCACCAACTGCCTAGTTCCCGTCGGCACGACGGGCGAATCGCCCACGTTGTCTCACCCCGAACACGAGCGTGTGATTTCGGAAACGATCCAACTGGTTGCAGGTCGAGCAAAAGTCATGGCAGGCACGGGTTCGAACAGCACCGCCGAAGCGATCAGCCTGACCGAGTGGGCCGCCAAAGAAGGCGCCGACGCGTCGCTGCAGGTGGCTCCGTACTACAACAAGCCGACCCAAGAAGGTTTCTTCCAGCACTACAAAGCTATTGCCGAAGCCGTCGACATTCCGATTTGCGTCTACAATATTCCCGGCCGAACGGGCAAGAACATCGAACCCGAGACGATCGCTCGGATCGCCGAGTTTAAGAACGTGACGATGGTCAAAGAAGCGACCGGCAGCCTCGACCAAGCGTCGCAGGTTCTCTCGCTGACGGACCTAACGGTTCTGAGTGGTGACGACAGCCTGACCCTGCCGCTGATGTCGATCGGCGGTGAAGGCGTCGTGTCGGTGGTCGGCAACATCGTCCCCAGAGACATGATCGCGCTGGTAACCGCGTTCCGTAACGGCGATGTGGCGGAAGCCGAACGCTGGCACCATAAACTGTTTCCACTCTGCCGCGACATGCTGGGCCTTGCCACCAACCCGACACCGCTCAAAGCCGCGATGGCAGAACTGGGCCGCGACACAGGAGAAATGCGTCTACCGATGACGCCGATCACGCCCGAGCAGCTGGACGCATTGCGGCAAACGCTGGCGACCTACGGATTGGTTGAAACGGCTGCGGTATAGGTTAGGTCGCACGTTCCGGTTTACTCACCGTTCTGTATTCAGGGGGCTAGCCTAGGGCCAAACTCACTGCGGTTGGCTTGCCGACTCGTCATCCAGCTACTTTTTCGGCAACAAATCCGCACTGTTC
The DNA here is from genome assembly GCA_964558755.1 of uncultured Pirellulaceae bacterium. Taxonomy (GTDB): domain Bacteria; phylum Planctomycetota; class Planctomycetia; order Pirellulales; family Pirellulaceae; genus Mariniblastus. Next base: position 15,569 of record CAZLFF010000027.1, read on the forward strand.
TGAAAGTACTTCTCGCGACGTGACTTCGTTTGCTCGCCGCTGTCTGCCTTCTGCTGCTCGGCCGCTTCAACCAACGCCAAGGTAAACCGACACTTGAGCACGTCCATGCGAAAGCGAATGTAGTCCGAGTGGTCTTGCGAGAGCTTCCCGGCCAAAAAATCCGCCACCTGTTCCGTCGATGGCACACCAATCTGATGCCGTCGCCACATTTCACCCAACGTGTGGACACCTGCATCGCGACGCCGATTCACCATCGACAACCGCTCGATCAGCGATTGGTCCGCGCGACAAGCCTGCTCTAACTCGGACGCGCGTGCCGGGTCTAGCGACTCGTCCAAATACGCTTCGAGTTCATGATCAGAAAACGAGTCAGGCACTAGTTTGGCCTTTCGGGGCATAAACAACGCAAACATACAGTAGTGGTTTAGCATTTTAATCGCTGCACCGATCCTCGCCAACCTTGAGCATCAACGCGCAAATTGGAACAACCTGTCATCAGTAGCTAAGCGCTGTCGCTAGGTAGCATCGGCCGCCAAACTGCCACCGCCACGGCGAGGCGATATCGACATCGCTGGGACCGGCCACGTGTTTTAGCTCGACCAGTTTCTCGCGAATTGAAAACGGGTTCGCTCCGGTGAAAAAATTCCGTCGCTCGATCGCCTGTCGGGACAGCTTGATGACGGCATCTGCGTCTTCCACCGTTTTCAGTTCGGGCAGCGTGTCACTGCTGACAAAATCAGTTGCCAAAATCACTCGGCCGTTCGGCTTTCGCAGTCGAGCGAGCAAATTCAGATGCCCGTCACGCATACCGAGCGTCAGCAGTAGCACAAGCGTCCCGTCTCGTCCCAACGTATGTACGACCGCATCGATCAGTTGAGTCAGCAAACAAGTTGAAATGACGATGTCGTAACGATCGGCCAAGTCGCACTCACTGGCCAACGTTCGCTCATAAACGGATCGCACCTCCGCCTCGGTCATCTCTGGTTTCAGATCAGGCAGCAAGCCCGCGACGCCCGAGACATCGATGCCCGCGGAAAACTGAACGTTCTCAACCACCTCTGGCTGGTCCGCGTATCGATCTTTCACACGCCCGAGCGCGGTGGGGTCGAGATCCACCAATCGAATTTCCGAAAACTGAGGCGCTATTTTCGCTAGGTCCAAGTCGTTCCCATTGCCGGCCCCCAAAACACACAGCGTTGGTTTGCCAAACGACAGTGGCAAGACACCAACCGCCTGCTCGATCAACGCAGTCATTTGAACACGATGGCTCGCAAAGAGGTCCCACGCGTCTTTTGTTTGCTCATTGACCGATTGCTGCCACTGGCCGATTGATTGTTCGTTCATCCAAGTTTCTGAGCGATGATTGATGCTTTATGACAATTGCTTCGCGGCCACCAATCGATCATCATAGCCGAACCGCCATCGCATCACGAAGTCTGAATTACTGTTTCTAGTCTGGCAAATATGAATTTCCTACTAAGGCGCTTAAGCATGCCTCTTCGCTTACCAGTTCTAACTGCCTGCACTGTTGGTTTAACTTTCGGCAGCCAGTCGTTCTCGATCGCTCAGACAAACACCTCTGTTGCGCGAGTCGAAAAAGAGGACCAGGAAAACGTTCAAACGCACCAAACTGCGAAGGGCCGTGTGTTCCTCGACCTTGATGGGGACCGGAAGTTTGGCGGCAACGACCAGCCGTTTGTCGGTGTGAAAGTTTCCAACGGCCGCGAGATCGTGCGAACTGGCGACCTAGGCACCTACGAGCTACCGCTAACCGGGGACGGCTTCATTTTTGTGATCAAACCGACCGGTTTCCGTACCGCAATGGGCGAGAACCAACTGCCGATGTTCTACTACACGCACAAGCCCGACGGGTCGCCCAAACTGAAGTACCCCGGATCAAAGCCGACTGGTCCGCTGCCTCAGTCGATTGACTTTCCACTTTACCGCAACGATGAGCCCGAGAACTTTCGTATCGTTCTGTTTGGCGATCCCCAGCCTCGCGACTTGACCGAGGTCGATTATATCGCTCAGGACATCGTGTCAGAACTTGTTGGCTGCAATCACTCGTTCGGCGTTTCGCTGGGCGACTTGGCGTTCGACAATCTTGAAACATTGGAGCCGCTCAATCAGGCGATCGGCTTGATTGGCATCCCGTGGTACAACGTCATTGGCAACCATGACTTAAATTTGGACGGCAAGGACCGGGACGAAGTCAATGAGACCTTCGAATCGATCTACGGCCCGACGTACTATTCGTTCGACCACGGCAACGTACACTTCCTCGTGCTGGACAACATCGATTGGAAGAATCCTGGCGTCAGGAACCCGCTACCACACTACCACGCGCGTTTCGGAGACCGACAGCTGGATTTTTTAAAAAACGACCTAGCGGCGATTCCAGAATCCCAAACTGTGATGCTGATGATGCACTGCCCTCTGACCAGCACTGAAGATCGCCATCAGCTATTCCGCTTGATCGAAGAGCGCCCGTTATGCGTTTCGGTTGCCGCACACACTCACATGCAGGCCCATCATTTCCTCGGTGTCGAGGATGGCTTCAACGGCAAGACCCCGCATCATCACATCGTCAATGTAACGGTCAGCGGTTCGTGGTGGTCCGGTGCGAAAGACGATCGCGGGATTCCTCACACAACGATGCGTGACGGCGCGCCGAACGGATACTCGATTATGACGTTTGAGCCCGATGGTTACCGGTTGGACTTTAAAGCCGCAGGCAAGCCGGCAGACTATCAAATGCGGATCGAAGTCCCTCGGGAGGTTGCGGCAGCGGACGTCGCTGGAACGAATGTCTGGGTGAATGTGTTTAACGGATCAAGCAAATCGAAAGTCGAACTGGCCATCGATCAAGGCTCGGAGTGGACGACGCTGGAGCAGAAACGAGTCAACGATCCGTTCTATCAGGCACTTGTTCGTCGGGAAGACGAGCGTGGTGACGAGATCAAGCAGCGGCTGCGGTTGGCTCGGGAGAAGGATCCGTCGGAGCACCTGTGGGGAGGCAATCTGAACGTTGATCTCAAGCCGGGCGTTCACCTACTGAGAGTTCGGACGACCGACATGCATGGGCGAACCTACACTGGCCAGCGAACGATTCGAGTCACCGAATAGCGGACCAGTGACTCAGTCATGGGCACACGAGCCTTCCGCCGCGCATTGTACGCCCGTATTTTGTCTACCCAGTTGGCCAGGCGTTGCCTCCACGTCGCCGAACGCTCCGGCCATGAGATGACACGAAACTTCGCACCCGCTTGCTCTTGGCGAAACGGCATGAAACACTGGGTACATGAGTAATTCCGACAAAACAAACAACCGCTCCGTCGAGAACCCCGTCACTCATGCCGAGGTTGATCTGGAGAAAATGAAAACCGCCGTTCGCATGATTCTCGAGGCGGTTGGCGAGGACCCCGATCGCGAAGGCCTGATCGAAACGCCGCGACGCGTCGCAAAGATGTACGCCGAGATGTTCGAGGGCCTGACGCTCAACCCGGCCAGGCATTTGGCCGTCACCTTTCCAGAGTCCTATGACGAGATGGTGCTGATCCGCGATATCAGCTTCACCAGCATGTGCGAGCACCACCTGCTGCCGTTTACCGGCGTCGCTCACGTGGCCTACCTGCCGACCGGTAAGGTCACGGGCCTAAGTAAAATCGCCCGCGTGGTCGAAGAGGTGTCACGCCGGCCGCAAGTCCAAGAGCGAATGACGCAGACGATCGCGGATCTCGTTTCTGAACACCTGCAAACGTCGGGCGTCGGCGTCGTCATCAGCGCCGAGCACTCGTGCATGGCTATCCGTGGCATCAAGAAACCCGGCAGCCTTACCATCACCAGCGCGTTGCGAGGAAACTTTAAGACCAATCCGGCGACGCGAGCCGAGTTCATGTCGCTGATTGGTAACCCGGGGCGTTAGGTCGCTGAAGCCGTCATCGAAAATCACGCCGCTCGCTTTCTCTGGGTTGCCGCAACCGTTATCGCCAGCACCCACAGCACGTGACTGCTTGGTTCGGGAACCACCGACAGCGCGTCGAAACTCTCTTGCCAAATTGCAAGGTCCGCTGCATCGACGCGGCCGTCGTAGTTACCGTCCGCCGTCAGGTACGATTCGATCAACGCACCGTTGAAAGAAGTGCCGCCCTCCAATCGCAGCCATTCTTGGTAATCCAGCTCGTCCACCGATCCGTCTCGGTTGTAGTCACCTGCGATCGGCTCGGACGCCAAATAGGCGCTGTCGAGCACCAAGCTCCGGCCTGAAAACCTTGCCAAGTCGATAATAATGCTGTCGATCCGGTCCGTGCTGGTCGGAACATCTGATAGGAGAAACTCGATGCGACCTCGGTCGCCCAGCGAATCCAAAGCTGAAGAAAACGACAGCCAGTTATCGGAACTCCTCGGCGGTAGGTTGATCGTCACGTTGGCAATGAACGGCCAGCGAGCGTCTACGCTTGAAAAGAACAGCACGAATCGATCGAGATCCGAATCTTCAAGATCAATATCAAGCGGCTGTTCGGATCCGTACTCGAACCTCGCACCATAACCACCGGCACGACTGGCAGTGAACTCGATCCCTCCGGATTCAAGAAGCTGAATCGTATCACCATCGCGAATTGCGGACACAGAACGCACACCCCCCGCCACAGAGCTGGGATCCAGCCGAGTCTGAACAATGGTGTCCGGTCCATTCAAAACGAAAGGAGCCCCCGTTTGAAAATCATCAACCAAAAGCTCAGACGCGACACCGAAATCGGCGATCGCGAAAACGAACAACAGCGAGAGAGCATTTCGCACCATAGACGCACCAAACAAAACGAATTAACGGGCAAAACTCGGCAACCCGCAATCTAAGCCAAATGCCCTGCAACGTCAAACAAAGCCGAATCTGACCGTCGAAAATGGCAATGCACTCGTCGCGAGAAACTGAGCGTCTGTATTTCTGAACGCGTTCGGAATAGACTGAGATTTGCCCCACAGCCGATACTTCTGCGACTGATTTTCCTGCCATGAATGAATCCATTCGATCGATCTTCCAATCCTATCGGCATCGCGTGCACGGTCCGTGGGCCATGGTCCTTGCTCTGACGATCATGACTCTCCCTATCAACCCGATCCACGCACAACCGGTGCTCGATGGAGGGCTGGGGCGCGGGATCAATTTCGGCAACATGCTTGAAGCACCGGCTGAGGGAGCATGGGGTTTGACGGTTGAGCCGGACTTCTTTGCTCGAGTCAAAGAAGCTGGTTTTGACCACATTCGCCTCCCGGTCAGCTGGACACATCACACTGATTTGGATCCGCCCTATTTAGTTGACGAATCGTTCTTCGAGCGAGTCGACGAAGTGTTGGCAATGGCGGAGATGATCGACGTTCAGGTAATCTTAAACAACCACCACCACGACGAACTCGACGAAGACCCGGTCGCCGAATCACCGCGTTTCTTGGCGATCTGGGAGCAAATCGCGACTCGATATGCAGACAAGAACGATTGGTTGCACTTCGAGGTTTTAAACGAACCGGACGGGGCCTTTAGCGCAACACCAGAACTATGGAACGACTTGTTGTCCGAGACGTTAGCGGTGATTCGTGAAAGCAACCCGACTCGAAAAGTGTTCATTGGGCCAGTCGGTTACAACTCGATTTACCGACTCGATGACTTGACCGTCCCTGACGATCCGAATCTTGTCGCGTCAGTTCACTACTACGACCCGTTTCCCTTTACTCACCAAGGAGCAACTTGGGTCGGCGAAATCCCGCCAGTAGGCGTGCTCTACCGACCTCTGGAGAAAGCGATCGCGCCTCCTTGGCAGAACTACTCATGGGATACCACCGTCGACAACACGGGGCCCGGCCTCAGAGTCACCTATCGTGAGGGCTGGTCGGCGTTATCGCTTTATCGGGACACTGCGTTGCAGAACGTGGAAGCAATTCAATTTCGTGTCAATCGACCCTACCAACTGCAGTTGGTTGTGTTTGACGAGAATGGTGAACGAACTGACTTCCCGGTCCAATCGTCTGCGACGCCCGGCAACGAAAAAATGTACACCGTGTCGCTCGATTCACTGCCGGCTGACTTTGAGTTCCGCCACTTCGCAATCCAAAACTTCAACCCCGACGCTCAGATCCCAATGATCATCTCCGTGCTGAGAATTAAGCAGAACGGAAAATGGGACTACTTGATGACAACTCAGCGAAACATTATTCGTCGAGCCTTTCAGACAGCCCGTGATTGGGCAGGCAGCAACAGCCTCCCGCTTCACTTAGGTGAGTTCGGAGCGTACGACTTGGGAGACATGCAATCGCGAGTTCGCTGGACCCAGGACATACGTGTCATTGCCGAACAGAAGCGGATGGCTTGGTCCTACTGGGAATTGGCCGCAGGCTTTGGCATCTATGACCCCGTGAATCAACAGTGGCGAAACGACCTACGCCGGGCCGTCATTCCGCCGCCGCGGCGTTAACCCCCCGTGGTCGTTGACGACAACTAAATCGTCAATTGCCCCGCCATGCCACTGAAGTAGTTCAGCACAGCCAGTTCGGCAACGTCGCGGTTGAAGACCAAGGGGCGGCGATGGAATTCGCAAAAGTCACGGGCCTGGTTCAGCAGATCCAAGACATGACAAAAGCGAAACGGTCGCCCCACGCGTTTGTAATGGTACTCGATTAAGTGATCGATCACCGAATCCTCGGTTTGAAACGACTGCTCAGCAAGCAGCTGCTCGAAAAGCTGTCGAAACTGTGACTCGGTTGGATCAAAAACCTCAACCTTGTAGGGAATTCGACGCAGGAACGCCTCGTCGCACAGATTCGTTGGCTCCAAGTTCGTCGAAAAGATCAACAACTGCTCGAACGGCAACGACAGCTGACGCCCGGACGGCAAGTTCAGATAATCGTGGCCCGACTCCATGGGCACAATCCAACGGTTGAGCAACTCCGTGGTCGAAATTTGCTGACGACCAAAGTCATCAACCACAAGGCAACCGCAATTACTCTTCACGTGGACGGGGGCCTCAATGATGCCGGTGACCGGATTCAGTGTGGCTTCGAGGTGTTTCATTTCTAGTTCACCACCTACCACGATCGTCGGTCGCTTGATTCGAACCCAACGCTCGTCCACATCCTGCTCATCGGTGATGCCGGCCGAAGGAGGTAGGGGCGTGGCTTCGTGCAAGCTTGGATCGTAGAGCCGAATCACTTCACCACCAACCGTCAACGCGCGTGGAATCCAAACGATCTCGCTGACCGCGCGAATCGCCCGCTTCGCAATACTCGTTTTACCATTACCGGGGGCACCGAACAGGAACAAGCTGCGACCGGCGTTGATTGCTTGACCAAGCTGACTGATCATCAGGTCAGTAGTCACCAAATCACTAAGCGCAGAAGACACCTGTTTAAAAGTTGGCTTGAGGTTGCGAATCGACTGTCGGGAGACCGCCTGACGATACTCTTCGATTCCCACAGGGGCCGAGCCGCAATAGCTACTGCGCTGCAAGTGTAGTCGGGCCTGCTCGATCCCTTTCGGCGTTAGCTCGTATTCGTAGTCGCTCATCCCGGACGCGCTTTTGTGAACCACCAACAGGTCCGCTTTCAGCGATGCGTAGACGGGCTCAAGTAACGCGAACGGAAGCTTAATCTGCTGGGCAATCTGGCTGCCGTATTTGTTGCCATGAAGGAAAAGCAGCTTAAGAACAAGCGGAAACAAGTCGTTCGGGTTCAGGCCCGCATCTCGCAAGGTCGCAGGCTTGCGAGGGATGAACTCGACCTCGCCCGACGGTTCACCGTCAGCCGCTGCCGCAGCTGACACTACCGCGCCCAAGTCATTCGAAGCCTCCGCATCGGCACCGATACCAGCCGGAAGCACAACCTCATCGGTAGGAGTTGGATTGATGGCAAAGTCATTCGATCCGCTCATGGGGGTAAGTTCCATCATCTGTTCTCATGCTCCTGCAGAGTGTCGGGTTGGCTTCGAAGGCGTTGATACGGGCCAGTCGAGCCGGTTGAATGGTTTGTGATTGTTGCTCGATTGCATCGGTTACGAACTGCGACCCGATAATCGGCATGATCCGAATCACGACCGGCCGACCACACATGGGCGGCATTTATGAGGTATGCTTCGGCGGCTCTCGTCTGTGTTTCGGATACAGCCAGCGTCACGATCAAGGAAATTCCGACCTGCCGTTCTCACCGGTCGGGCTGGAACATCCGGCCATCGCCGTTCGAACCCAACCTCGCAGTTCTGAACACTGCTCCGCCTGCTCCACTGACAGACCTGACCGATGATCCACGTTCGTGGCCTAACTAAAAGCTATCGCGACCTCGCGGGCGACTTCATGGCGTTGGATAACGTCAGCTTCGATGCAATGCCGGGCCAGATCTACGGACTGCTAGGCCCGAACGGTGCGGGTAAAACGACAGCGTTGCGAATCTTGAGTACTGTCCTGAAACCCACCGCGGGGACAGCACAGATTAACGGCTACGAGGTCTCGGAATCGCCTGGACAAGTCCGACACCAGATCGGTTTCGTTTCCACCAACACCGCGATCTACGCTCGGATGACTGCTTGGGAGATGGTCCATTACTTCGGCCGCTTGTACGGCATGTCTGAGGACAAGCTACAGATTCAAATGGAGTCGCTGTTCGAACGATTCAAAATGAACGAGCTGCGAAACGTTCTGGGTAGCAAGATGTCGACCGGAATGAAACAGAAAGTCAACATTGCCCGCGCGATGATCCACAACCCGCCAGTGCTGATTTTCGATGAAGCGACGCTGGGCCTAGATATCTTGGTCGCCCGGCAAGTGCTAGGCACGGTCGAGCAGCTACGCGATCACGGCAAGTGCATCATTTTTAGCTCTCACATCATGAGCGAAGTGCATCGGCTGTGCGATCGAGTTGCAATCATGAACCGAGGCAAAATCTTGGCCGAGGGTACGATCGATGACTTGGCCGACAAGCACGGCGAGGAAGATCTAGAAGAACTTTTTTACCAATTGATCTCGGTGTCCGAACGGCAGCACGAATCCGCTCAAGATTACGCCAACAGCCAAACGTAAACACGACCATCCCTCGAAACACGAATCGCAACGATGCCATGAAGTGGTCCAACGTCAAACTGATTTTCCTTCGCGAACTTCGCGACCAGCTGCGCGACCGACGTACGCTGTTCACGGTCGCCATCATGCCGATCCTTTTGTATCCGTTACTGGGGATGGCCATGATGCAGGTAGCCCAATTCATGCGCGAACATCCGACGCGAATTTGGCTGATGGGCGAAGAAAACCTACCCGCGACCCCAGCGCTGCTCGATGGTGACCAGATCGCTGGCGATTGGACGAATCCAAAAACGGCGAGTCTGATCGAGCTGGAGGTGCCCGACGATCCGAATCAAGAGCTCGAAAAGTACATTCGTGAGTTCCGCGAATCAGAAGACCCGCGTGCCCGCGAACTGATCGATCAGCTGATTCAAAACGAACTTAAACAACGGAACTTTGACGCGGCTGTTTTTGTTGCTCGGCCCGTCGCTGCGCCTGAGGAGGCCGAACTGACCCGCATCGAGGCCTCGCCCGATGTGTTGATTTTTGTCGATTCGGCCAGCGACCGCTCAAAAATTGCCGCTCAACGAATGGCGGAGGTTCTTACGAACTGGAAAAACGCTTGGACGAACCAGCTACTCACTGCGAACGATGTCCCCACCTCGATTAACAGCGGCATCGTGATCCAAAGCTCCGACATCGCGTCACGGATTGGCAAACGCGCGGCGGCTTGGTCGAAAATTCTGCCATTCATCGTTGTCATCTGGTCGCTGACGGGAGCCTTCTACCCTGCGATCGATCTGTGCGCCGGTGAAAAGGAACGGGGAACGTTTGAAACTCTTCTTAGCAGCCCTGCCGAACGATCAGAGATCGCGATCGGCAAACTGCTGACGGTGATGAGCTTCAGCATGGCAACTTCGTTATTGAATTTGCTTAGCATGGCCTTCACGGGGGTGTTGTTGGCATCCAAGATCGGCGCAATGTCCTCTTTTGGCGCGCCGCCGATTTATAGCATCGGGTGGCTGATTCTTGCTTTGATTCCGATCTCCGCCTTGTTCAGTGCCGTCGCCCTCGCCGCCGCCGCGTTTGCTCAAAGTAGCAAAGAGGGTCAGTACTATCTCGTGCCGCTACTGATGTTTTCGATGCCATTGATGATGATCCCGATGCTACCGGGATCCCAGCTGGATCTGGGGACAAGCCTTGTCCCCGTTAGCGGCCTGATGCTGCTGCTGCGAAATTTAATGGAAGGGCAGTATGCCGTATGTGCTCAGTTCGCGGGCCCCGTCGTTGCCGTGACGCTGGCCTGTTGCTGGACGGCAACTCGTTGGGTCGTGCATCAATTCAATAGCGAGTCGGTCTTGTTTCGAGCCAGCGAACGGTTCGGCATTGGCCGATGGTTGAGCCATGTTATGCGTGAGCGCCACGAGCTACCATCGCTGGGCAATGCGGTTCTTTGCGGTCTGCTGATCCTAGTGATTAAGTTCTTCGTCAGCGTCGCCGCGACCCAGCAGCTTGACTGGACCAGCTTCAGCCGACAGACGATCATTATTTTGTTCACGTCGGTTGCTGTCCCCGCATTGTTCATGGCGGTGATGCTGACTCGCAATCCACGCAAGAGCCTGCGGCTGCGACCATGCACCATCCCGGCAGCCTGTGCCGCAGTGCTCGCTGCGATTTGCCTGAACCCGTTGATCCTGTGGTTCAGCGCATTGGTGATGGCCGTTTATCCGCCCGGCCCGGAAATGATGCAGATGGAATCGATGGTCGAACAGATTCTATCAAGCGCGCCGAACTTGTGGGCCATTTTGATCGTGTTCGCGATTGCTCCCGCGGTAATCGAAGAGTTGGCTTTCCGCGGCTTTATTCTGTCCGGATTCGAATCGCTGCGAAACAAATGGCAAGCAATTCTGCTAACAAGCATCTTTTTCGGTGTCGCCCATAGCGTATTACAACAATCTGTTATCACGGGAGTCGTCGGTGTTGTGTTGGGCATTATCGCCGTCCAAACCCGCAGCTTGATTCCGTGCGTTTTGTATCACGCGACGCACAATGGCGTGACGGTCATCATGAGCCAACTTTCAGCGGCAGATATCGCAGGGTCGACGCTGTTGTCGAACGTTCTGATTAGCGACGAATCAGGCTCATTTCAGTACGGAGTTACACCGGGTATCGTGATGTCGGTTATTGGCCTAGTCTTGGTCGGATGGTTCTTGCGTTTCGATCACTCGACACCAAGCGAATCCGACCAGCGAAAGCCCTCGACGTTTGAACGCTGGTTGGCGAAAATGAGCGAGTAGCATTCACCTCGGGCGATCTTGCCAGCGCAAAACACAACGACGGCCAGTCGAAATTGAATTCGAACTCCCTCACCGATCACTATTGCCTCTTGGCCGCATGGGCGCTGCCGGTTGACCAGCCGCCGATCGCCAACGCCGCAATCACCATCAACGGTAACACGAATCGAATTGTGGCGATCGGTCCACAGAGTGAACTCACCGCGTCAGGCCTAGCCCCCGATCGCGTGTTCGATCTTGGTCAAGCCGTTCTGATCCCCGGTCTGATCAACGCGCATACGCACCTTGAGTTTTCTGATTTAGAGCAACCGCTGGGCCAGTCGGGAATGCCGTTCACGGATTGGATCGAGGCAATCATCGAGTGCCGGATGAATGCCGGCCAAAGCTCTCGATCAAAACACGAAGTTATCGGTCAAGCCATGCGGCGCTCGTTTCAAAACGGCGTGTGGGCCGTTGGTGATATCGCGACACTGCCGGCCACCGCTGGCGATTACTCAATCGACAACGCCCAACACCCAAAAGACCGAAACCCGCCCACGCCCGCCGACTTTCATCGCACCGTTTTCTTAGAACAGCTGGGCCGTGATATCACTCGCCTTGCGGAACTGGCGGCGGCCGCCGATAAGTTTCAGCGGACATTCCGCGGAGGCACCGACCCGCAACTCACACCGGCCCTCAGCCCCCACGCGCCCTATTCGACTCATCCGCGTCTGGTGCAACAAGTGTGCGATGCGGCGTCCAAGCACGATGGGAGCGTTGCAATGCACCTTGCCGAGACAAAAGAAGAACGACAGCTTGTCGAGGCAGGCGAAGGCCCATTCGTCGATCTGTTAAAGAAGCTGGGCGTCTGGAACCCCGACTCGTTCCACCCGCCGACGACGATTCTCGATACGTTGCGGCAACTGGCGACGGCATCACGGTCGCTTATCATTCACGGAAACTACTTGACGGATGCGGAACTCGATTTTGTGGCCGCGCATGCCGAGCGAATGTCGATCGTGTTTTGTCCTCGCACCCATGCGTACTTTCGGCATGAGGCCTACCGTCTGGATCAGATGATCGAACGCGGCATCAACGTTGCGGTGGGAACCGATTCGCTGGCATCCAACCCTGACTTGAATGTGATCGACGAACTAAGGCTCATCCAATCCAGCTTCACCGGTCTCTCGCCCGACGCCGTGTTGCGGATGGGAACGATTAACGGAGCAACCGCCCTCGGCATCGCGGATGACTACGGATCATTGACGCCCGGCAAACGGGCCGCGGTCTCGATGATTGACTGCCCCTTAAACAGGACGCCGCAACCATTCGATTGGCTGACGCAAGCGACGGCAACTTGTCGGCCGATAACGCAACCGCCATTCACTAAATGAGCAAGGCATGACCGTTCAAGGCTTTGAACATTGCGCCCGGAAGAAGCTTCTCTACAGCCGGCATTTACTGCGCAGAAGGATCGCCGGCCAAGGCTTGGGATAAATTCAGCGGGCGCTCTCTGCGTCAACCGAAGTGTTATCATGGACTCTTTCGGCTACGATTGCCATCCGGCGCTCTCTGAGGCGGGTCAAAAACACGGTCAAACGCCGGGATCCTCCAAGTTTCAACTTCATAAACGCGTCGCCGACAGTTTGTTCGACCCCACGGCGTTTTATCTCTAGCGTCCCGGCGTCCAATTTTTCGAGCACATCCTTGACCTTCCGCAGATGCAGGGGCAAAGTTTCGATCACGTGAAAGCTACGGATGAGGGGCGTTGGCTGGACCTCGGTTCCAGTCAGGTACGCCACATCATCTGCCACGGGCCGCAGGTCAAACGGCTGCCCAATCGCGTGTCCTAAACCTGCCGCGAGAACCGCCGGATGGGGCTCGTAAACAAAATCACCAATCAAGTCCGCGACCACCAGCCGCGTGCTGGCTTTCTCCTCGGGAACGCGAAACCGAGTCACTGTCCCCCGGCCATCCACGCAGGTTGCCGTGCGATGGCGGGTGGCCACGTCGGCCTGACTTCCGCGCCAAATGACCTGCTGCTTACACTCGCGGCGATCACCAATCCACTCGCGTTCAATATCTGCGGGCCACGGGTCGCCCACCGGCGTTGCCGGCGCGACTTTGACGGCAACCAGCGCGATATCGGTCGATCGCTCGAATACGCTGGCGAGCGACGGTTCAAATCGGCTGCCGTGTACGGTTCGCTCGTAGTTGGACGCTTTCCCTCGGCGATCGGGATCGCAGTGGAGCCCATCTAGGTCTCGGACTGAATATTCTTCGAACCGAAGGTTTTGCACCGAACGATCGCCACCCTCCAAGTCATCGTTTCCGCGATGGCCACAAACCAGCAAGTTATGGCGTGCGAAGGATGCGGTCAGCTCATCCGCATCGACGCCCGTCGTCGTTACGGGCGATGAACGTTCGTCGCCACGCTGGTCCAGAGCGATCAGGTCACCACCTACCCCGCAGCACACGTCTGCAACGCTAACGCAGTCAGTAAACCGAGCGGACTTGTAACGTGCGATCCCGGCACCGGTTGACTGCTCCAAACCGCGGCGAGTGAAGAACATCTTTTCTGGCGCGGAAAATTTGGCAGCTGCTCGCAGCCTCAGTTGCGCTTGCTCCATCACTAACGCAGCCCGGGTCATGGAAACATCTTTGCGCAAGTTCCGGGCAAGCCGAACCACGTTTGCTTGGTTGCGAAATGCGTCCATCGCATTGCTCAAATGCGCAGCGGCGTCTTCAGACATGAGCCAGAGGTAGTCATCACGGGTCGAGGCGTCCATGGCATGATCGTAATTTGGATTTCGGGCCGACACCATCCACCCACCGCGCCCCTCTGCCCATTGCTACTGCGGATGCCGGTTTTCCGTGTCGCGTCGGTCCTAGGGAGGTGGCGCAATTTGCTGCGGAAAGTTCTCGCTTAAGTCGATGCTGAATAGGTACCAGTCTGTTCGTCCCCCCAGAACGATCATGTTTTTACGTTCCATCTTTTACCCGTCGCTGCTGGCCTGCGCCATCGGCGTGCCGATGCTGTATTCTTCCGTTGGCCAGCAATCGGCACAGAATTACTCGAACGGTGGATTTCAAAACGTGGGCTTTGCGAGAGCCGGGAACGGATACCGGCAAACCGACGGTCATTCTGGTGCCGGTTTCTTGGACCGAGTCCATTCGCTTCCTAACTTGGGTGGCGTGACCGTGATTCCACCGGCTGACGCAAATGCCTACGTCTCCAATCAACGACACGAGCCAGTTCAATCGCAGAACGCCCCCTTGGGACAGCTTGTGACGCCCGCGTCGACCGGACAGTCACTCATCGTCAGCAACCCAGCATCGATCGCCGCGGATCCTAGGATGATGTTACCAACCGGTAGCTCGATGGTGCCCGGCCAGTTGGTTGCCGGTCCGAACTCGGTTGGCGGTGCGATGATTGCTGATCCGGCCTTGCTAGGCATGACGCCTGACTACGGAGCCGCCGAAACATTTGTGTTGCCGGGGAACGCCCACGGTCCCGACCTAACGGCGACGCCGCTCGATGACATTCCGGTTACTGACTTTTCCGAAATTATTCGGTTTGATGTTTTTCCTAACTGGGTGAAGAGCCGCTGGAAACGAGTTTCAACCAATCCGGGTGGGGCAGGGTTGCACGGGCTCAGAGTTGCCGTCGTGACCGGCACGAACTCGTGGGACTTACATGGGTCGCTTACATACTATTTTGATGCCAATCAACGCGCCCAACGGATTACCTTTCGTGGTTGGACGGGTGATTCCAGTCGTTTGGTCAACCTGCTGACCAGTCGCTATGGACTACGGGCTCAGCCAACCCACTGGGCTGGTGCCTACGTGGCTCAGGACAAACGCGGAACGCCGTCGAGCGGTTTGTTGATGCAGCATCCTGCGGTCATTGATCGCGACAATCCAGTTCAGCAGCTCGCGTTGGTCATGGAGCTTAATCATCCCGGGGGCTCGTTTAAGCTAAGCGAAGAATTCCTTGGCCAGTTGCGGTACGCCTTGCAGGGTAATTAGCGATCACATCCCGACAAAACGCCAGCGAGGGACCGATCGCTCTTTGACGCGTCGGGGTACAATTGCGGATGCAGTTCTCCGACGCCAGTTTGCTCGCGTCAAAGCCCCTGCATATTCAGCGCAGTTT
>CAZLFF010000028.1:0-31002 GCA_964558755.1 uncultured Pirellulaceae bacterium
TTCCCAGAAGAAACCGAAACCGACTTGTTCGGCGAGCAGGCAGTTCTGTGTGGTGGCCTTTCTGAGCTCATCGTTGCTGGCTGGGAAACGCTGGTCGAAGCGGGCTACCAACCTGAGATTGCTTACTTTGAATGCTTGCACGAAGTTAAGCTGATTGTCGACCTGATTTACGAAGGCGGCCTGGCTCGAATGCACGAATTCGTCAGCGACACCGCTGCCTGGGGTGACCTGATCACCGGCAAGCGAATCGTAACCGACGAGACTCGAGCCGAAATGAAGAAAGTCTTGGCTGAAATCCAAGACGGTACCTTCGCCAAGAATTGGCAAGCCGAGGATGAGAACGGGATGCCTGAATTCAAGCGGATGATGCAAGAAGACCTCGATCATCCAATCGAAACTTGCGGCAAAGAGCTGCGAAAGCGTTTTAGCTGGTTGAACGAAGAATCCGCGTAAGCGAACCACGCTGTTCAATAAAACAAACGCCGGGGCGGCCATGACCACCCCGGCGTTTTTTTGTGACATCATTGAAAACGCAAGAGTCACGACCAGACCTTGGGCAGGCCAGCCTGAGGCCCATAGGTTATGATGGTAACCGCCAATAAGCAGATGCATCTAATCAGTCGCGGCCGACAAACCGTATAACTCCCGCACAAAAACTAATCTGCCCATCGGCGAACCCCAAACCGCACGGACGCCATGACCAAGCCCAACACACCCATCGATAGCTTGACCGACGACCAACTGCTCGATCGTTTGGCCGAAGAAACCAACGCCGCGGCGGGCAGGATCTACGATCTACATCCTGCCACGCCGATTGACAGCGTCACGCTCTCCAACGGCACACCGCTGTCACTTAAACGGGAAGACGCATCAACTGTCCACAGCTATAAATGGCGAGGTTCGGGGAACAAGATTTCGAAGATCTGCGATGCCGGATTTAGTGGCGAATTGGTTGCCGCATCGGCCGGCAATCACGCTCAGGGCGTTGCCGTTGTTGCCGCCCGGCAGAAGCTCCCAGCGACGATCTTCATGCCGCTTTCCACGCCGTTGCTCAAGCAAGAATCCGTTCGCGACTTTGGCGGCGAGTTCGTCACGATCCGCCTGTTTGGTGACTCGTTCGATGAATCCCAGCGCGAAGCCATTCGGTTCGCGGAGCAATCAGGCGGCAAGTTCATCCCACCGTACGATGACTTGGATGTGATCGCGGGCCAATCGACCATCGCGGTTGAGTTCCTGGACCAGTTGCCCGAGCCACCCACTCATGTCTTCATCGGCATCGGCGGAGGCGGTGTTGCCGCAGGAATCGCATCGGTACTCAAACGCAGGCACCCTGAAATCAAGGTTATCGGCGTCGAAGGGGCAGGGCAGGACAGCATGTCTCGATCCATCGAAGCCGGCAAATTGGTTACGCTCGAAACGCTGGACAAGTTCTGTGACGGAACGGCGGTCGCCAAACCCGGGGCCCTCCCATTTCGACTATGCAGCATGTTACTTGACGACTGCATTCGCGTCAGCAATGACGACGCCTGCCGAGCGATCCAGTTCCTCTGGCAAACCAAACGCGTGATTGTCGAACCGTCCGCCGGCCTAGGCGTTGCCGCAGCGATGGGCTACGGCTTCAAACCCGGCGACCGCCCGCTGGCGATCCTGTCTGGCTCCAACGTGGACTTCATGATGCTGCCCAAGATCGCCCGGCTGGGGCAAGTTCAGCGGCCGGAGACACGTTATTACCAGTTTGAGCTGTCGGAGAAATCAGGCTCGTTGATTGGCCTACTGGATCAGTTCTTCGTGAACATGAACATCATCGACTTTCAGTATGGCCGGATGAGCGACGAGGTCGCGTATCCAACCATTGGCGTCGAGGTACCGCAGTCGTCGCTGGGTGATCTCGAGGAGTTCCTGAACGACCCCAGCGTGCCGCCGTTCAAAGAAGTAACTGGCTCGGCCGCGTCCAATTTTCGCGTGATCCCATTCCGCGTCGATCGACTAACGCTGCCATTCTTCGCCGTGATCGAGTTCGCCAACCGTCCGGGTGCCTTGCGCGAATTCATGCGTGGTGTCAGTCGTCTAGCAAACGTGTGCTACATGAATTACACCGACACCGGCCAATCCGAGGGCCAAGCGTTAATGGGGTTCGAGTGTACTGACATCGCCAAGCAGCAGAAATTCTTCGACTGGCTGGAAGTATCAGGCATCCCCTACAAGCCCGTCCCCATTCACTCGGTGCAGCAGCTGACGTCCGGCACGACGTCCGAAGAGTGGTAAGTTCCAGCATCACTGCCGGCACCTAAGTCGTTTGCTCACCACGAGCCATGACGACTTTGCCGGTGCGGACCATTTCGATGATCTGGAATTGAGCCAGCATTGTCTCGGCCGCGTCGATTTTTGCCGTGTCGCCTTGGATCATGGCAATCATCGAATCAGGCGTTAAATCCACGGTCTTGCCACCAAAGTGCTGGATCACGTGAAGTGCTTCACTACGATCTTCACGAGCGGCACTGAACTTGATCAGGGCCAATTCTTTGACGACTGAATTTTCTGCTGTGTGGACGCAGCAGTGAATCACGTCGATCAGTTTATTCACCTGCTTAACGATTTGCTCCAAGCCCTGAGGGTCGCCCGAAATACCGATCGTCATCCGAGCGTACTCGCGCTGGTAGCCCTCTGAGACCACCAACGAATCGATGTTGAAAGCACGACGGGCGAACACTTGGCAGATTCGCATCAGCACACCTGGCTCGTTCTTCGAAAGAACCGAGAGCGTGTGGCTGTTCGATTTATGAGTTGGCTCGACCGGCGTGTCGGTGGTAACGATAGTTTGAATCATGGGATTGGCTTCGATTGAGATTTACGCGGCACGGAAGTTCATTCCGCATTCTGCTTGTGGGACGATTTTGATTTCCTCGGCTGACTTTTTAAGTCGATCCGACCGGCTTGCCCATTTTTTCTTTTGGTGGCTCGGTAATCATGTCTTCCAAAGCCGCTCCCGCAGGAATCATTGGGAACACGAGGTCCGACTTGATGCACTCGGCATGAATCAGAATCGGGCCATCGTTGTAGGCCAACGCCTCTTCGATTTTTCGAGTCACATCCGCTGGGCGTTTGATGTTAACGCTTGGAATGTCGTAGGCAGCGGCCAACTTGCAGAAGTCCGGATTACCCAACAGATCGACACCCGATTCGCGGTTCTCGTAAAACAGCTCCTGCCACTGACGAACCATGCCCAGATAGTGGTTGTTCAAAACGACGATCTTGATCGGCAGATTGTGAATCTTGGCCGTGGCCAGCTCGAACAGCGTCATCTGAAAGCCACCGTCGCCGGAAATGGAGATCACGGTCTTGTCGGGGTGACCAAGCTGAGCACCGATCGCGGCAGGGAAGCCGAAACCCATCGTGCCCGCTCCGCCAGACGACAGCCAATGGTAGGACTCATCATTTTTGTAGAACTGAGCCGCCCACATTTGGTGCTGGCCAACGTCGGTCGAAACGATCGCCTTACCCTCAGTTTGCTCGTACAACTCGTGAATCACTTGCTGCATTCGCAAGCCCCCCTGCTTTTTGAAAGTCAGTGGGAACTTCGATTTGTATGAGTCCAGCTTGGCCAACCATTGCTCAGTTTGCAGCGGTTTGACCTTCTTGTTCAGCTTCTTCAACGCAGCCTTCGCATCACCAACGATCTGAACATGAGGGCGAATCATTTTGCCCATTTCTGCTTCGTCGATGTCGATATGAACGATCTTCGCGTCCGCGCAGAATTTATCCGGCTTGCCAATGATGCGGTCGTCAAATCGAGAGCCAATGTTAATCAGCAAATCACATTCGACCATCGATTTGTTCGCGTAAGCCGTGCCGTGCATGCCCAGCATGCCCAACGAAAGCTCGTGCGTCTCTGGAAAGACACCCTTACCCAACAGAGTACTTGTAACCGGCGCGTTTAGCTTCTTGGCCAACTCCATTAGCTCTTCGTCCGCGCGGGAAATCATACAACCTTGCCCAGCAAGGATCACCGGACGCTGGGCGGTCGCGATCATCTCAGCCGCTTGTGCAATCGCGTCATCGCAGATATCGAACGCGGGACTAGGATCGTAGCCCGGCAAGTCCAGCTCTGGCTCCATCGTTGCCGTAAACGGACCTTGCGAAACGTCTTTGGGAACGTCGATCAGCACTGGCCCCGGACGACCGGTGGTTGAAATGTGGTAGGCCTCTTTCGCAACGCGAACCAAGTCGTTGCTGTCCTTGACCAAGTAGTTATGTTTGACGACTGGGATAGTGATCCCAAAAATATCAGCTTCTTGGAACGCATCTTTGCCCAACATCCAAGTCACCTGCTGCCCACAGATAACCAACATCGGAACGCTGTCCATCATCGCGGTCATCAAACCGGTCACCGTATTCCCTGCCCCCGGGCCTGACGTCACCAGAACCGCGGCCGGCTTGCCAGTCGCACGAGCGTAACCGTCAGCCATGTGGACCGCCCCTTGCTCGTGACGAACGAGAATGAATTTCATCTTCGTCTTGACGGTTTCCAATGCGTCGAAGATCGGAATTGCCGCTCCACCGGAGTAACCAAAGATGTACTCGATGCCCAGATCGTCGAGGGTCTTAATAAGAGCCTGAGCGCCATCGAATTCTTGATTTGCCATTATGCTGTACCGTGAAAATATGGATTTTTAGCCGAGATCGGCGAGGGACCGACGACTGCGAGAGAGAAAAATAGCAGTTCGGGCTCAAAATTCAATTATAAACCGTTCGCCAATATTGAAAATTAGCATTATTACCGAAACGACAGCATTTCCAACGATTGATTGGGTATGAAATTGGGCTGTTTGGTGGAAAGATGGCATCCCAATCCGACAAAACGGTCGAAAAACTGGCGTTTCGGGGGAAACCGAAGGTCCGGCAAGCCGCTCAGGCCAGGATCGAGAGAATCCGAAGCACGCGTCGAAGTTATCAGTTCCTTGGCCCGCAAGCGTTCAATCGCCGCCGGATTACCGGGAGGTGAAGCGGACGGAGAGACAGAGTCCGCGCTGGTGCAAGCAAACACCAACCACGGAGCCAACGATCACTCCTTCTTATTCGATTTCGATTGCCCGAAAGCATCGACTTGCAGCAAAGCGTCTTCGATCTCTCCCGCTTCGTTCTTAACAAAGATCAATCGACCGGCCGTCTGAGTGAAAACGAACTCGGTTTCCGACACCGGCACCAAGCCAAGGTCCCGTCCCTTGGTGATCAGAACCAATCCATCATCCGATCGCTCGATTCTAAAATTGCCCCAATCACCAACGATCGCTTCGGTCATTTCATCGCTCAGTTCATGCTTCTGCGGATAAGGCTCCTCCCGTGCCGGCCGCGCCGGATCAGACAACGGCCGGATCCAAATGTTGCGATAGCGAACTGGGTTACCGTGGTCTTGCAAACCCAACGACGCCTTGGTCACGCCGGGCTTGTACTTCCCAGGCCGCAGCCATTCGCTGGGGCCGACCGGTTCTGAGGCGTTTTGAACCAGCACGCCATTGTGCAGCACAGTCAGCATCGCTGGCGAGACTAACGTTTCACCGTCGTCGCCGCCGAAACGGGGTCGCTTGAAAATAATATCGTGCGACTGCCACTCACCCGGTTTACGAGACGCATTGACCAACGGTGGAAACTGGCCGTAGATCGAACCGGCATGGCCATCCGCGTATGTCGAATTGTTGTAGCTGTCGAGCACTTGGACTTCGAACATTCCCATCAAGTAAACGCCGCTGTTTCCTCGACCTTGGCTATTTCCCTTGACGTTTTCGGGCGAAGCCCATTCAACGTGCAACTGGCAATCGCCGAACTCTTCTTTTGTGTACACAAACCCGCCACCTTTTACCGACACCATCGCCCCATCGACGACCTTCCACGTGGCCTCCTCGCCGTTGGCGGACCGCCATTTCGACAGGTCTTTCCCATCGAACAGGACAATCGCATCACTGGGAGCTTTCAGCGGCAAGTTCGATTCACCGGGCGTCACAACCGGCGGGGCTGGGCGTTTCAGATCATGCTGCTTCCACCCTGTAGAAAGCTGAGCGTTGGCGTCACTCGTAAATGCACAGTAAACAACGACAGCGGTAACAAAGCAGCAAAAAGAATCGCGAAACATAGATGACTCCGGTTTTAGACGAGGCTTGACCCTTGGTTGGTCGCCAGCCCTAGTTTAACTGCTACAAACCGCGGAGTTCTACCACCGTGCTCGACAGTGACGGCGCTAGGACCGGCCTGCCAGTTCGCTAAGCTCGGCCACTAGCTGATCTTCGTCCGGGAACTCGCCTGTCGCCAGCTTGGAATAGACCTCTTGGCCTGCCGCCACAACCTCAAACTTACCGCCTGAAGCACGGATAAGTTCAACTTCGGCGGCCAGCGACGATTCAATCTTCTCAGCCAAACTGGCTGCGCGCGGTTGATAATTTCACATGCCGCAATATTCGATTGTAACTTTCATTTTGTGTTCCTCATTGTTGGTGCAAGTTTTGCGACTAGCAAAGTGATTGAGTAATTGGATTCGTCGGCCGACGGCCGGTCGCTAGTTCTCACTAAAACCGGGCGGAAACTTCTCAGCCGGTCGAGGGTCTTTTGACGGACGCTTGAGCAGTCGGTGCAGGATCTCGATTAACACCTCGGCCCTTCGGCACACTTCGGGCTCGGCCAGCACTCGCTGCTGCTGCAATGGCTCAGCACCGCACGCGTATGCAATTAGATCCACGATCTGAGACAACGGCAAGTTGCCATCAAACAGTCGAGACAACGATTCGACTTCCGCGAATCCACGCTGATCGACCAGCTCGCGAAACAACCCAATCACCTGATCGCGTAGCGACTGAACGTCCTCGGGCGCGTATGTGTTTGAATCGACAACAAGCTCGACTTCTGCCATCCGATAGGGCAGGTCGGTCACAAGCTCTTTCACGATCCGCGCCCTGGTTCCGCCGACTAGCAGCAGATTAAAACGCCCGTCGTCGAACTGGTTGTGGGAAACAATTTTGCCGATGCAAACAGTCGGTAGCAGATCCGGCCGCGGGCCGTCCGCTGCACCGGTTGCGGGATCGACCATCGCCATCGCAATCAGCTCGTCGCTGGACAAGGCATCCGTTGTTAACTCGCGATACCGTGGTTCGAAAATATGAAGGGCTTGGACCACGCCGGGAAATAAAATAAGACTGCCAAGAGGAAAAAGGCGCACGACGTTATCGAAATCGTGGGGCAGAGAGAGTTGATTGGGCGTTTGATCGGCCAAGATAGGTTTCGTTGAAAAACAAGTTAACAGTGGTAGCCGGTGAATGTTGTGTTTCCATCATACGCTAGGCGCACTTAACAGGAAAACAGACCCCGTGGCTCAAACAAGACGAACCGACCGCAAATGGACTCCTGCCATGCCCCGCTGCTGAACCGCGTGCGATTTGAAGACCGGGCTTTCCGAGCGGTTGATAACGGTGGCCACAGGAAAAGACACGCAAGTTGAAACCAGCAAGCTTCCCTTGCTTGACACGTGTACACGACCAGCGGAAAATCCGCCCCGAGGCGGGCCAAGTCAGCAATATTCTTCCCTTCGTCGAAAGTCACAGATGATTCTCACCGGTGCGGAAATCCAACAAAACATGGGCACCGATATCAAAATCGACCCGTACGACCCCGACCGGATCAACCCCAATAGCTACAACCTGACGCTTCATAACGAAGTAGTAACCTACGAAGAGGTTGTGCTGGACATGAAAAAACCAAACCGAACGCGGCGACTGGAGATCCCAGAATCCGGCTTGGTGCTCGAGCCGCATCGGCTGTATCTGGGCCGCACCGTCGAGCGTACCGAGACAAGAAACCTTGTCCCAATGATCGAAGGACGCTCGTCGATTGGCCGGCTGGGGTTGTTCGTTCACGTAACCGCGGGCTTTGGAGATGTCGGTTTTTGCGGTTACTGGACGCTAGAAATGTTTGCCGTTCAGCCGGTAAAGATTTACCCGGGCATCGAGATCTGTCAGATCTTCTACCACCAAGTCAAAGGGGACGTACACGAGTACGCCAGCGGCAAGTACCAGAACAACGTGGACATTCAACCAAGCCTGCTGTATCGCGAATTGAGCCCCAATACAGACGTCGATGACTCACAGCTAACACTTGGCTTTAGCAAAAAACGCTGACCGGACGACGCTTTGATGACCGCCAGCATGGCTTCATCAACGAACGTATTTTCTCACCGCAGCAAACGGCATGACTTTGACGTTTAGCAAAACCTTGACGGCCCTGCGGATCGTTTGCTGGTCGCAAAAAACTTCGGGCTGAATTTCCTGCAATCGCTCAAGTTGAAACTTGTTCGTTTCCGGGTGCTTGATAGATTCATGGTGTTGGCGAAGAACCAAACCACGCTAATCGCGTAGTGGTCTCATCGCTTAATCGCCTGACCTATCCCCAACGTGCCCAACAACATGTCTGAAGTTGATCTGCTGATGCAAAATGCTCGTCTTCGCGATGAGATGGAACCGTTTTTGGATGAATCCGTGACGCTCGTTGACATGGACAAAATGTCGGTCCATAGCGAAAACGAGTTCCTGTCATCTCTCCTCGCTTGGGAACGCGCTCCAGTCCTGCCGGTCGCTGAATGGTTTGAACCGAAGCTCGTGATGGCCGACCACCTGTCGCTCAGCGATGCCGAGCTCAAGCAACAGCTGCACCAAGTCATCGGACGGTTGTTTGAAAAAAATATTGTCTTGGTCCACACGGACCATCTTTCCGATCGCCAGCTTTACTGTCTGATCGCACGCGACATCTTGCCATCGTTCGAGAAAAAAGTCGTACTATCGGACAAGTTTCTCAAGTGGCAGTGTTTGGACATCGTTGAAGACGAGGAATCTTGGCTACGCTACTACGCCACAGACGACGAACGCGCCGCGTGGTCGGAGGAAACGTGGCTGCCACTCCCACCGAAGGAACGGCTACCGTTCACCAGATCGTTGCCGCAGCGGCTAGGCTAATTCCCACCTCAGGCGCGATCACCTTGCGCCCGCGTTTGCCAAACCTCCGGCTACGCCCGGAACGGCTTTGGCAATCGAGCGTGTCACGTAGCTGGACCGCAGCACCTGTTCGGCTTGCTGCTGCATCGGCACGATCTCGAAGCGCCGCTCCATCATCTCCAGACAGTCGGATAGTAGCTGGAGCTTTTTAAACGAAGGTTCGCCCATGCCGGGGAAAAACGACATGTCGGAATCATCCTCTTTTCCCAAGAAGTCGGTTGGGTGAAGCAACAGTGACGGGCTGGTCCCGACAAGCCAACAGAGATTCATCGCCTTCCAAAAATATGCTTTCGCCAACGAGGTCGACATCGACCCAAGGTAGTTTAGATAGCTGGCATGAATTGGGAATCGAGTTCCGGGCATCGTTGTTACCGGAATCTCAACCAGCCGCTGATCCCCATGCGTCCAGACAAATGGCCGATTCTGTTGAAACGCATCCGAGAACGAGCCAAAAAGCTCCTTGCGCTGTTCTCGCTGGTTCTTGGACAAGCCTGTGCTCAGAAAATAATACGCTCGTGCGACCGGGCCCAGACTGGTTGGAAAAGTGGAACCGTCATACAGATACCCGCGCCGCATCAGCATTCGCAGAACGTCTTGCGAGCAGCTGAATCCCGGGCCGCGAAAACCGACAGGGCGTTGCCCAGTGATCTTTTCGATCGCCGACTCGGTGCGATCAAACTCATCCTTTAGCTGAGCGTCATCATATAAATGCAGCCACGGTTCGTGGTTGAACGAGTGGTTGCCAATTTCGTGCCCCGCTTCCGCCAGCATCGCGATCGGGTCGTGATTCTCTCTCAGTGCGGCGTCTTGTCCAACGACGAAGCAAGTCATTCGCAGCTGGCGCGCGTCCAAGAAATTTACGATTCGCGGGACGACCAGATCTAGATAGCCAGGAAAATCCTGCCACGCAGGGTTCCCCCGGACTTTCAAGTAGGACCACTTGTTGTCTAAGTCTAGCGACAGGCTGGCTAGCGGTTTCTGGGACATGGTTGGATAAGCAAAAAGGTGTCGTTCAAGGTGGCGAAGCGCTAGGCTACGATCAGCCAGAGGTTCCAATCATCGTTATGACGTTTATCGGTCCGGCAAAGCGGTTCGGATAATCTCGCAAAAGCAGTCGGCCGTTCGCTCGGGGGTGATATGAGCGACGGAAGCCCTCGCGTAGTGTCCCATTTCGATCAACTGCTCATCCGAGCAAGCCATGCAGCGATCAATCGCAGCGTCCACATCACAGCGGTTGGTCGGGTCGAATAGCCAGCCGTTCTTACCTTCCTCCCCCGTCGCTTCGACCGATTGAGCGAAGAAACTTCCAAGCACAGGAACACCGGAGGCCATCGCCTCGACCGGAACCAACCCCCACTCATCAGCCAGCGATGGAAATACGGCCGCGTCGGAGTCACGGTATGCGTCGGCGAGCTCAGACGTGTTGCAATTACCAAGAAAGTCTAACGAAAGACTATCGCCTTCGAATCCAATTAAATCCTCTTTCAACGGACCGTCGCCCGCGATCGCCAGCGTCACGGGCTTGGCAGGATGACGGTCACACCAACCGCGCAGGGCCTCCGAAAATTGCCGGATGCCTTTTCTTTTGCTCAACGCTCCACAATACAGCAATCGCCGGCCAGGCGTTTTGGACGCCGATCGCTCGCCGTGATACACTGTCTCTGAATCGATGCAGTATGGCAGTGAAAACAATTGGTCGTCGGCAACCTCGAGGCTCTTTAGATAACGCCGGCAACTAGGCCCGTTGTAAGTGAAGTAGTCGGCTCTACGACAAATACTGCCTCGCAACATACGACGCAACAATCCTCGTTCAGACTCTATATGTTCACTCATATTGCCGACCATCACCAGCGGAACATTGGGGTGAAAGCGACGGTACCAGCAACTAAGCAATGTTCGCATGCCCATCTCGTAAGAGAACACGATATCAGCGTTTAATCGTTTCAGTTGCTGAGTCGTGTCGATGGGAATATGAATAAAATTAGGTTCACGAAACCCCGACGAGTGCTTCCAGCGCGTCGTGAACATCAGATTCTTTTGCACGAGAACGTCTAGGCCCTCCCACTTGGGCTGCCACGCGCGGTCAGGTTCCATTGGCACCGACAGCAGCACCGTCAACTTTCGGACCCTCTTCGCCAACGCTGTGTAGGCCGCGACGTGATGAGGCCGAACGTAGTTGTTTAAGAGCACGACATGCGCATCAATTTTCTTTGCATCGCTCGCTGGCTGGCCAGTCGCAACCAGCGGCTGAGCCACCTCAGACAGGGCTTCAGTTACAACAGACGCCACGGCGTCATTCAACGCTCGATCAGTCTTCGGCTTCAATCGATCGACGCTCA
Organism: uncultured Pirellulaceae bacterium; assembly: GCA_964558755.1. GTDB lineage: Bacteria > Planctomycetota > Planctomycetia > Pirellulales > Pirellulaceae > Mariniblastus. The sequence continues at coordinate 11,369 of CAZLFF010000028.1, forward strand.
TGCCAACCTCTCCTTCAAAGACATCGCACGAACACCGTGCTCGCCGCCGTTGATGTCCGCCACCTGTTTCCACGCAAGCGCCATCACCCAAATCATGGTCGGCATGCCGGCCAAGATCGAGAAAATCAAGTTCTCAAACAGTCCATTAACAAGAACAAAAGCAACAATCGCGTTCGTGATACGGTGTCGGTGAAAAACCAATCCCAACGCCTGTTGCAAGACCATGACCAGCCCGATCAAGCCACCGAAAATCCCGGTCGAGAACGCGATGTTTAAAACCAAGTTATGGGTGTACATCGAGTACTCAGACAAAAAGTACTTAGATGTCGTGGCCCCATAACCAGTCAGAGGCTGATCCATAATCAACTTTATTGAGTAAGCCCAAATTTGCGAGCGACCGGTCGCCGAAGTCAATTCTTCGGCATCGCCTGACTTCGATACAGCCGTCATCTTTTGGGCCAACAGATCTCCGAAGTCAACCTGCGTACTCATGAACATTAGGCCGACCAAACCGACGATCGCGGCCGCTAACCCGATTACTACGTTTCGGTTGCTGATCGAGAATCGATCACGATAAGCAAAAATTAGCGCGACAACAGTCGCGACCAACGAGGTTCGTGACAAACTGGCCACCAAAGCCGCGGCTGCTAGCCCCATGATGATGATTCGATAAGTCGAGCGTTGCCCATAAAAGTGATACAACACGACGCCGACAGCCAGCGTTAGGCCAGAGTACTGTCCAAGTGTGTTGGAATGCGCCAATCCGCTCATTCGCCGCGTGAATTCGCCGTTGGTTGTCGGCTCCATGAACACGCCAACCTCAGGCAAAAGAAAGTACGCCACCCACGAGAACACGACGAACATACCCATCGCGTGAAAGACAGCAGCCAGGACTCGCAACAAGCCGACTTGGACCATCGCGGTCACGGTTGTCAAAAGCACCGAAAGCAAGGACAACGCCGATACAAACGAGTGCTTGGGCTTAATCGAAGCGACAGACGCCAAAAAGTAAAAGCCAACCAACAACGTGATGAAGAAAACCGGAAAGGACAAGATCACACGGCGAACCCGCAAATCACCCAAAACACCGATCATTCCATACACATAGCAACCGCCAATGATCGCCAGTTTGGCCAGCACTTGTAAATCCAACGCGACGACATCCTTGTCAACGTTGAAATTTACCAAATTAAAAAATGCCGCGCTGAATACCAATAGAATCCCCGACAACTCCATCACTGACATGCTCAGCAGACGGTTCAGCGATGCGGAGAATGGCGACTGGGACGCCACGATCAGCGGGTCTCGATCCAAGCTCAAAACAGAGGAGTCAGTCGTTGACATCAGGCAACCTCCCCGGTTGATCGACTCAAATTCAGCTCACGATCACGTTGCCGTACGTCACGTACGACAGCGATCGAAATAAGCACTAGGCTGATCGCTTGCCCAATACAGGCGGCCATCGGGATAAACAGCCACTTGTTCTCAACTTGCTCAGAAAACCACTGGAACGCGACCACCAAAAACCCGATCATCGCAAGCGTGCTAAAGACACGCGACCACACGCCGATCATCGGTCGGCCGCGTCCTTTCAAGTAGCCATCGGCTGCTTGCAAGAATCCCTTCATCGCCGCGGCTGGCAACAACCACAGCGCGTATGGGATCGAGTTCGCGAAATCATCTTTGAAAACCGCAATGATTAGCACCGGCATGGCGATCGAATAAACGATCGCCGATAGAATTTGAAGAACCGCCGTACCCGTCATCACGCTGGCCGCAAGGCTTAGCGGGACCCGGCGGTTGGGATCCGCGCCAGCGTTGAATGTAAACACTCCCAAGGCATTTGGAGCGATGGTCAAAACCGCCGCCACCGGCACCGCGACGAAGTAATAGCCAGATTCGACAATCGGCGCAAGGGCCACAATTAACAAAACGTCCAATCGCTCAAAAACCTCGGTCGCCAGAGTCGACACAGCGAACCAGCGGCCAGCAATCAGCAACCGCAACGGACTGGGGACCGCGTCGACCTCAGGTAGATCGCGCTTTCTAAACCGCCCTAACTCCATCCCGCGTAAGGTCGGGAGCAAGCCAACGATTCGCGACAGCAAAAACAGGCCGCACACCGTGGTCAGATCAGAAAACGGAAGCAGCCGGTTCAATCCGGTCATAAAAACGGCGATCAGCAAAACTGAAAAAGTGCCGGCGTAAATCAACCGATTGAAATTGTAAAAGCCATAATTTTCCTTGCCGCGATCGACCGCCGAAACATTAAGCTGAACATGCTCAAAGGGAACAAACAGGCAGCAAAATAAACAGAAAGGCAACAGGTACCATTTGTCCTCGCCCCCCGAAAAACTGGTGAAGAAAATCGTTACCGTTGCCAGCAACGCACCAACCACTCCGGTCATCACGCCGCTAATCAGGCCCAGCTTTAAGGCAGAACGTTTTAGCGGGATCGCGTTGCCCGCCATTTTGCTTGCCGCAGAATTGATCGCCTCAATTCCACCCATCAGACCTGCATACAGCAGTACGTCGCGGGGAAAAAGAATCGCCGTTCCGAACTCGCCGCGCCCATGAGCACCGAGGAAGCGAGCCAGCAAGATGCCTTGCAGCAAGAATATCGCAAAGGTCGCCAACGTTGTCAGAAACGTCCAAACGACGCTGCTCAACTCCTTGGGCGGTGAAGCGGCTGAGTTAGCGGACCCCAAACCGTTTGCGCCATGCACCTTCCCGCGCCCGTTGGACAGCGGCTCTTTCCCGCAAGTCGCCGAATTGGCGGCGTCTGGCGCTATAGTGGCGGGATTGTCGGACACGGGCATCTTCACTGACTGGTCTGTCACAATTAACCCGCCGGAATCAGGCGAGCAATCGTTTTATTCACAGCCGCGGTCATTCCGACCAGCCAGCCGCTTGTCGTAAAAAACATTTACACCGAACCACGCTGCATCAGCGCAATGTAGGCTGTCTCGAGAATTAACTTAATGTCGTTTCTCAAACTGCGTGTGCGAATGTACTCTAGGTCCATTCGCATCCACTGATCAAACGACACGTTACGACCGCCCCGCGCTTGCCAAATGCAAGTTAGCCCGGGTAGCACCGTTAATCTCACCCGCTGCCAAGAACCACATGCCTTCGACTCGCCGACAGGCAGAGGGCGAGGACCGACGAGCGACATTTCTCCTCGCAAAATGTTAATCAACTGCGGAAGCTCATCGATACATGACTTTCGGAGATACCGACCGACGGCCGTGATGCGCGGATCGTCTTTCAGCTTAAAAGCCGGCCCATCCTGTTCGCTTACATCTCGCAATTCCGCCTGTCGAGCTTCGGCGTCAATCACCATGGTGCGAAACTTAAGGATATCAAACGGCTGTCCGTCCTTCCCCTCACGTGATTGGCGAAAAAGAGCCGGTCCTTTCGATGTCAATCGAATCGCAGCCCACGCCCCGAGCAAGATCGGCGAGAGCACGACCAAACCCGTTCCCGCACCGACGATATCAATCGCCCGTTTCCAACCTGGCGTTGGAGCAGAAACCGCCATAACCGGACGATCCTCAGGCACCGGAGCAAGCAACGAAACACCGGCTGGCACCGATGCCGGCGACAGCTCAGCAACAACCTCATGGAATGCCGCCTCCATTCCGGCCTGATGCTCCGGAAAATCTAACGTTGCGACCGCGTTCCCGCCAACACTCGCTGAATTCTGTGTTTCACCAACGGTGTTTACTTGAACGTTGTTCTGGGGCAGCTCATGCGTTCCAAGATGACCGTTTCCGTTATGCCCGTTTAATCCGCTGAGGTGCAGAGGCGAATGTGACGAATCAACGCGCGACTGATGGCCATTCGACGAGTCGCCGTTCCCGAATGTTCCGTCACCATCGTCCTGATCCGATGGGGGCTCAGTGGCGTCGGCAATTTCATTTGAGAGCGAAATCAGCCGATCGTCCCACGGGTAAACATAAATGGCCGAGTCAAGCTGCAAACCGTGGCGCTGCCCCAACTTGACCAAGTCATTGGCGACTAACGCAGCGCCACTACGATCGGTTTCCGGCAACAACACGGCAAGATTTGAACTGTGCCAGCCAATCGTGTCGCTAATACGAACTCGCTTTCGAAACGCATCAATCATCGAGGGCGAAATACCCGACGGCTGCATCTCATCCGGTGTAGATAAGTGGACCAAGGAGAACTCACGCGTCTGCTGCCGGCGGTTCGAGCGAGAAATCTCTTTCGCCAGTTCCCACTGGAACTCTTCCTTGCTGTCCACGAATGCGTCGGACGGATTCGCCTTGCAAGCGTTCCAGAGCCTGCGCCAAAGCGGAGGATTAACTTGACGGATTTTATTCGTCATCAGGTGGGGATCCAAGTTGCAAATTCAAAGGTGGTAGCTTAATCAGGCAACAACATCGTGCGCCGCGTCAGACTATATCGCTGCGGCTCCGGCGGGCAACCGTCGTCAGGACTTGTTAATTACAAGGCCCACGATCGCCATGCCACTCGATTCTAATTGGCGTCGCAGTCGAATAATCTCGCGTTGATCAATTTGTTTTGAGTCGACCGTTAGCAACACACCGTCCAGGTGCGGTGCGAGCGAGTGAAATGCGGTCAGGTGATTCGCCACTGGCAAGTCAAACACGAGATTACCGAACTGGCTCGCGTGCTCGTCAAGCAGCTGCGGCAGTCGCTCGAACGGCAACTCTAGCGCTTCTTGATCAGAACGCTGACCGCAACCGACCACCGATAGGTGACCGACCGGAGTCGGGTGAACGCAGGTCTCAAAATCCGCTTCACCCAAGATTACGTCGGACAAACCGGCTGATCGAGCGAACCCCAATCGGCGAGTAACATAGTGCTTGCCGAAGTCCGATTCAAGCAACAGGACGGAATCCCGAGTCAACGAGGCCATAGAAGCCGCCAAGTTAAAGCTAACGGTGCTCCGCCCCGCCCCAGACTCTAGCGAGGTCACACCAATCCTCAGCCCTCGAGCCGGCCGATTCTCTTGCGACTGCCACCAATTCTCTACCTGACGGGCCAATGCAATGAAGTGACGTCGCAAACTGGTGCTCGGCGCAAGGCCCCGGCGACCGGCCAATCGATGTTCACGCTGCTCGTTCTCTGAAAGCTTTTCGATCATTAGTTCACCATGTTTCGGCTAGAGTAAACGCGAGGCAAGGTGACAAGCACCGGCAGGTCGAGGATATCTTCAATCTCACCCTCATTCAAAGAAGGATTCAGGTGATTGCGTTCGAAGAATAACGACGCCGCAATGGCACACACCAAACCAAGCATCGCCCCGAAAGGCAAAAACAAACTTCCTTTCGGGCTAACATGCTTCACGTTGAGTGTTGGCTCTTGAGCGATCACGATATCGCTGATCCCACGTTGGTCCATGATCGACATCGCTTTCGCTTCACCCCGTCGTTGCGAGTAAATACCAAGCTCTTGCCGCGCGATGTCAACATCTCGCTGCAACTGATCGGCCATGACCTCAGCGGAATTAAGCTCCTTCATTGTCGCTTCGTTTGCCGATCGCTTTTCCTTAAGGCTGGCCAAGCGAGCAACCGAGCCAGCAAGATCAGCCTGCGCACGAACCAAGTCAATCTTCAGCCCCTCGAAAACCGGGTTGGAGGTCATCGCCGACTGGGTACGACCGACGGACATCGACTTGAGCGATTCTCGGACCCGCTTTAATTGGTTATCGATCCGAGTGACCTCGGGGTGGATCGCGCTGTAAGTCGAAACCAAACGTTCACGTTCGGCCTCGAGCTGGAAAACGAGGTGCTTTGAGTCCTCAAACGCTTTACTTTCCACGTTGCTGGTCGGCATCGCCAACTGGCGGTCGGTCGACGCCATCGCTTTTTCTAGTGACTTAATTCGCTTGGTCAGCTGGTCGACCAAAACCTGCGAATCAAGAATTTCGTTGTCTAACTTGTCCACAATCTGCTGCAAGGTCGCGCGAGCACCGCCTACCGATAGCAGTTGTTTTTTGTTACGAAACGCAGCCAAATTTTCGACGGCGCGGATCACCTTATCTTCTTGCTCAACAAACTGCTCGTCGAAGAACATCGTCGAGCCATCGACGGCGTGGATTTTCAAGTGAACCCGACGCGTATGATGAAACATACGCTCAACGATTTCACGTGCCAGATCCGCCGAGATGGCTTGGGCGTAAACGCTGATCACCGAAGTTTTTTTCTCCGAGTGAATCGTAATCGAGTCTTCGATCTCTCTCGCTGCGAGGTCTCGTTTCTTTAACCGTTTGTATTCCTCAGTCGCAAGCTTGTCACCATTTGAACTTGGCGACATAAACGAGGGCAGCTCAATCGCCGGCAGCCAGCCATCGAATGGACTCTCCAAAATCCGGTCGGCACCGATGTCGTCGACAACCGCCTCGATCACCGCGCGGCTGCTGATAATTTCGACGACGCTGCGGACTTCCGTTTCACGGTTGTCTTGAACCGAGACGGAAGCCGATCCACCCGCAGGCGAAATGCCCGTTGCAATTCGGCCAAGCTGCACATACAGCCGTCCCTCCGAACCGTATTTTCGCGGCCACAAAAGAAACGCAACGACCACGAGTAACATTACGATGGCCCACGTTAAAAACGCGTTGAGCCGATGCCGGTTCAACGCACCCAAAATCTGAGCCACGGTTAATTGATTGTTCATCAACTTGCCAACTGAAAAGCGAAGTATTCGACGCAACGGCGGCGGGCAGTCTGAACTACGTCAGACGCGGCCGTCGGTTTACATCTCCTAGCCAAATCAGGGCAAGAAAATTGTCAAACCGGAAATCTCAGTTTATTCACGGATTATGCTGCCGACAAGCATTTCTTCCGATAATTGGGACTTTATGGCCTGCCTCTGGCGGCCGCTCGCGGCTTTTCACGTCGAGACCGGTGACTACCCCAGCGGCAGCCGATCTGCGGACATTTGAGCAGTTCGCTCAGAAACCAGAGACATCGCTCAAAAACTGGTCGATTGAGGGCAGCTGCCGATAAACCAATTCGGCACCGGCGGCTTCTAATTCGTCTCGGGTACCCCCACCCGTTTCGACCGCGATCACTTTCGCACCGATCGAGCGAGCACACGTGATGTCATTAACGGTGTCTCCGATCACCCAGAGCTGGTCTTCCTGAAAGCGATCGCCCAGATGATCCGCGGCGGCACGCTTGGCGACGGCTGCCACGTCGTTGCGGTTCGAATGATCATCACCAAAGCCGCCATAGGCGAAATAGTGATTTAGACCAAAGTGATCCAATTTAGCGTCTGAGGCTCTCCTCGCATTTCCGGTCAGCAACCCGAGAGAGACATCGCCTTGCTTTTTCATGTGGTCCAACAACGGAACGACGTTGGGCAGCACGCGCCCACTGCACTGGGGCAAGGTCTGAACCAACAGCTCGCAGTAGCGTTTCACGAACGTTGCCCGAGCAGGCTCCACGTCGATCGACAAGCGACCAAAAATGTCTTCCACGATACCGTGATCCGTGCGACCGTGTACGGTGACCGACGGCATGTCAGTGATCCCGTGCAATTCCTCGATCGCCTGCCGCATCGCCATCAGCCCGGCTCCTCCGGCACGGACCATGGTTCCATCAATATCGAACAGCAACGTTAGCATGCGTAATTTTCCTAGGAAGCTGAATCTTTGAAAGCCAGCTCCAAAACGAAACAGGCCGCCACGGTCGTTTTGCGACTAGACAGTCAACGGTTACATTCGTGGTAATCGCCAGCCAGATTTTGGCCGACAATTTAACAGCCAACCCAATTCGGTACGACCATGAACTCAAGTCGAAAACATACCCGATCATTTTTAGCTCGGTCCGCGGTTTGGTTGGCGGCAGCAACATTTGGCTTCGCATCCTCGACCGAAAGTGTGGTCGCTCAAGCAACCGCCGCGCCCGTTGAAACTGACGCGCAACCGACGGCGGACACCCAACCGAGAGCCGCAAAATCGGCTCCGCATGCGGTAGCCGCAAACGCGGAAACCGCGGCCAAACCGACTCGAAAACGCCTTGATCACAGCCGCTTCCTGCGTATTCGAAAAGATGATCGCCGCCGCAGTTTGGCCCTACAAACGTCGATCGTTCGGTACGAAGGAACCAACACGCAGGGGAAAAAGGTCACCGTTGACTTAATCGGAGCGGTACACATCGGCGAGGCGGAATACTTCGAAGAACTCAATCGACAATTCACAACTTACGAAGCACTGCTGTACGAACTGGTGGCTCCCAAGGACACGGTTATTCCGAAAGGCGGCAGAGCGTCAGAGGACGCTGGTGTGCCCACTAACCCGGTCGCCGCCCTGCAAATGGGAATGCAGACGGCGTTGGAGTTGGAATTTCAGCTGAACTTAATCGATTACACGCCGGATAATTTTGTGCACGCCGACATGAGCCCCGAAGAGTACAGTCAGAGCATGAAAGAGAACGACGAAAGCATTGCAGGTTACGCGCTCAAGGGCATCGGTCAGGGATTGGCGCTCCAATCGGCCGGAAAGAGTGGTGGTGACATCGGCATGTTGATGTCTATCTTTTCGAGCGACCGCGCGGCCAGCCTGCGCCGGACGATGGCCAAACAAATGCTGGACATGGGCGGCGGCATGATCATGTTCGAGGGCAAGAACGGCAGCACGATCATCGACCATCGCAACGCCAAGTGCATGAGCGTCCTAAAAGAGCAAATTGATTCCGGCAAGACCAACCTAGGAATTTTCTACGGGGCAGGACACTTGGCCGACATGGAGCAACGATTGCTCAATGAGTTCAACCTGAAACGGGGTGAATCCCGTTGGCTAGACGCTTGGAAGCTGCGCTAACCAAGCTGCACGAACCAAGCTGCACGCAACGAGCCGTGCGAACCGCCCGCACGAACCACGGTTCGCTGGCCGCCCCGGACGTGCCAAGTTGTCACTTGGGGCAGAGCCAAACCGTCGGCTGGCTCTTGCCCAAAGACGCCCCCCGCCGAAAACGCAACGAATCTCGGCCCGCGATCCCCGCATTTTCCCAGTCGCCACTCTTTGGCACAGCGATTGCCTTACGGGAGTTCTCTGTTGATCTCGCCTGCCAAAATTGCGGCGTGCTGAGGCGGACCACAACCCAGACAATGACTTCTCGGCCGACCGCCCGGAAGCTCCGAGGCCCGCGACACTCGCGAACCTCGCCATAACATCACTTTTTCACAACGATAATTGGAGAATCCCAGTGGCAAAACAGATGGTATTTGACGAAGCCGCTCGCAAGCCCCTGCTGGAAGGCGTTTCCAAGCTGGCTCGCGCGGTTCGCAGCACCCTTGGCCCACGTGGTCGCAACGCCATTTTAGATAAAGGCTGGGGCAGCCCCAAAATCACCAAGGACGGTGTCACCGTCGCTGAGGACATCGAGCTAGACGATCCCTACGAAAACCTGGGCGTCCAACTAGTCAAAGAAGCTGCCAGCAAGACCAATGATGTCGCTGGAGATGGAACCACCACGGCGACCGTGCTTGCCGAAGCGATCTTCCGCGAAGGTCTGAAAATGATCGCCGCTGGCTTCGACCCAATGTCGCTCTCACGAGGCATCGCCAAGGGCGTCGAAGCGATTTCAGCCGAGATCGAAAAACTGGCCAAGCCAATCGACGTGAAGAGCAAGAAAGAAATTCAACAGGTCGCCACCATCGCCGGCAACAACGATCCTTCGATCGGTGCTGTGCTGGCCGAAGCCTTCCTTAAGGTTGGCAAGGACGGAGTGATCACAGTCGAAGAAGGCCGCGGATCCGAAACGTTTGTCGATGTGGTCGAAGGGATGCAGTTCGATCGCGGTTTCCTATCGCCTCACTTTGTCACCAACCAAGACGACGTCACGGTCGAACTGGACAACCCGTACGTGTTGATCTTCGAGGACAAGATCAGCAGTAACAAGTCAATGATTCCGCTGCTGGAAGCCGTTAGTGCGGCCAAAAAGCCGTTGCTAATCATCGCCGAAGACGTCGAGGGCGAAGCATTGGCCACGTTGGTCGTCAACAAAATGCGTGGCATCCTCCAGTGCTGTGCTGTTAAGGCTCCCGGTTACGGCGATCGCCGCAAAGCCATCATGGGTGACTTGGGCGTGTTGACTGGCGGGCAGGTGATCTTTAAGGACTTAGGCATCGACCTCGAATCGGTCCAGCTAAAAGACTTGGGCAAAGCCAAGAAAGTTCGCATCACTAGCGAAGCAACTGTCTTCGTCGGCTCCACCGCCAAGAAAGAAGCCATCGCCGACCGAGTGGCTCAGATTCGCCGTGAAATCGAAGCGACTGACAGCGATTACGATCGGGAGAAGCTTGAGGAACGCTTGGCCAAGCTGGCCGGTGGCGTGGCTCAGATCAATGTCGGTGCAACAACCGAAACGGAAATGAAAGAGCGCAAGGATCTGCTGGACGACGCGAAGAGCGCGACCGCAGCGGCTCTGGCGGAAGGCATCGTTCCCGGTGGCGGCATCGCATTACTGCGAGCCGAAAAAGCGCTGGACAAGATCAAGGACTTGGTCGGTGACGAAGAAGCCGGCATCAAAATCATCCGCAAGGTTCTTGAGTACCCACTGCGTTACATCAGCGAGAACGCGGGATATGACGGAGCCGTCGTTGTTAACCGCGTCCGTGGGATGAAGGGCAAGACCGAAGGCTTCAATGCCAACAAGGGCGACTACTGTGACCTCGTTGAGGCAGGCGTAATCGACCCGGCCAAGGTGGTCAAAACCGCGTTGCAAAACGCAGCCAGCGTTGCGTCTCTGTTGCTTACCACCGAATCGCTTGTCACCGAAATTCCAACCGTCGAAGAAGAAGGCGGCGGCGACCATCACCACGATCACGGCATGGGCGGTGACATGGGCATGGGAGGAATGGGCGGCATGCCAGGCATGGGCGGCGGAATGCCAGGAATGGGCGGCATGGGAATGCCGGGGATGATGTAAGGCGAAGTCAAAAGGGTACGGTTTTCAGGGTAAAGGACAGTGCTCCGAATTCCTGATCTGTGCCCTGTACTCCGTAAACTTTCGACTTGAACCAAAAGCCAGCTTGCCATTGGGCAGCGGCCAAACAAAAAAAATAAATCAAAAGACTACAAGGAACTAACAATGGCCAAAATCAAAATTCGCCCACTAGATGATCGTATCGTTGTCGAGCCGATGCAGGCAGAAGAAACCACCGCGGGCGGCATCGTCCTGCCGGGTGCTGCTCAAGAGAAACCTCAGCGCGGCACCGTTGTCGCGGTCGGCCCGGGCAAGCTTCTAGAAAGCGGCCAACGGGGCGAGCTATCAATCGCGGTCGGCGACGAAGTGATCTTCGGCAAGTATGGCGGTACCGAAATCGAAGTCGATGGCGCCGACGTGAAAATTCTCCGCGAGTCCGACATTCTCGCAAAAGTTGTTTAGCCATTTTCAACCGGTGTGAATCAGCAATCGCATTTACTCCGGGACTGAAAACTGAACACTGCACACTGAACACTCATTCCAAAGGAATTCAAAAATGGCTAAGCAACTGCTCTTCGAAGATCATGCCCGTAACCGCATGCTTCGCGGCATTGAAAAACTGGCCGACGCCGTTGCCGTCACAATGGGACCGACCGGTCGCAACGTGATTATCAACAAGTCCTTCGGCGGGCCAACCGTCACCAAAGACGGCGTGACCGTCGCCAAAGAAATCGAATTGGAAGACCGCTTCGAAAACATGGGCGCAAAGCTCGTCGTTGAAGTCGCGCAGAAAACCAGCGATCTTGCCGGTGACGGCACAACCACCGCGACCGTTCTCTCGCGTGCAATCTTCAAGGAAGGCCTTCGTAACATCGTCGCAGGCAGCAACCCAACCGCGATTCGCCAAGGCATCGACATCGCCGTGGATGCAGCGGTCGCCAAACTGCACGAGATGTCGAAGAAGGTTTCCAACAAGGAAGAAGTCGCAAACGTCGGTGCGATCAGTGCCAACAACGACAACGTCATCGGCGAACTTCTTGCTGAAGCACTTCACCGCGTCGGCCAAGACGGCGTGATCACGGTCGAAGAAGGCAAAACAGCCGAAACGACGGTCGAGTACGTGGATGGAATGCAGTTCGACAAGGGCTACATCTCGCCGTACTTCATCAGCGATCCAAACACGATGACGACCGAGTTCGAGAACGCTCGCGTCTTGATTTTCGAAAAGAAGATCAGCAACATCCGTGACATCGTTCCGATCCTTGAGCAAGTCGGCCAAGCCGGTGTGCCATTGGTCATCATCGCCGAGGATGTCGATGCAGAAGCGCTAACACTGTTGGTCGTGAATAAGCTTCGCGGCACTCTGAATGTTTGTGCGGTCAAAGCCCCGGGCTTTGGCGATCGACGTAAAGCCATGCTTGGTGATATTGCGACTCTGACCGGCGGGACACTGATTAGCGAGGACCTAGGCATCCAGCTCGAGAAGCTGGAACTGTCACAATTGGGAACCGCTAAGAAGATCGTGATTGACAAGAGCAGCACGACGATCGTCGAAGGCAGCGGCAAGCGTAAGGACGTCGAGTCTCGCATCGATCAGATCCGCAAACAGATCGAGCAAACCGACAGCGACTACGATCGTGAGAAGCTGCAAGAGCGTTTGGCCAAGCTAACCGGCGGCGTTGCGGTCGTCAGCGTCGGTGCAGAAACCGAAGCCGACATGAAGCAGAAAAAGGCTCGCGTTGAAGACGCGTTGCATGCGACTCGTGCCGCCATCGAAGAAGGCATTCTTCCCGGCGGTGGTGTGGCATTGCTTCGCTGCAAAGAAGCGGTCGAGGCAGCTCGCAAGTCGGCCAAAGGCGACGCCAAAATCGGCGTTGATATCGTCTTGGGCGCTTTGGATGCTCCGATTCGTCAGATCGCCGACAACGGCGGGATCGATGGTAGCGTGGTCGCGGACATCGTCAGCGGCAAAGCCAAAAACACGGGCTACAACGCTTTCACTGGCGAGTACGTCGACTTGGTAAAAGCTGGCGTGATCGATCCGGTCAAAGTCGTCCGCACCGCGTTGGCCAATGCCGCCAGCATCGCGGGATTGCTGCTCACCACCGACGCGATGATCAGCAACTTTGACGACGAAGACAAGAATAAGCAACTCGTCGAAGGCGCGATCTCTTAAACAATCGCTCGTCGATAGAAAATGAAAACCATCGGGCCGCCTGCGAAGGTGGCCCGTTTTTCAAAATGAATCTCAGTTTCTCCAACCGACAACCACCCGATGGCCAAGACTTGCTACTACGAGGTTCTTCAAGTCGAACGTAACGCGTCCGACCGTGAAATCTCGAAAGCCTACCGAAAACTGGCCGTCAAGTTTCATCCGGACAGTAACCCGGGTGACGAAGACGCCGACGCGCGATTCAAAGCGGCCGCCGAAGCATACGAAGTACTTAGCGACAGCGACAAACGCAGCCGCTACGATCGCCATGGTCACGCGGGCGTCGAAGGCGGAGCCGGCCAATTCGGCTCGGCCGAGGACATTTTTGCAGCTTTCGGAGAAATGTTCGGCGGAGGCGGCGGTGGGTTCGGGGATTTTTTTGGGCGCGGTGGCAACCGAGTCCGTCGCGGTGCGGATGTCCGGGCGGACGTGACACTGACACTCGAAGAAGCCGCCAAGGGCGTTGAAAAAACGCTCGACTTCGACCGCCACCAACATTGCGGCACCTGTGATGGCAGCGGCGCCAAACCGGGCAGCGAAGTTGCCGCATGCCAACAATGCGGCGGTCGCGGTCAAGTCCTACAATCGGCCGGCATTCTTCGCGTCCAAACGACTTGCCCGGTTTGTCGCGGTGAAGGCAAAATCGTGGTCGACCCGTGCAACGATTGTCGTGGCCAAGGCCAAATCAAAAAGCAAGTCCAACTGGACGTTTCCATTCCCGCTGGCGTCGACGACGGCATGCGAGTCCGCCTGAGCGGCGAGGGTGAACCTAGCCCCAACGGCGGGCCGAATGGTGACTGCTATTGCTTCATTAGCGTCCGAAAACACAAACTGTTTCACCGGGATGGCGACAACCTAATCCTGCAAATGCCGATCAGCTACACCCAAGCAGCCCTCGGCGCGGAAATTAAAGTTCCCACGCTCGATGGACCAGACCAGATCAAAGTTCCCCGCGGCACGCAGTCAGGCGAGGTTTTCAAACTCGCCGGGCGAGGAATGCCCAATCCCCAGGGCGGCAGCCGAAAAGGCGACTTGCTTGTCCAGACCTTCATCGAAACGCCGAAGAAGGTTTCCGCCGAGCAAGAAGAACTCCTTCGCCAACTGGCGGCTTTAGAAGAAACCGACGTTCTTCCCGAACGGAAGAACTTTCTTACCAGATTGACCGATTACTTCGCGGCAACGGAATAGCCGCACGCAGAATTCAGCCAACCGAATCAACCAAACATGAACACCGACATCGACAATCCGAATCCGGAAGACGTAAACGCCGAAGCCCAACCGGCCCCGGACGCCAACGAACCACAGATTGAAACGGCGACGACAGACGACCTCAATGCAGTTGATGCGGCGATGGAATCGACGGCGGACGATGCTCCGGCTGAACCGACGATCGAAAGTCTTCAGGCCGAGTTGGCCGACGCGGAAAAGCGAGTCCTGATGGCACACGCCGATCTGGACAACTTTCGTCGTCGCACACGTCGCGAACAACAAGATTCGCTCAAGTACGCGTCGCTACCGTTGATGCAGCAGATCCTCGAAGCCTTGGACAACTTCGAACGAGCGATCGAAGCCCACGAACTGGACCCATCCGGTGAGGGACTGCTGACGGGTGTCAAAATGGTGGCCCAACAGATCTCAGATGCACTCATGGATAAAGGCTGCAAGAAGATCGAGTCGGTTGGTCAACCTTTCGATCCCAACAAACACCAAGCGATTCAAATGCAAGCCAGCGATGAATATCCCGCCAACACGGTGATGATGGACATGCGACCTGGCTTCGAACTGCACGATCGCGTCATCCGTCCCAGCCAAGTGTTCGTCAGCACCGGCCCGGCGGAAGAAGCATAGCGAGAACGAGCCTTAGCCAGGCAAGGGCCCCTGCAACCAAAACCCTCAACCCGACATCCTTTTCATGCCGACCTACGACTACGAATGCGACGCGTGCCAACACACGTGGGAACTGTTCCAACGCATCACCGAAGACCCGGTGAAGGCGTGCCCCGAGTGCAAGAAAAAGAAAGCCCGCCGGCTGTTCGGAACCGGCGCCGCGATCATGTTCAAAGGCAGCGGCTTCTACGAAACCGACTACCGTAGCGAAGGCTACAAAAAAGCGGCCGACAAAGACAAAAAGGCATCCAGCGACTCGTCATCAAAAAGTGAAAGCAAGTCGGACGCGTCGAGCAAATCGAGCGGCGAAAAATCGAAACCAGCTAAGCCGAAGAAGGCGGATTGATTGGCGAGTCGTCGTGGCGACCGCTACTGCGCGATGTCGCAATTCATCTGGTATGCGTTGTGGACACGTTCAAGGCAATCCGCTGCATATTACAGCCAGATGTTGCTGCGCACATCTCGAAACGTTCCGATGCATCTAGCCGCAACTAGACCTCTGACCTTTCGTTTCCGGCCTACAGTCGAGCCTTCATTCAGCTTTCCGTTGCAGTTTTTTTCTTGACGAAATCAGGCCATAAAAAACCACAGTTGGCAACCCTCGTAAACAAGCTGTTTGGCAGCTGCTTCGAACGCCCCACTTCGATGTCTGACGGCCAATAATCTTACGAAGACGAGAACTTCCCAAGCGGGAGGCTTGGCCTTGGAGGGCCGGCTGACGCTGAGTCAAAGCATAGAAAAATCAACGCATCAGTCACGTTTGCTACCGGCGCGGTGAATTGGATTTGCGGGTACCATGTGGTGGAGCGATCCCATGTCGATCGCCCGACATGAACCTCTCGACGACACCCCATGCCCACCCAATCGAAGCGTTCCGATGCTGCCGCGTTGCGCAGCCCGCGTGATGCTGATCCGGCCCCCGGTGGCTTCGGTACCTTTGGCGGTGTTTTCACGCCCTGCGTGTTGACGATTCTGGGCGTCATCATGTTCTTGCGTTTCGGCGTCGTCGTCGGAAACGCCGGGCTCCTCTGGACGCTGCTGATTTTGGCTGCGGCGAAAATTATTACCTTGCTAACGGCTCTGTCCCTTTCGGCAATCGCGACTAACACGAAAGTGCAGGGCGGCGGAGCCTATTTTTTGATCAGCCGCTCGTTGGGTGTCAAATTCGGTGGCGCGATTGGCATCGTTTTCTACTTCGCGCAGGCGATCTCGGTTGCCTTATACGTGATCGGTTTTACTGAAGCGCTCGCGCCGCTGTTGGGGGATGGCGTGTCCGCCAAAACCATCGCCCTCGTGACCAACCTAATCGTGTTCACCTGTGTCTACATTGGCGCGGGCTGGACGATCAAGGTTCAGTATTTCATCCTCGGAATTTTGGTGTTAGCGTTGGCGTCTTTCTTCGCCGGGGCGATCAATTCTTTTTCATGGGCCAATGTTTCGGAGAACTTCCAACCGGCTTACACCGACAAAGAGAGCCTGTTCACCATGTTTGCGCTATTTTTCCCGGCGGTGACGGGCATCATGGCGGGTGCGAACATGTCTGGCGACCTGAAAGACCCAAGCAAAAGCATCCCGTCGGGCACGCTGTGGGCGATCGCCGTCACCGCAATCGTCTACGCCGTCATGGGATTAGCCTTGGCAGGCTGTCGATCCGCCGACGTTTTGCAATCAGACATCATGATCGTCGGCAAGATCGCGGTCTGGCCCGCACTGGTGACCGCGGGTGTCTTCGCAGCCACGCTTTCAAGCGCACTAGGCAGCATGATGGGCGCGCCACGCATCCTGCAAGCCTTGGCCAAGGACAGCATTTTTCGCTCCTTGAGAACGTTTCGTATCGGCAGTGGCTCGGCAGCAGAGCCTCGACGGGCGACAATTGCGACGTTTGTGATTTCGACGCTTTGCATCTTGGCAGCCGACCTAAACACCATTGCCCCGCTAATCACGATGGCGTTTATGATCACGTACGGCACGATCAATTTGGCCACCTTTTACGAAGGCATCACGCGTAACCCGTCGTATCGACCCACCTTTCGGTACAGTCACTGGATCACTTCACTGCTCGGCACAATCGGCTGCGCGAGCGTGATGCTGCTGATTAACGCACCCGTTGCGATGCTGTCGACAGCGCTGATGGGAGCAATCTACTTCTTCATCTACTGCAAGCAGGTTGAGGCTCGGTGGGGCGACTTAAACAGCGGTCTATTATTCGCGCGAACGAGAAAGAACCTGCTAAAGCTTGAACGCAGTTTGTACCACCCAAAAAACTGGCGGCCCATCATTTTAGCAATGAGCGGTAAAGGTGGCTCGCGGTTGAATCTAGCGGTCCTTGGGCACTGGTTGACTCATGGCAACGGCATTCTGAATCTGGGGCAAGTCATCCAAGGGGAAGTCGAAGATCGAATCGACCGCATCACCAACCAAGAGGAGCTGCTAGAAAAGTTCATTGTCGAAGAACGCCTCGAGGCCTTTCCAAACGTCGTCGCATCACCGACCCTCACCGAGGGCATCGAGTACTTGATCCAATGCAGTGGCCTCGGCGCGTTGCGGCCCAACACGTTGTTACTTGGCTGGCCGGACGCTGAAAAGAAAGCCGAACCACTGGTGGCATCGTTACGCGTAATTGAAGCTCTGCGTCGCAATATTGTGATCGCTCGGCTAACGGACGAACCCGACAATCCGCGACTAGCCGCGCCCGGTACGATCGACGTTTGGTGGCGGGGCCACAAAAACGGAGAACTGATGTTGCTGTTGGCCCATCTGCTAAAGCAAAACCCTAAGTGGCGGAACCGCACCGTCCGCCTGATGCGCGTCGTCCCCAATGAGGAAGGAAAGGCCGAGGTTCTCAAACACTTGAAATCGCTGGCAGAAGAGTCTCGGATCCCCGTCGAAGCCCGAGTGTTTGTCTCCGCGCACACGCATCACGTCATCGGAAAACAATCACGGGATGCAGCAATTGTCTTCCTAGGTTTTGAGTTGCCCCGCGAAGGCCAAGAACGTCCGTTCTTTCAACAGATGGAAAAATTCACACAGCGGATTCCACGCGCGGTGCTGGTCAATAGCACCGGAAATATGAAGCTCAGCTCGTGACGTAAACCAAAACGGTCGGCGGTACCAACTTGAGTTCGGTAATCGAACTTTCGATCGGCTCGGTACGGGCGATCGCGCAGACCGACCGGCGACCGGACTCGCACACTTCTTAAACGACCCGACCAAAGGGTAATACAGCACCCTTAAACACGATCTTGGCAGGACTGTTTGCAAAAAAAACCCTCGTCCATGGTCTCTTTTGGTTCCAACGGTCGGCTTTGATTGTTAACATTTTACATCCAGGGTCGAACAAACGTTTTACGCAGCCTGATCCACCGACAGCATGAGCTAGTTGCTACGCGGGCTGTGTCTAGTGCTTATTCGCACCCCGCCTAGTCTGTCATGCCTTCCGCAATTCACTCCAACAGGAATTGAAACATGCTTAAGAGAATGTTTTTCGTCGCGACCGCAGCTGTTTTGGTAGCCGCGCTGCCTACTTTCGGCCAAATTGCCGACAACACTGTGTTCTTTGACTACGATTTCACCGCCAGCGACCAAATTACTGCCGAGACTGATGCAGATGGATTGTTCACGGGTGCAACCATCAACCGGGGCCCGTTTGTCGACGGTCTTCTGGGCGGTGATCTCGGCCTCGAACCTGTGAACCTCCCGCAAGTTGGTTTTCAGGGCTCTGACACTCAGCCCACCGATGGCACGCTCGACAAGTATTCCGGATACCTGAATGTTGATACGGCCAACGGGTATGCGATCGAGACTCAATCGCTGAGCAATTACAACACGGCAAACATTTTCGTTGGTCAGCCGAAGATCTCCGTCGGCGACTCGATTCGTTTGATTTCCGAGATTTCGTTCGACAAACCTTCCATTGAAGACGCCAGTGCCCCCGGCACCTTTATTGAGGGGAATAGCCAAGACAACAACTTTTTCTTTGGCTTCCGAGCCGGATCCGGAGGCGGTGAATTTCAACCGACTCAGGGTGTAGCTCAAGCGTTCCGATTCAATCTTGGAGGTGATCCCACGACTGCAGACGACAGCACCATTCAGGCATACAGCTTGACCGCTGGGGGAGCTAACGGGCACACCGACGGTCAAATCGCCGCCGCGTCTGCCGCGGATTTAGGACTGGGTGTTCCGAACAACAGCACGGATCTTAATCCTTCGGATGTGTTTCGAATTGTTTCGGATGTGACATACGCTTCTTCCGATGGGACCTCGACATCGACGTTTTCCGTCGACACGAAAATTGAAACGGCCGATGGAACTCAGCTTGGTTCCACCGTAACAACAGTGATCGAGGACACGGGTATTTTTAGCGCTGGAGAGCGTCTTCAGTTTGCAATCCGTGACGGAGCGTCGGGCAACACAGGCAACCCGCAGAACACCCGCATCCATCGTTTGGCTGCCATCTTTAACCCCAATGACTCGGCTGTCATGCTGGGCGACTTCGATGCTGACGGCGACGTGGATTACGACGACCTAGACGAGTACATCAACAACCTTGACTCACCGGCAACCGGCGCTCTGGCTCAGTTGGATCTAAACGGTGACGAAGTCGTTGACAT
>CAZLFF010000029.1:0-30940 GCA_964558755.1 uncultured Pirellulaceae bacterium
TGCGCGTTCGGTAGACTGGAATGCGTGGGTGCAGTCTGACGTAGCGGGGGGGGGATGATGGCGTTTTTTAGTTTGATCATGCTTGTCGGTAGCCTGCTGACTGTGATTCTTGCGGTCGTCGTGATTGCGATCGCCGTTCGCTGGCCGGCCGGAGCGGCGAAGCGAGCCTTTCTTGCTTTCGTCATCATCAGCTTTCTCGTCATCCCACTGAATAGCCTCTGGCTCGAGACCGCGACGCTGATGATCAGCAGCGGTGGCTATCGATTCGGGGGCGGTCAGTTTTACTATTCCTTGATCGGAATCCAAGCTTGGATCGGAGCGTTTTTGCATTTGGCCTCGCTGGTGTTGCTCATTACCTACGCCGTGATCCGTCGTGGGGATGCGCAGATCGAGGCTTTGGAGCCTGAGACCTCCAAGGAACAAGCGTGGACTCCAAACTTGTCGGCGGCGCAGTTGGTCGGCATCATGCGGCGGCGCGAGTGGGGACATTTGATCGACCTGCTTCCATTTGTCGTGATCTGGATTGTTTTCTTATCATTGGCAAACGCGTTAGACTCATCCATTCGCCTTAATTACGCAGCGAGGAGCTTCCTCGCAGCGTTCGTTTTCTGTGCTCCGTTTGGGTTTTTGGCTTACTTGCTGTTGAAAGATCTGTTCTGGGGAAAAAGCCTTGGGAAATGGTTGACCGGCTGTCGCGTTGTTGATGCCAACACGGGCGAAACCCCTAACGCTGCCAAACTGATTCTACGCAACCTAATATTTTTACTGTTTCCAATTGGTTCGATCGTCGAACTGGCGGTCGCCAACTTTCGCCCCGATCGAAAACGGCTGGGTGATTTGTGGGCCGGCACGATGGTCGTGAGCGAGTCGCCTGCCTCGGTTGAACGCGAAGCGGTTGCCCGACAAGCGGATCAGATCGATCAGAAGGTGGAAAAGCACCCTCTGGACGACTGATGTCGTTGCGAGCCAAGCGACAAGAGCTTTAGTTCTCTTCGAGGGCACCCAAGAGATTCGCGTATGAACCGGCGATTCGTTCCGCGTTTGCCAAACCAAGTTTTTGGATCAACCGATCCGCCGTTTGCGTTCCGCCGGCCTGCGACTGGCCAGTTCGCAACACGACCTCAAGCTCGACAAACGTCCCCAGTCGATCGACCGTGTCCAGGTGCACACGAGTTTGATCGATCAAGTACAACGTCCGGCGTTTGCAAACTGTAACGCCCGTCCCGAGGGTCGCGGCTAAGGTGGTTTGCAAGGCATCAGCGTCGCCAGTTGGATACCGCTGCCAATGGCTTTCGCGAACATTTGGTTCATCCGAGCGGTTGTAAGCGATCAGCTCAGCCTCGCCATCGGCGAATTTCCTCAGCTTCAATCGGCCTCGCGGGACGGGAAAGTACACGTCCTCTTGGATCAACAACTCCGGGCCGTCGCTCGTGATTTCCGCGACCGCGCGCTCAACCAACAACAAATCGTTGACGCGAAATTTAATTTCAATATTGGAGGGCATGTGCGGCCAGCAAAAATTTCTAAATAAGTCGGACCAGCTTATTCGCTACGTCGATTTTGTTGCATCGCGACGCTGGCCATGTTAGCTTTATCGTGAATCCCATTTCGTGCAACCGAGGCAAAGCCATGAGTAACATCGACCCCAACCTCGACAACCCCTACCGCGCGCCGACGGTGCTTGAGGTGGCGACGCCTGATGAGGGTTCGAGCAGCGATGCGGCAGTTATTCGAACGCGGCACCTGACTCACGAGGCTTCGCTGCAAGGAATTGGTTCACTGTACGTCTTGGGCGGCGTCATCGCACTCATCTCGGCCGCCTTTCTGGTCTACGGGATTGCCGGAATGGGCGCGGTGGGCGTGTTTGAGTTGATCATTTGTGCTTTCCTGTTGGTTGTCGGCTTGTGCCAAATGTGGGTCGGCATGGGGCTTAGGAAAGTTCAACCTTGGACCAAAACCCCCGCGACGGTGCTTGCTGTTTTGGGACTACTGAGCTTTCCCATTGGCACTTTGGTGAACGTCTACGTGCTGTGGTTAGTCCACAGCGAGAAAGGTCATGTTGTCCTAGCACCGTCGTATCAAAACGTGATTGCACAGACTCCCGACATCAAATACCGCACCTCGATCATCGTCAAAGTGCTGGCCTGCATCTTATTGGCGGTGATCGTGCTCGCTGTCAGCGCAGCGCTTTTCACTTAGCGACCGCGGCTACTTTCGTTCGATGCCGTACTCTTCAATTTTTCGGTACAGCGTGGCACGACTGATGCCGAGCAGTTCGGCGGCTTTGGGGACGCTGTTGCCCGTTCGCTTCAACGCGTCAATGATCAATTTTCGCTCCCAGTGATCGATGCGGAGCGTTTCAAAATCGCCGTCGCTCGCGTCGCGGATTCCTAGATCACACGCGTCAATCTCATTGCCCTCAGACATCACGATCGCGCTGTCGATCACGTTTCGCAACTGCCGGACGTTCCCCGGCCACTGGTAAGCCAGCAGCCGAGTGTTCGCGGCCTTAGACAGTTTCAAATCTGGCTTGCCGTGCTGGGTCCGGAAATGGTCCAGGAAGAAATCGATCAGCATCTGCACGTCGCCCTCGCGATCACGCAGCGGCGGAATGTACAGCTCGTACACGCTCAAGCGATAAAACAAATCCTCGCGGAATCGTTTCTCGGCGACGAACTCTTTTAAGTCCCGGTTCGTTGCACAGATGACGCGCACGTCGACTTGAATTTCTTCGGTGCCGCCGACGGGCAGGAAGGGGTGGCCCTCGAGCGTTCGCAGTAGCTTGGCTTGTCCCTCAAGCGTCAGTTCGCCAATTTCGTCCAAGAAGAGCGTGCCGAGATCCGCCTGCTTGAACCAGCCGTCATGATTGCGATCCGCACTGGTGAACGCGCCCTTTTTGTGGCCGAACAGCTGGCTTTCCATCAGGTCGCGAGGAATCGCGGCACAGTTAACGCTCAGCATGGGCCGATCCGCTCGCGGGCCCGCTTTGTGAATCGCGCGAGCCACCAGTTCTTTACCCGCACCGCTTTCGCCGCGCACGAGCACCACACCCGAGGCTTTGGCAACGCGCCCGATTTTTGACTTGAGCGTCAGCATCGATTCGCTCTCGCCCAACATTTCATCAAAGGTGGCCGATTTTTCGACCAAGCGATCGTGCTTGACCGCCAGCGACACGTGCCGGTTGGCTCGCTGTAGCGAACGGACCATGATGTTGGCCATCGCACAGGCCAACTGAAAATGCGAATCGTTGAACGGACTGTTGGTCCGATACAAGTGAATCGCTCCGATCACTTCATCCGACTCGATTAGCGGCACGCAGATGCTGTCGCTGTAAACACCCGGCTGGTGCTCGTCCTGCTCAACCCGCACGGCTCGCTTCTGCAAAACAACGCGTTTGGTGAGCGCTGCATCCAGCTCTAACATTGCGGAGCTATCGGTTAGCGGTTCAGAATCATCGTCCGGCAGCGGATAAACGGCTTTGGGTTTCAGCTCCCCATCGTCGGACAGCCATAGGAACCCGGCCAGCGACGCCCGCGTGCGTTCGGATAGTCGTTTCAAGCAAACAGCAGTGACCTGGTCCGGGTCATCCACCGCGAGCAGTTTGACGCTCAGTTGGAACAGGAAGAAAAAATCCTTGCCCCAGTTATGGCCCTTCAAAAAGTCCAACGTGTACTGGCCCGTTTCGCGCGGATTCATTGACTCGTCGAACACAATGGTCTGATTCGACGTACCACGAGGATCGGTTCCCAATTCGGAGCGTGGCTCCTGGCGGGCGGGTGATTCCGCTTCGCTGAAAGTCAGCAGGCTGGCACCGATGCGGACTTCCGTGCCCTCCATGACCCGTGCGTGATCGGTGACCTGTCCGTTGACGAAGGTTCCGTTACTACTGTCACGATCGCGAACCCACCAGCCTTCGTCATTGCGATAGATCTCAGCGTGGACGCGCGAGCACTGGGGATCATTAAGAACAATCAAGCATTGCCAGTCGCGACCGAGCAAATTCGTGTCGTTGGGTGACAGCTCGAACCGGGCGCCGGCGTTGGCTCCGGCGTTCATAGTCAAAAATGCAGGCACTGATTCAATCGTGTCAGAAGGAGAGGACAAGCACAGGCTAAAACACCAGCCCGCGCATCCCGCTGGCGCGGCAGCAATTGAAACCTGTGACACTCAACGCTGCGGGACCGTATTGTAATTCGCGGATCCCGATTCGTCGATGAACCCAACACGGTCCGACACACCCGTCAGTTGGAAACCAAGAAAATGCGAGCGTTTCAGACAGCCGAGCGGCCTTGCTTCACGACTAATGAAGGTCTACGATTCGAAGGTTCAACCACGTAAGAAGCGTCGATTTTAACACGGCGCGAAAATAGACAAGGATTGATGATGAAGTTCGCTTCCCTACCACTAACGAGTCTTGTATCGCGGCAGCGACGTGTCCCACAGGGCACTGCGTCATCGGTTGAACTCCCAGCGATCGTTTTCCGCGGCTCTTACGTGTTGGGACTTGTGATCACAGTATTGGGTCTTTTGCCGCAAACGCATGCCGAAGAACTCACGCCACCCAGTCGCAATGACCGCCAGGCGACGACGATGGTGACGACGTTGATGGAAGGGATGCATCTTTCAAATCATCCGCTGGACGATTCTCGCTCGATCCGAGCGTTCGATAACTACATCGAGAACCTCGATCCATTGAAGGTTTACTTCCTGCAGTCCGACATCGCCGAGTTTAACAAGTACAAAACGTTGCTTGACGACCAGATGCGACAAAAGGATTTCACGGCGGCTTACGAAATCTTCAATCGATTTTTACAGCGGCTGGACGAACGGACAGAGTTGGCGGTTGAGCTAGTCGATGCCGAGCATGATTTCGACATCGAAGAAGAAATCGTCACCGACCCGGACCTGATGGAGTTCGCAGCGACCGAGGAAGAAGTTCGCGACCGATGGCGAAAGCGGATCAAGTACAGCCTGCTGGTTCTTCGCGGTGACGAAGAGCAAAAAAAGAAAGACGCAGAAGAAGCCGCGGCTGATGAATCCAATGGCGAAGCCGAAGACAGCACGCCCGATAACGTCACGGTCGATGTTGAGGACCCGAAAGAGCGACTGCGAAAACGATATCGCTCCTACGCCAAGCGTATGCATCAGTTCGACAGTGAAGATGTGATCGAGCTTTACGTAACGTCGGTGACGACCAGCTACGACCCGCACACGACCTACATGTCCAAGGGCTCGTTTGAGAACTTCATGATTCAAATGGGGCTGGAACTCGAAGGCATCGGGGCAACGCTGCAGGCGACCGATGACGGCTACACGGTCATTAAAAGTATTGTGGCCGGCGGGGCCGTGGATACCCAAGGTGGCCTCGAAGTCGAGGACAAAATCACAGGTGTCGCTCAAGGTGACGCCGACGGAGGTCGAGCCTACAAAAAGCTCGTTCGGTTACACGGCAGCGACATCGTGGATGTGACCGGCATGAAGCTGGACGACGTGGTGGCCATGATCCGCGGCAAAGCGGGCACGGTTGTTCGCTTGCAGATCCTGACCGAGAACGACACCGTCGTGAAAACCGTCTCAATCGTCCGCGAAAAGATCAAACTAGAGGAAAGTGCCGCTCAGGGCGAAGTGTTCGAACAAGGCACCAAACCCGATGGCTCGCCGTTCAATATCGGCGTGATCGAGCTACCGAGTTTCTACGCTGGAATGGGCGACATGGTGGGTGGCCGGAGCACCACAACGGACGTGCGTCGGATCCTCAGCGATTTTAACTCAAAGAATGTTGACGCTCTGGTTCTTGACCTGCGTCGCAACGGTGGCGGCAGCCTACGTGAGGCGATCGATTGCACGGGTCTGTTTATCGACCGAGGGCCCGTGGTTCAGGTCAAGGACTCACAGGGCCAGATCAGGGAACTGAACGACGATGATCCCGGGATGGCATGGGACAAGCCGCTGGTCGTGCTGACCAGTAAGTTCAGCGCGAGTGCCAGCGAAATTCTGGCGGGAGCGGTCAAAGATTACGGACGTGGCCTGGTGGTTGGCGACACGACGACCCACGGTAAAGGCACCGTGCAAAGTTTGATGAACCTCAACCAGTACGTTTTCAAATTCCGCAACCCACCGAGCATTTTCGGCGCGTTGAAAATCACGATGCAGCAGTTCTATCGCCCGAATGGCGACAGCACTCAACTGCGAGGCGTCCTTTCGGATCTGGTTCTACCCTCGATCAGCGACAAGATGGACGTGTGCGAATCGGATCTTGATTACCCGGTCGAGTTCGATCGTATTCGTCAGGCCAGCTACCGCCGCTTGCCATTGACCAGCAGCGCCATGACAGAACAATTGGCGGCCAAGTCGCAGGCTCGTATCGAACAGTCGGAAGAGTTTGCCAAGCGCAAGCGTCGGATCGCGACATACGTCGAGCAAAAGAACCTAAAACGCTTTTCGCTCAATGAGGAAAAGTTTCTTGCTCGTCGTCGCGAGCTCAACGCGGAAAAAGAAGACGAGAAGGCGATCGAAAAGCAGATGGAATCAAAAAAGGGCATCGAGAAAGATTACTATCTTGAAGAAGTCCTCAACATCGCGGTCGACTACTGCAACCTGCTTGCCTCGAAGTAACCGCAGCGGCGATTGGGGCGACGGTCCGATCAAATCTGATAATCGATAACCGGCTTGAGGCCATCGTCGCCGCGCTCGTTTCGCATCCGTAGGCGGGGCTTCTCCATGATCACGGTTGTGGCTGGGTCGACGCTATGGGTCAACCAGACACTGGATCCAATCACCGAGCCCTTGCCGACAACGGTTCGGCCGCCCAGCACGGTCGCGTTAGCGTAAATGACCACGTTGTCTTCGATCGTCGGATGACGCTTGGTGCCACGCACCAGCTCGCCCGACTCATCCTGCTGAAAGCTCAGCGCACCAAGGGTCACGCCTTGATAGATTTTGACGTGCTGACCGATGACGCAGGTCTCGCCAATCACGACACCGGTCCCGTGGTCGATAAAAAAGTGATCGCCAATCGTCGCACCCGGGTGAATGTCCACACCCGTCTCGTTGTGCACCCACTCGGTCATCATTCGCGGTATGAACGGAATGTGCATTCTCTGCATTACGTTGGCCAGCCGATAAACCGTAATCGCGTGCAAACCGGGATAGCAAAGGATCACTTCATCCAGGTTGCGACACGCAGGATCACCCGAGTACGCAGCCTGCACGTCGGTCAACAGCGAGCACCGAATCGTTGGCAACTCAGCCAGAAACTCGGACGCCAGACGTTCGCTATACGCCGGAAGTTCGGACTCGGGCGGTTGATGATCCGTGTCAAGCAGCGGTTTCCCCATGTCCTCGCAGGCTTCCCGGTTCCTTTGAATCGCATGAGCAATCTCGCGAGCCAGTCGAGCGTGAATCTGCACAAGCTCACTGGCAACGAGCGCCTGCAAATCGTCAGGCGGAGTACCATGAAAATGAAAACCCGGATAGGCGATCGCTTGCAACCGGCGGATGACGTGGACTAACCGATGCACATCGGGCACAGGAGCACTATGACGGGCACCCTCGGCCTCGCAAACGCTGCTGGCCAGTTGCTGGGCGATTTCGTCGATCGAGGAAGTGTCTGGGTTCGAGTCAGCTGGCATGTTGAAACAGATTTTTCAGTGTCTGGGCTTCAGTTTACGACGGCTGCCGCGCGCGGTTGCTCTGGATTGATTCTATCGGCTCGATGACAATGACGCACGACGTGGACCGATGGTTCAGCAGGTAGGATCGGTTTTCCCGTCGTCATTTTCTTGTTTGTTTTTGACTGTTTATGATTTCTGCAAGCTGGCAAGTCTTCTGCGAACTGGCCCCGTGGCTGCTGTCAGGCATGCTTTTGTCTGGTTTGCTACACGCTTTTCTGCCCCAAGGTTTTATCAAAAGACGCTTTCACGGGGTCGCGGGCGTCGCCAAAGCCGTGTTGCTGGGGGTCCCGCTGCCACTGTGCTCGTGTGGGGTCGTACCTGCAGGAATCGGACTAAAGAACCAAGGAGCCAGCGACGGCGCTTCGGTCGGTTTCCTTATTAGCACACCCCAAACGGGTATCGATTCGATTCTGGTGAGCGCCTCATTTTTCGGCTGGCCATTTGCGATCTTCAAAATGGTGGTTGCGGCGATCACCGGCATGATCGGCGGTATCTTGGCCGATACTAGCACCGGCGTAACACGCGAAAGTGACGATTCGGGGACCGAGGAAACCGAACAGATCCATTCCGTTCGCGATCCTACTAGCGACGATCAACATCCGTGGTGGAACCGCCTGTGGTCACACGCCATTGAGATCCTACAATCAATTTGGATGTGGCTGATTTTTGGCGTGGTGTTATCGGCGGCAATCAACATCTGGCTGCCACCGTCATGGCTGGCCAGCATTTCTGGCCTAGGGATTTTTCCAGCGATGCTGCTGACTTTGGCGATATCCGTTCCCATGTACGTTTGTGCGACCGCATCGGTTCCGATCGCCGCGGCGCTAGTGCAGGGCGGTCTCGATCCGGCCACTGCGTTGGTGTTCCTGATGGCGGGGCCAGCAACCAACGTGGCAACCATTGGCGCCATACGCAGTCGGTTCGGCGGTCGGACAACGGTCGTCTGTCTGGTGACAATCATCGTCGGCAGCATGTTGGGTGCTTGGTTGTTCTCCGAGCTATTGGTCGCGACCGTCACATCGAAAGACATTCACGCCCATCATCATATCGGTTGGTTCAGCCAACTTTGTGCTGCCGTATTGTTAGGTTTGATCGGCTGGTGCGTTTGGCAGCAGTGGCAACGTCACCGCGCGACCGCAGGCCAACTGAACGTACGTGCGGATGAGCATTCGGCGACGATCGGGGTCGACGGCATGCACTGCCAGAGCTGTGTGAATCAGCTAGAGAAACTGCTCCAACAGAAACCGGGCGTCACTTCCGCTTACGCCAATCTTCAAACCAACCAGGCAACCGTCACAGGCCAGTTCGAGCTGGATGATCTGATACGAACCATCAAGAACGCGGGTTTCTCCGTCCGGCCCGATGAGTAAACAAGCCAGCTCTTGTCCCGGTGACCGGCTCGCTGGTATCAATAAATCCATGAACAACGATCACTCACCAAAAGCGGACGAGCAGCGGCTGCAAAAGCTTGAGCTGTCGCTGATGCATTTGCAGAATGATTACGACCAGTTGAACCAAGTCGTGATCGATCAAGCGAACCGGCTCGAGCAACTCAAACGGTCGGTCGCCAAATTGACCGACCAGCTCGAGCGGGCGAAAGAGCCCGCCGAAGCACGAAACGCGGAAGAGGAAAAACCGCCTCACTACTAAAAGCTCACCGCAGCGATCGCCGTTCGGCCAACCGGTTTCCAAAATAAGCAATTAAACCCGCGCCGCATCGTGCGACAGGGGCAACCAAGCTCCGTCTGCTTTGCTGCTGGCGACGCTTTGCTGGATGAAGTACATGCCCTCCACGCCGTCGCTAACATTGGGGTAAATCGTATCGACTTTCTCGAAATCTTTCCCGCTCGCTCGCAGACACATCGCGTCGTAGGCGCTGCGGTACACGTTGGCGAACGCTTCGAAGAATGCTTCCGGATGCCCCGATGGCAAACGACAGGACTCGGCCGCGCCAGGTTTCATGTACGGTGCATTCGGATCGCGGGTGTACAGACGATGCGGCTGGCCATTGGTACGCACCCACAGCTCATTCGGGTTCTCTTGCCGCCACGACAGGCTGCCCTTGGTGCCATCGACCTCCAGCGTCAAATCATTTTCGCGACCATGCGAAATCTGGGACGCCGTTACGGTCCCCAACGCTCCGTTCTCGTATCGAATGAGCGCGTGCCCGTAATCATCAAGAACTCGGCCATCGACAAACGACTTGAGGTTACAACTAATATGAGCCGGCAGCAGGCCAGTCACGTAGCGGCCAAGGTTGTAAGCATGCGTCGCAATGTCTCCAAACGCTCCCGCCGCGCCGCTTTTCTTAGGGTCGACTCGCCATGCGGCCTGTTTTTGATTCTCGTCCTCTAGTTTGGTCACCAACCAACCCTGAATGTAGTTGGCTCGGGTGGCCATGATGTCGCCCAGTTCACCGTCGAGAACCATTTGACGAGCCTGTCGAATCAGAGGGTACCCGGTGTAGTTATGTGTTACAGCAAACACAACGCCAGATTTTTCAACCGCCACCGCAAGTTCTTCGGCCTGCGCGAAATCGAGGGTCAACGGCTTGTCGCAGATCACGTTGAACCCGGCCTCAACCGCCGCTTTCGAAATCTCGAAATGCGTGTGGTTGGGCGTCGCAACGCTAACAAAGTCGATTCGCTGATCCTCAGGCAATGCAAGCTCTTTTTCGATCAGTTCTTGATAGCTGCCATACGCGCGGTCATCGGCGATGTCGTAATCGGCCGCCGATTCCTTGGCTCTGACCGGATCGGATGAAAGGGCACCGGCGACCAAGTCCGCGCGGTTGTCCAGTACCGCCGCTGTCGCGTGAACCCGACCGATAAAACTGCCACGCCCGCCGCCGACAAGGGCCATACGAAGTTTACGATTAAGTGGCGCGTTGGTGGACATAGGGTCTCCGTGGGCTGAGAAATATCTTGAAAGCCTTGATTGTAGAAAGGCAACCGGTCAGCAGAAAGTAGGCCCAGCCGCAGCGAGGAAAACACGTTCGGGCGGTGATTGGCATGATAGAACAAACGAAAACGAAAACAGCCACGAATCTTGCTGCCCATGTAGGCATTCGCTCGATTCGTGGCTGTCAAAAAGCCGTTTTCAGTTTCTCGTTGGCGAACCTCGTCGCCCAAACCACCGCCATCCACAGAAGCAATAGCTTTAACTGAGCGGTGCCAGCGCCAATTGCTTCAACGCGTCCAGCAGGCCTACCATATCGTCCCGAGGAATATCCTCCCACTCGCTGGCCTTGTGAGTGATGATGGCGACCTTGAACGCGTTGGCGGCTTCACTGACGTCTTCAGGAAGGCTGTCAAACGCCTCAAAATGCTTGACCGGATCGATTGGAGCCGTTGGAGCATCAACCTCCATCTCGGCAATGGCGTTGGACGACGACCGAGAACCGGTTGGCTCGTCACCAAAGTCAGGACCTTCATGGACGGGCCCTTCGATGTAGTCACGATCGTTCTTACGCTCTTTTTCCGACAACGCCAACGATTGAGTTTCCTCGTCGGCTTCGGTCGCGACAATGTCGGCGGCGTCAGGTTTATCGCCGGGCAACTTACCGAGCGTTTCCCAACGTTGCTGCCGCATCTTGGACACCGACCACTTCGACTGGACCGCGCCTTCGAGCCACATTTCCGCGTCGTCCCAATCAAGCGCCGCGTAGAAGTGGCTCCAGTACAAATTTTCGTACTCGGTGAACACGTGGCCGAAACGCTCGGACGCACGACGCAAGCGGCCGACATGCTGCGGCGTCACGCCGCCCACCAATTGGCTCCACGCTTCATCCGCGTACTGCGAAACCGGTGCATCGGATTCCTTCAGCGCCTGTCGCCAGTCCTGAATAATTTTGCCCTTCTCCCAGTTCGTCGTGGAGATCAATTGGTTCCACTGGCCGACGAACGGGGTCGATTTTTCGGTCGTTTCGGCGGTCGGCGTTGATTCTGGGTTCAGTTCGGCAAGCGTTGTTTCGCGCATGGTTCCTCGATAGTCTGGTGGAATCGCGGGGTCGTTCAAAGAGATCAAAGTTACCGGGCTGGGCCAACAAGAAAACCCGAAACTAGCAGATTCACGGCAGAGCAACCGAAGAAGGGGCCAACCGAGGATGCGTTGTGACGAATAGCTAAGCCCTCGCGGGCGCGGGGGACGCGGCCCAACGTCAGACCGAACCGGCAGGGCAGCCCGACACGGCCTTAGCCGATCAATTGCGAAGTGGAAAACTTGTCGAGGAACCGGCTGGTGCCATGCGAAAACCGACAGGGCAGGGTAGACGGCGCAAACGGAAGCTCAAAAGGCGACAGGAAGGGCGAGCCAAGAAATTCCAAGAAATTGTTACCGATCCGCCTTTGTGTCCGCTGGACTTGGCGGGGCTGGGGCCACTTTTTGTGTGGGATCGAGCAGTAACAGGATTCGATACGTTTGCGATTGGGTTCGACGGAGTTTGCTTCGTTGCGATTTCGGCGTTTTGGAAAGGGAAACGCCGCCGTTTCGCCCGGCATCCTTTGTTTCGTTCGCACCACTACCGACGACGGTAAGCTTGGCCGTTCCAGCCAGCGACTGGCGCAGGGTGTCGATTTGCTGGGAGGTGGCGGTGGCAAGAAACTGAGCGACCGGAGGAAGCGTTTTACCTGTCAAATTCGTGCCGCGACGGCGTTCCTGTTTTACGGGCGGGTCTACCACACGCTTGGCCGCAATTTTTAACGTTCGCAACGTTTGAGTGAATCGTTCAAGAGTGAGTGCAGGCGCTTTGGATTTCGCGACCAGGGGCTGGATCAACAACACCGTCGGGCTTCCGACAACATCATCCATCCCTCCCAAGCCCATTGCTGTCGACCCATCAGTCTTTTTCGCTGCTTCGCCCGTGTGAGCCTGAACGACGTCGCCCATTGACTCAACGTCCATCGATTGGGCATCTGACCCCACAGGCCCACCTGCCGGCGCGCCGAATGACACTCCGTCGTTTGTTCGCGACGCCATCGCACGCTTACCCATCAGCTCAGGCATCGCCGCCACCGCAGGCGCGGGCGCGGAGATAGCTGAGCGACTTGGCTTGGTGGCCACCTTAGCTCGCAGACGGTTGTGCGCAATGTCTGTTTCAGCAGAAGTGATCTCTTCTTGAAGCATAAAATTGTCGTCCGTAAGGGACGGCACTTCGCCTCGGTCACCCCGACTTTCGTTCTGGCTCTCGTCCAGCTCTATCCCGGAAGTCGCCAATCCGCCGATCACTGCGTCCGAGGCCAGCGCTTCAACGCCCTCGGCATCCTCCGCTTCATCAACGGCTGCCACTTTCTTGTCGGACATTGAAACCGATGGCTCGGACGGCGGCATCACTAAGAATACACCAACGAGAATCAACGCGGCCAGCGTGCCCACCGTTGCCAAGATCGGCGTGCGGGATCGCGATAAGGAACGATCGGACAGCGTTTTAGTCGAGGTTGATTTGGGGCTTAAGTCGCTGTTTGATTGCACGTCGGCCAGCACACGCTGTCGCACATCGATCGAATCGCTTTGCAACGCTTGCAGCTGTTTTCTTTGTTGCTGCCAAGCAGCCAGCGTCGCCGCGTACTGGTCATCCGTCGCCAATCGCTCCTCAACGCGCAAACGTTCCTCGGGCGTCACCTCGTTGTCGAGGTAAGCTGATAACAATTCATCGTTGGGAATCGGTTGGTTCATCTAATTCGTGAAGCTCATCATTGTGGCAAATTGTTTTGTCAGACTTTTTGACTACTCGCACGCTCCAATTCATCTTTCAATTGCGATCTTGCTCGGTGCAAGCGACTGCGGACGGTGCCGACGGCAATGTCTAACACTTGAGCAATCGCATCGTAGTCCAAACCATCGATCTCTCGCATGACCAGAATCGCCCGGTGTTCGGATGACAATCGATCGAGCGCGTCTTTCAACTGCTGCAGTTGCTCCTGCCGTTCCAGCCGAGCCGATGGAGGCGCCGCGTCGGCTTCCACCTGCGCTACCAACGCGCCAGCACTGTCCTCCAACGAACAGTTCGACCGGTGGTTCTTTTGTTTGCGCAACTGGCTGATCGCGGTGTTGTGCGCAATTCGATACAGCCATGTGTAAAACTGGCTGCCGCCACGGAACGTGTCCAGCTTGGAATATGCTTTCACGAAAGCGTCTTGGACGACGTCTTCTGCATCGGTCGAATTGCTCAGCACATGCGTCATCGAATGGAACAATCGGTTTTGGTACCTGTCGACCAATTGCTCGAACGAAGATACGTGCCCCGCCAAGGTTTGGCGAATCAAATCGGCATCGTCGTAAGAGGAAGTGATTGATTTCATACGTCTGACGCGAATGGGCGGCGATTCGTTCCCAGTTTTCTTATCATTTTACTGGGTTAGCAACAGCACGACGGACAACGAAAACAGGGAAAAAGCGGTGCAAACGACCACGGCACTGGCGGCCAAGTCTCCGTCGCCCCGCATTTGGTCGGCAAGGACGTAGCTGGAAACGGCTGTTGGCATCGCGGACATGATGATGATCACTTGCAACGAAAACCCTTCAAGGCCAACCAGACTGCCGATCACCCAGCATATTAGCGGACACAAAACGCACTTGATCGCCGAGCTTAACGCGGCCAACGACCAACGTCCGGCCACCGAGATCGTAGCCAGTTGACCTCCGATGCCCAGCAGCGCGAGCGGAAACGCGGACTCGCCGACCACGTTACACGTACGCTCGATCATGGTTGGCAGTTCAAAGTGAGCGATTTGCACGATGCCTCCGGCGAGGCACGCAACCACCAGCGGGTTGGTCACAATGCTGATCAGTGTTCGCTGCCATGAAAAATTGGTGGTCGTGTCATCGTTGTAGACCGCCAACGCTGCGACCGCACCGGCGTTGTAGAAAATGATGACGGGGGTGATCGCGACCAGCATCGCGGCTTCGATCTGAGCCCCTTGTTCGGGCGGCAGGTCGGCAATCATAAACAGCATCAACGGGATGCCAATAAACGCAAGGTTGCCGCGAAAGCTGGCTTGGATAAACGCTCCTCGCGATCGAGCGGGCACGTCTAACAAACCACTGACCAACCAACCAACGACTGCTGTCACCACGGCGGCCGTTAACAGCGTGATCAGAAAAGAAGTCGCCAACCCCGTCGGCGATGCCGCGCCACTAATTTTGTAGAACAAAAAGAACGGCAGGCCAAAATAGTAAGCGAATCGATTGAAGGCTTGGATGGCGTCTTGACTGAGGAAATCCCGTTTCCGCAGCAAGATGCCCAGCCCGATGACGGCAAAAATTGGGACGAGGTTATTCAGGATTTGCATCGAGCGCCAAATCCCTTCCCGTCATACGAAACCACGTAAACAAACCAAACCCTAGCAGAATAGTCGCAAAGCTAACCCATTGAGAGATCGTAAACTGAGTACCAAACTGCCCCAGCTCGTCGCGGCGAATGATCTCATGAAGAAACCGCGCGACGGAGTACAAAATCAGCATCAGCGCGAATACTTCGCCGTCGAACCTTCGCACGGGCCAATAGAACCACAGAGTCGCGCACAGCAGCGCTGCGGTGATGGCGCTGTAAATTTGTGTGGGATGCACGCCCAAGGATCGCGATGGCAATTTGTTCAGCGACACTGGTACTCGGCCGCCTGCGGGTGTGTCAATCAGCACCGCCATGGCTTGGTCGGCCGCCCGGTCGTTTGCCAACGATTCGGAACTCGCCGCGTCGTTTTTGTAGTACCGCAACCGCAGGCTGTCAGGCGGATAGATACTGATCGGCTGACCAGGCTGGATTTTCAGCTGCTCAGCAAGCGAGCCCTCGGCAACCGATTGAACCGTGCGCCGGTACGGCTGGGAACCTTGCTCACCCTCGACTGACGCACTCTCATTGGCGGTCGTTTTCAAGCCCAGCAGCTGACCTTCCTCCAGTTGCCGC
The DNA here is from genome assembly GCA_964558755.1 of uncultured Pirellulaceae bacterium. GTDB lineage: Bacteria > Planctomycetota > Planctomycetia > Pirellulales > Pirellulaceae > Mariniblastus. The sequence goes on from CAZLFF010000029.1 coordinate 15,577, forward strand.
ATGTAGGGCGGCGAGCCCGCAGGAAAATGGATAGCCGGGAGTTCGGCCGAACAAACGCCCCCGAAGCAACAGCCGTTCATCAAACAACCCAGCCGACCAAAGGCTAGCCCTAGTACCATGCCGGGTGCGATCAAGTCGGCCAGTCGGCTGAACGGCAACCGCGTGCGATGGAAAAATACAATCGCCGCCAACATGCCGCCGATCAGACTCCCGTACACGACCAATCCGCCCTTAGTCATGTCAACGATGTTCAGCACCGCACGGCCCAGCGGCAGACCGGTTCCAAAAAACTGGTCCCAATTCTGAATCACAAAAAACGTCCGTGCACCGGCGATACCGCAAACGATCATCCAGAAAGCGAGGGTGATAATCTGCTCGGGATCGGTTTGGGTTTGACGGCACCGCCACAGAACCAGTGCGGTACCCACCGCGATGCCCAGCACCATGAACACGCCGTAGCCTCGAATGGCCAAGCCACGTTTGACCAACGGGCCGAGCGGATTGGTTGGATCCACGCCAAACACTTCCACCATCGGCAGCACCCACCACAGGATGCACGCCCCAACGACAGCAATCGGCAGCCAATTCGCCGCAGCGTCTTTCCAACCGTGCCGCCAAGTTTGATAGGCCAGTACGATGGCGCAACCGATTAGCCATAGGAGTAGCAACGGACCTTGGAACCAAGCGTGCGGGATGGAGAAGAGGGTTTGTAGCAAGGTTGGTTTTCGGCTTTCGGTTTTCGGTTGTCGGTGTTCGGTATCCGGTTTTGGTGAGACACACCGCATTCCGCATTCAATAACGATCACTCGATTAAGCAGTTGTCGATCAGCCGCGTTGTTCCAACATGGGCCGCGACGAGCGCGACGCAGGGTAGTTGAATCGGGTCGAGCGTCTCCAGCGTATCGGCGTGGACGACGGCAGCGTAGTCGATGCTGGTGACTCCGCCGTCAATCAGCGACTGCCGCATTTCGGTAATCAGCTCAAATCCGTCACGCTGGCCTTCACGGATCTGGGTCTCTGCCAGGTCCAAGGTTCGCTTGAGCGTCAACGCGATCTTGCGTTCTTCGGCCGACAGATAAACGTTCCGAGAACTCATCGCCAACCCGTCGTCATCGCGTACGATGGGGCAGACTTCGATTCGAACGGGTACGTTCAAGTCCGCCACCATCCGGCGAACGACCAACGCTTGTTGATAATCCTTTTGACCAAAGAACGCGACGTCCGCTTGCGTCATGTTCAACAGCTTGAGCACCACCGTTGCGACGCCAGCAAAATGAGTCGGTCGGAACTCGCCTTCTAACGTCGCAGCCAACTGCGGCGGGACCACTGAAGTCGTGCAACCCGGCGGGTACATTTCGTTCTCGTCTGGCACAAACACCGCGTCGACTCCCGCCCGTTCCAGTTGTGCCAAATCCTCGTCCAGCGTGCGTGGATAAGTCGAAAGGTCTTCGTCCGGAGCGAACTGAGTCGGGTTAACGAAGATCGTCGCGATTGTCACGTCGGTTTGAGCCACCGAGGCCTCAGCCAGACTAACGTGCCCCGCGTGCGACGCGCCCATGGTTGGGACCACGCCGATTGATTTCCCTTCGGCTTTAGCGGTGCGGACGTAAATCGTCAGTTCAGCGACGGTCGTGATGACTTGTGGTGAGCGGCTCAACGGAAACTCGGGTGGCGAGAGACAGAAATCGATCAAAGCGGAAACGTAAGGGCAAATCGCCCGGAAATGATTGGTCGGGCGGATTGTTATGGTATAACGTGGTAGCCAGCAACAGCCTATCCCACCAACGACCGGCCGATCACAAGTCCCCGATCGAACTGTGAATCTCGCTCGAATCGATGACCACACCCTCTCCGACGCCAGAGCCAACGCCGGCTTCCAAGAAGCAACGACCGCAGCAGCCCGTCGGCCGCCCGGGTACGCGTGCTCGCTTGGTGACAGCATCGGATGACGAACCTGGCGGCGGTCGGTTTTTAATATTTAACGTGCTGCCGAGTTGGATCGTTAGCCTGCTGGCTCATCTGATTCTAGTGATCGCGGCGACGCTGTACGTGATTCCTTCGCTGCCGTTGGACAAAACGGTTTCTTTCGAGGCCGGAACCAGCCCAACCGCGTCGATGGAGTCGGTCGATATCAGCCTGGACTCGTTGGACAGCGGCGAACCACTGGAATCAGAATTAGCCGACAGCGCGGCCGCGGAAGTCATCGACACCAGCGTGGCGGCTGCCCCCGAGGCGACGGTGGATGTGTCCGCGATCATGGCGGGGACGGACAGCAATCTCGATATGCAAACCGTCGGCGAGGTTAGCTCGCTGGAGGTCGGTTCAGAAACGGGGCTCCGCAGTGGTGAAGGTAAAGCAGCTGCACTCAAGAAATACGGCGGCTCGGCTGGATCGGAATCGGCCGTCGAACTGGCGCTCAAGTGGATCGTGGACCACCAACTGCCCGATGGCGGCTGGAGCCTCAATCATCGCTTGGCCAACGAGAAGAGCCGGCACCCCGGCACATTAACGGCTCGTGGCGGGGTCGAGGTCCAAGCTCGCCGTGCGGCGACAGCACTCGCGCTGTTGCCCCTACTGGGTCACGGGAACACTCACCTGAGCGGCAAGTACAAAGACGCGGTCTCTAACGGGCTGGCGTACTTGATGAAAGAAGGCCAGCGTGCGGGCAAGGGACTGAAGTACTGGGAAGCCGGCGGTCGAATGTATTCACACGCGCTGGTCGCGATCACGTTCTGTGAAGCGTACGCGATGACCAAAGACGAAGCCCTCGCGCCGTATGCTCAGGCGACGATCTGGTACTCAGAAAGCGTGCAAGACCTGACCGGTGGCGGCTGGCGTTACATGCCCAACGAACGCGGTGACACTTCGGTCGTCGGCTGGCAGATGATGGCCCTAAAAAGCGCGACTGCGACCGGGCTGGACGTTCGGTCGAAAACCAAAAAGCTGGTCAAACGTTATTTGGACGCGGTCGGCAATCCGGAATTGGGCGTTTTTGGCTACCTTGAGAAACCGTCTCGACCTATGACCCGTGACCGAGCCTGCACAGCGATCGGGCTGCTGTGTCGAATGTATCTGGGCGCTGAAAAAGATGCCAATGAGATCCGCAACGGCATCGATTACTTGGTGAAACTCGGCCCCGACATCGCGCCGACGCCTCCGCCCACGATCGGCGCCGAACCAGCGGCCGTGCCCTCGCGTCAACAGCGTGTAACCAGCATGTACTACAACTATTATGCAACCCAGGTCATGAAGCAGTACGGTGGCGAAAAGTGGAAAAGCTGGAACGCCAAGATGCGAGAGTTTCTGATCGACCAGCAAGTGAAAAGTGGGCCCGACACCGGTAGCTGGATGTTCGGCGAGCACCATGCAGAAAAAGGTGGCCGGCTGTACGTCACGTCGCTGGCCTGCATGACCCTAGAGGTGTACTACCGCTTTCTGCCGCTCTACAGCGAGTCCATCCTAGAAGATGACTTCCCACTCGATTAAGCGTTAAGCACCCGCATCTTGCTGGCAGCGTCCCCCCGCCAATCCCAGCGCGGTGCCTTCGCCCACGGCTCTACCAGCGAACCAAGCAAGCGCCCCAAGTCAAACCGGCACCAAAGCCTAACATCAGCACATTCATCCCGGGCTTGATCCGGCCATCGGCAGTTGCTTCGGCGAGGGCGATGGGAACACTGGCGGCGGACGTGTTGCCGAACCGACCAAGGTTGACGATAAACTTGCTCCGCTCAATGCCCATCGATTCGATCGCCGCGTCAATGATCCGCACATTGGCTTGATGCGGCACGATCACGTCGATCTCGTCCAGCGTCAAACCGGATTGATCCAGCATCTGCTCAATCGCGTCGGGGATCAAACGCACGGCCCATTTAAAAACCGTGCGACCATCCATTTTGAGAAAATTCGTTCGCTCGGCCAGCACTTGGTCGTCGAGCGGCTGCCGCGAACCGCCGCCCGGCACGAGCAAACAATTCGCTTGTCCTCCGTCCGAAGCCAATCGGTAGGCTAGGATGCCCGGCAATGAGTCGGTCGTATCGTCAGTATCGGCGTCGCCTGCCAGCTCAACCAAAACTGCTCCGGCGCCGTCACCAAAAAGCGGATAAGTTTTTACGTCCTTTGGATCGCAAACAGTCGTCATCGCATCGGCACCAATGACGAGAGCCCGTTGGCTGCTGCCGGTTTTAACGAACTGGCTGGCGGTCACCAACGCGTACACAAACCCGCTGCAAGCTGCATTCAAGTCCAACGCCGGGCAGTCACACCCCAGAGCAGCCTGGACCAAGTTCGCAACCGAGGGCGTGAAGTGGTCGGGCGTCATCGTACCCACGACGATCAAGTCGATGCTGTCCGGGGTAACGCCGGCTTGCTGCAAACACTTTTGGCCAGCCGCAATCGCGAGGTCACTGGTGGCTTGCTCGGGGCCAATTCGGAACCGCTGTCCGATGCCAGTCCGTTTGACAATCCAATCCGCGTCGCAGCCAAGTTCCGCAAGAGCTTCGTTGGGAACCTGCTCGCTCCCGACGGCGTAGGAACATGAGCGAATCGAGATGCCGGTGAGTCGTGTCGAAGCCAAGGAGCTATCCGTGCGTGGGTGGCCTGGCAAGTTGATCGGAAGCCGAAAACAGATGTCAAATTGACGACACCCGAGATCGGTGACCCTTCCTGCCAGCGGTGAGGTTTAGGAGGAGCTTTCGCGACTGAATTTACCGTTAAAATCAGCGGTTTGGGTGGCCCCAAATCCGGTAAATGACAGCCCCTGCTCCCCGCAAAACACAGACTTTACATTGATTTTTCCGGGTGGATAAGGCGACTACCCTCGAAAAGTCGTGATTCCCAATCCGCGGCCCCGTTTTTAGGGTGTTTCTCAAAAACCATTACGATAGATTGGTTCCAACGCGGAGGCGTGCTGGCGGGATAGCCGTCAGCGGAAAACCATGCGTCCAACGAGGCGTATCCGAATTGTTCTTTGGAAAAGTGAACACATGAGCCTATTGGCAGTTGTCTATAAACTGGTCCCTGAAGCCCCGATTTTGGTGGCATTCAACCGGGACGAACCTCTCGACCGAATTTGCCCAGCTCCTTCTATTCAGTCCGGAAAACCCCGTGTTTTGGCCAGCATGGACCAAAATAGTGGTGGAACTTGCTTGGGCGTAAACCAAAACGGCCTGTTTGTCGGTGTCATGCGTCGCCGCAAGTTTGACGCCCCAGTCAGCCCAAAATCCCGCGGCGCGTTGGCTCGTGAGATGCTCCGCTGCAATTCCGCACGTGCCGCCGTCGATCTGGCCCTCGAAGAACTGGACAGCGGTGAGTATGACGGCGCGAATTTCGTGGTTGCCGATCACGAAAATGGCTGGTGCATTCACGCCGGAAACGACACCAACGTCGTCGAACTGGAGGAAGGCCTGCGAATCATTGGCGAAAAAGACATCGACGACCCACAGGACGAGCGTGTCGCGATGGCTCGGCGCTTGCTGACGCTGCAAACCTTGGATTCGCCCGTCAAGTTTCTGGCGATCGCCAGCAAGGTTCTGGCCCGCCCACCACTCAACGAAGACCGTCCTAGCATGGTTGTTCGCGAAAAAGATTACGGCACGGTCGCCTCGACCTTGATCGCGCTAGGAAAAAAGCCTCGCGACGCAATTTACCAATACAGCAACGGCGCACCAGACGAAGCGAAGTTCGAGGATTACTCACCGATGTTGCGTGATATCCTCAGCCGCGGTCTGCGAGAGGCGCGAGCCAAAGCAGAAGCTGAGGCATCGACGTAGTGGATTGCCGCTCGCACAAGAAAAACAAAACGCCGCAGTGGAAACACTGGGGCGTTTTTTATTGGGTCGTCAAAGAATTGCCACCAATCAAGCGCGCGAAGCTCATGCGAACACTCACTCAAACACAAAACTAGTGTTGATTAGCGCAGATTAGTGTTCCCCTTCTCACCCCATCGTCTTCAAACCGTCAGCTAACCTTCGCCGGCTTCTTTGTGGTCGTTTTGCGCCGTTTTGGCTTTCGTTCCGCCTGCGTTTTTGCCGCGCGGATTCGGCCATCCAACAGGGTTTGCCCGGGTTGGCATTTTGGTTTTCTTTTCGGGCGGCGCGATATCAATTGGCGTTCCGACTCCTTCTCGGTTGCTAACCGACAAACGATTGCGTTTCCACGCTTGCCCGTTTTCTTCGCGGCGCTCGTTTTACGCAGCACGTACGCAATCTGCTGGGCCTGCCAGCGGGGAATGCTTAGCGCTTCTGCCAGCTCGGCGGTGTCAAACTTCTTGGGCAGGGTATCGGGCAACAAGTCGTGCAGATCGCGGACCGAGCGGTAACTGACCATTTCCCCCATTTCAAGGATCGATTGGTCTTTTACCTGAAACGCATTTTCTTTCCGGCGTCGTCGCCGACGTTTCCCCACGCCCGGATAGCGAATTTCCTCGATGTCGATCAGCGGCGTGATCAGTGTCAGGTTCGGATGCGGAAACACACGCGTGAAATATAATAGCTCTTCAAAGACGCTCAGTTCCGAACCGCGCTTCGGGCTCCAACGACGATCCACCTCGCGACCATCGATCGCGTCCAGCTTCACCAACCGCTTGCGGCGAATAAGCGGTTTGACGACATCAACAACGTGACCTTCTTCAAGCAGCTTTTGGATTTTCGCTCGTATGGAAGCCAATCCACTGCGCTGAATTTCAACCAAACGATCGCCGTTGACCACATCAATTCGGTATCGCCCCAGCCGGACCTCGAGTTGAGAATCTGACTGCCGGAAATAGTCCTTCAATTGTCGATGTAGCGTCGTTTCCATCGGTTGCCAATACTGGGCCGGTCGGTTCAGGGCGAATGGTAGCGTGGCCAAGCGATTGGAAGCAAGGGAATTTGGCGGCAGCAGACGCACGGCCCGTACCAACGCAATCGATCACGGACGAATCACCCGGCAAACAACGCCTCGAATTGCTGCCGCACCGTCTGGCGACATTGCTCGACCGATTCGGTCATCGCATCCGCGTCGGCATGGTTGAGCAACATCGCCAATTTCGCCAGCTGGCTCCGATCGGTTGGTAAATCGTGCCGCGCGGTGGTGTTCATCAACCGAAGCTGAGCTTCGACCTGCCGCAGCTGACGGTAACAGTCGGTGAGCGCGGCGGCTCGATCGGCGGCCAAGAAGCCAGCCGTCGTCAGTCGCGTGATCGCATCGAGCGTCCCCGGCACCAGCACTGACGCGTCGTCGCGAGCGTGTTTCAATTGCAGCATTTGAATTGCAAACTCAATATCAACCGTGCCGCCGACACCACGCTTCAAGTTTCGCTCGCTGCAATCGGCTTCCATCGCATGCCGCATGGAGCGAATCGCTTGCGCCATTTCATCAGACCAAGGCTTACTGGTGATGATTCGATGCACGACTTCCATCACTTGCTGCTTCATCGGTGCCGTGCCGAATACGGCTCGGGCCTTGCAGAGCGACTGCCGCTCCCACAATTGGCCATCGTCGGTGGCAAAGTAACGTTCGAATCCATCCAGCGAAACCGCCAACGCGCCGCTCTTTCCGGTCGGACGCAAGCGACTGTCGATTTCATACAATTGCCCGTAACGATCTGAATGCGTGATGAACCGCATGATACTAGCGGCCAGTTCGCTGAAGAAATACTGGCCGGTCGTACCGTCAGCCAAGTATGACTCGATGCCGGAATTCGAATCATAAAGAAAGATCACGTCTAGGTCGCTGTGGTAGTTCGGTTCGTTGCCGCCCAGCTTTCCCATTCCCAGAATTACGAACGGACAGCTGAATTGATTAAGCAAAAAATCCACTTGACCTTCTGCTGCGTAGCGACGAATCAGCTGTTGATAAAAGTAGTGAGCGACCGATTCGAGGCACACGCTGGCAACATCAGCCAAGGAACGATGAATGTCACGAACATCATCGCGACTCACTAGGTCACGGATGCCAATTCGCATGTGCTGGGTGCTTTTGAAACTATGCAAGACAACCGCCAAATCCTCCGCGCCGCGCGAGAGATCGGCCAAATTGTCCTCCAGCCACGCTCGCGTTGGCAATTGCTGTAACTGCAACGCGTCCATGAGTTCGTCGATCATGCCCGGGTTTTGTTTCAGGATCGAAGCGATGTAGTCCGTCAGGGCACAAATGCGAATGTACAGCTTTAACGTTGGCGGGTTGAAACTGAATAGCTCCCACAAAACGCCTTTGGCTCCTAGCGAATCGCTGATCGTCGTCAGCGACACCAACGCGCCGTCGGGATCAGGCATTTGAGAAACTTCTTGCAGCAACGCAGGCGTAATCGCGGCAAAAAAATGCTGGCAGCGACGCGGCGAAAGAAACCGGGTTGATTCTTGTGCCAATTCCAGTAACCGACGGTACGTTTTCAGCTCGTCCTGAAACCCGTATTGCGACAATGCTTGCCGAATCATTGGCTCGCCCGGGTACGGGTCGAGGATCAAATCAACCTCCAACGGTACCGCCGCATGATGCAGCGGGTCGCCCGCGTCAGCATCGCTTGCTTGAAAAGCCCCGTGCAACAAGTGATTTAGAATCGAACGATTGCTTTCCGTTTTCTCGGTAAGATCGGCTTGAAACTGATCGAGCGCCGATCGGTCTTTTGCGTCTCGATAGCCCATTCGCCGGGCCGTTTTGTAAAGCTCAACTTGGTCGTGACTGATCGTGTGCGTTTGCAGATCGTGCATGATCTGCAGCCGGTGTTCCAATTGACGCAGCCAGCTGTAATTGTGAAAGAGCAAATTTCCTTCGCTGTTGTTCAAGCATCCGGCTCGCTCAAGTCGTTTGATGGCCAAGAACGTGTTGTTGCCGCGAACCTCTTTTAGCAGGCATCCATTGAGCAACTGCAAAAACTGGATCACGAACTCGACATCGCGAATCCCGCCATGACCGGTCTTAATATTTGTCCGATCCTCGCCTTCCAGTTTCGCGCGCCGCTCGATCTTTCGCTTCAACGCCTTCACACCGCCGATGTCGGTACGATTCACGTTCGGACGATAAATCCACTGAGCCAGCTGGCGGAGGATACTCTTACCAAGCTCACGATCGCCCGCAATCGGCCTCGCTTTGATCATCGCCTGACGCTCCCACGTGCGGCCCTGCAGGTCGTAGTAACGCAAGGCATAACGCAACGAACAGCAGACCTTGCCGCGGCTGCCTTCCGGTCGCAGTCGTAAGTCAACGCGATACGCTCGGCCCGAAGACGTGTTTTCGCCCAGTAACCGAACGATTTCAAGCGTTAGTTTTTCGTAAAACAGCTCATTCGTTTGAGACTTTGCCAACCCGTTATTGGCCAGTGTCTTACCGTCTTGGTCGTAGATCACGATGAGGTCAATATCACTGCTGTAGTTCAGCTCGTGACCACCTAGCTTACCCATCGCCAACACGACACAGTGACTTTCGAGACCGTCTTTTCGCAGCGGACGACCCATTTTCTCGACCAGCCGATCACGCGACCAAGTGTAGGCCGCCGAGCAGATGGCTTCTGCGAGAAAGGAGATCTGCTCGGCAACTTGCTCGACGCGATGGCCCGCGATTAAGTCGCCGAAGGCGATACGAAGAGTTTCACGATGCTTGAACTGCCGCAGCACCGACATCGCTTGGTCGGGCGTTGCGGCGTCCTGCATCCGCGGGCGCAGCCGCTCGTCAAGGATCTCGCGAGTGCAGCGATCGCCACCTGTTTCATAAAGCTCGCGATAGACGCTAGGGTCGTGGGCCAACAGATCCGCCAGGTATTGACTGTTGGCAAACAGCGCCAGCAAGCTTGGCAAGGCGTTTGCATCGGCCGCCATCATCGCGTCGATCTCGTTTTGCTGCGCCCGAGACTTGTCACCCAAGTATCGCTCAAAGTTATTGAGCGCCATGTCGGGATCACTGGTCAACGGCAGATGAGTGCCCAGTTGATCGATCAAGTCAAAGTTCCGATTCCCGGCGGACCACACATCGGCGACACGACACAGGTTGCCCACGCTGGCCGGCAGATTCAGGAACCCTGCCTCCTGCAACCAAGCCTCGACCGAACCCGGCGACGCCAGCGATTCGCGAAGAGTAGGTTGTGGCATAGGACCCTCGATAGGAAAGGGTGAGCGCCGTTGCTAGAGACGCCAGCGAGCGTCCGATCGCATCGTCGTCACTTTCGCTTGTCGGTTGTTAGCGTTGGTTGCGACGGGCGTTCGGCGATTGAATAACAGCCGAGGCCGTCGACACGAACAGCGCAGGCCACTTCTTATTAGAGCCCGCGGCGGTAGCGTGACTTTGGCTTAGGGCGTTCGGGGCGTTTCGGTTCGCGTTGGGATCGGATCTCGTCAATATCGGTCTGAAGCGGGTCTTTTTTCAGCTGGACGTTGATCTTTTGCTCGATCGCCGTCAGCTCATTTCCTTGATCGGGCCGCACCATCGAGAACGCAACGCCTTGCTTGCCCATGCGACCGGTTCGGCCCACACGGTGTACGTAATCGTCGCTTAGTTCCGGAATGTCATAGTTGATGATGTGCGAGACGTTGGTAATGTCGATCCCGCGTCCCACCACGTCGGTGGCGACCAAATAGCGGACCTTCCCGCTGCGGAAATCCTTCATGACTCGATCCCGTGACGACTGAGTCATGTCGCCGTGCAATGTCGCGACGCCCGGAAACTGGTTGGACTTGAATAGTTTTCGGTATAGCTTCTCGGTGCCCAGCTTGGTGCGACAAAAGATAATCGACTGCTCGGGTTCCTCGCGTTTGAGCAGCTTAACCAAAATCTCGTACTTCATCTCGCCCGGTACCGTCATGTAAAACTGCTCGATCGTGTCCGCGGCAACGGACCCCTGCGAGAAGTTTACGACCTTCGGCTGGTACATGTACGTTTTGGCCAGCTTGATAATCGATTCGGGCAGCGTCGCGCTAAGCAACATCGTCTGTCGCTCGCTGGGGCAACGGCGAAGAATCTTTTCGATGTCAGGGCGGAACCCGATGTCCAACATGCGATCCGCTTCGTCTAGCACGACGAACCACAACTGGTCGATGTTCAACGTGCCTCGGTTCAAGTGATCAATCACTCGCCCCGGCGTGCCGACAACAACGTGGCAACCTTTTTCCAGCTGGGTAATCTGTTTCTTGATCGGGCGACCACCATACAAGCAACAGCACTTAACCTCTCGCTCGTCGCACATTCGACGGAACTCGTTCTCGACCTGCACGGCCAGCTCGCGAGTGGGCGTCAAAATCAGTGCTTGCGGTTTGGGTTTACGAACCTCGAGATCCAGCGATTCTAGAATCGGAATCGCGAAGGCGGCGGTTTTTCCGGTCCCGGTTCTCGCCTGCCCAATGACGTCGAATTCGTCCAACGCCAAAGGGATAACGCCGGCTTGAATGGGAGACGGTTTCTCGTACCCGATTTTCTTCAGGACCGCCAACATTTTGTCGGACAGGCCGAGGCGATCAAATGACAGAATTTGTTTGCGTTTCAAGGACTTGCCTAGCCAATTAAAGGGAGACGGTGCGGTGGAGCACCACGCGGCCGCAAACTGGCAAGAAGCAAAATGAAAATTGCTGGCCGTGGACACTCATCCAAAATAAATGCCAGCAATTTTCATTCGGCCACTCGCCAGACTCGACGCCCCCGACAATGATGGGGCCTGCCGAAACGACCGCAGAAGGTGGTTGTACATAAGCACCCCTCCGCGTCAGGTCCTATACAGTAATCTACGGCCTTCTGCGGGGTCAACGTGACCTACCGCAGCGGCGGGTTAACGACCGAATCTGACCAACTGCCGGCCGCAAGAATTCAGCCGCCAGTCGGCCAAAACGAATCAAGCATCCCAAATCTCGCAACCGTCCAACCATGTCCCAGTCCATCATCGAAGCCGTCACCACGCCTCATCCCGACCGTAAAGCGTGGCAGAATGCGGTTACTCGGGCGGCGACCGAGCTACGTACGATGCCTGACGACGCCGTTGATCAATTGATGGAGGACCTGATCGCGTTGCAGGGTCAACTTTCGCCAGCCGGCAGCGAAGCGGGGGGTTGGCTGGAAATGGAGCAGTTTTGCCAATCGTTGCAGACGGTTGTCGCCGAGTTAATTCACCGGGAAGTGCTAATTCGCAAGGCCGATGCCCCAGCAGCGCACGCGGCAGCCGAGTCCACCGCGTCGGATTCCACCCAGGTCGTCGGAGTGTCGGCCTGGTCACCCAACCGAATCGGCGCGATCGCTCAGTTGTACCACCGCTCACCCACGACCGAGGACGCACGCAACCATTTATTGCATTTGTTGGCGTTTTCTCATCAGAGCGAAGCGGTGCAGGTTTGGAGCGATCTACTGTGCGATGATCCGCCCGAGTACCGACCGGGAATCGCGCTGGCGTTCGAGCCGCTGATGCAACCGGGCTACGCGCCCGAGGGCCAGGTGCTGACCAAACTGCTGCACCACGCGACAGCCTATCCCCAGATTGCACCGGCCGTCTTCGATCTTTTCAACTATTTCTATCGCTCTGAGCGGTTAGAAAATCATCCGGCGGCCGTTCGCTGCGAAGAGCTAACGGGTTTGCTCGGCGGGCTGGCGTCGCAAATGGCGAACGTCGAATCTGGGAACTTTCCTGAGGGCCTGCAACCGAACCAAGTGAACCAACTTGTTTCTGATTCGGTTGCGATGATCGTTTCGCTGTGTGACTTGTTCGCCCTGCTGAACTACCAACCGGCGATTGAACGCCTGCACCAAGTGCTGGCTCTGAAACACCGCCGGGTCCAAACCGAAGCCGCGTCCGCGCTGGCTCGATTGGGCGACGAGCGAGGTCGCGAAACACTGATCGGGCTGGCCAACCAACCGGTCGCGCGATTGCGGGTGCTGGCCTACGCCGAGGAACTGGGAATCGCAAAAGACATCTCGTTGGAACTGCAGGGCGAAATCGCTTTGGCCGAAAGCCACTTGGCTGTCTGGCTGTCCGAGCCCAAGCAGATGGGACTCGCGCCCAGTGATTTGGAGCTGCTGGACAATCGTGAGTTCAATTGGCCCAGCTACGAGCATCCGGTTCAGTGTTATCTGTTTCGGTTTAGCTATGGGCTGGGCGACCAAGCGTATCAGAACGTCGGTATTTGCGGGCCCATGACTCATGCCTTTGGCCCCGACATTAGCAACCTGTCAATCGACGACATGTACGCTGCGTTCGCAGGCTGGCAGACGGTGCACAGCGAGATATTCCAGATGACACCGGCCCAAGCCGAGAACAATTTCCCTAACGACCACCGACGCCTAACGAGCATTCTCAACGGCGAGGGGGCGGAAGAAGTCGAGGTGCAATCGGCCGGCAGCTTCTTCGGCGAGATCACCCTGCTCGCGACCGCCAAAGTCGAAGGAGAAACGGGCACTTTCATCATCGACGGCAACGAAGCCCATTGGATCGGAGCCGGCAACCCAAAGGCGCCGATCGATTGGTCACTGGCATACGCGATCTGGCGAGGTCGTCAGTTGCTGGCGAATTTCAATTCGCCCGACCGAGCGGTGTAGGAAGCGGTGTGGAAAAAAACTCGTCCGGCCGTTTTATCGACGCCGCCGGTACGCGAGTGCTCCGAATGCTAGGGCGAACCCCAGTCCGCTGGTCGGTTCAGGGATCCCGTTGAACTCAACAGTGAGCGGTGTCTGACTGAGCGTTCCGGTACCATTGCCCACGAATCCAATCAAAGCGGGAAACGCCGTGTTGCTGTTGGGGTCAAGCATGATGCTTGGTTCAATACCCAACACTGAGAACCGCGTCACGTCAAATCCGAAGGTGGTGAAATCAAACGTATCACCGGCCAAAAATAAAACCGGATCGAGGTACTCACCCGAGTTTGGGTCGAATACCGAGATCAAAAACTCATCGTCGCCCATAATCGTCGGGACCATGATGTCGGCAAAGCCCTCACCAGCACCGACATCGGAGAGTTCGTACTCATAGCCCACGGCGACCGGCGGATCGTAGACGATCCGATCGCTTAGTTCGACACCTTCGAAGATAAACATGTCATCGAGCGTGAATGACTCGTCGCCAATCAGAACCGGCTGCTCGGTCCGGGGAGACCCATTTGCATCGGGTAGTTCGAACGAGCCCGGCACGTCCTCAAGGGGCAAGTTCCCGTCGACGATAAACTGATCGATAACCGATGCTGCACTGGTCGTGCCGAACGCTGATGTCAGTCGATAACCTGCCGTCAATTCGATTTCGTTAGCGTAGATTTCGACTTGGCGACCGTCCGACAAAACGTAAGACTCGTTGCCAAAAAAATCTGGCGAACCGGCGTAGCTAAATCCTGCAGACCCGCCATCGATTTTGTCTAGGTCGGCAATCGGCAGCGTAAAGCCACCGTCCTCGCTGGTGAGCATGTTTCCGTCGGCGTCAACAAACGTCGCGTAATTCGAAGACGGAAAATAAGACTGGGGCAAAGAGCCACCAAGGGACACGTTGTCGCGAATCTCGTCCGCCAGCGGGGCCCCTAGCACTTGGTGGAACGACTGATTACTCGTCAACTCAAACGAACCCTCAAGATCAACATCAAAAAAAGGTGTTTCGAAGAATTCGCCCCGACCACCACCGGTTGTTGCCTCCAGCAGCTCAGGCCCGTTGAAACTAAATCCGACTCCGGACACCACATCCTCCAGCAAACTGTTGGTGCCTCTAACGAAAAGTGAAACGATTCCGCTGTTGGAATCCAAGTTATCCAGCTCGCCAGAAAACGGATCTCGCAACTGAGTTAACACTCGGCCGTTAAAGACATTGCCGCTAGGTCGCGTACTCGTCTGATTGGGGTTGTACCTCAGGCTAGTTCGGATGTTTGGATTGGCATCGATCAGTGCATTGAACGCCGGCGATCCCGTTTGAGCCAAGCTGCCATCGAGCACGGCGTCTGTGAATAGGAAACTCACAAAATCATAGGATTCGAAACTATCTGTTGCGGGGTCGTAGATATCGACGGCGAACCTCACATCGCCAAACGCAAAATCAAAAGCCGCGTCCATCGTCAACGCCACACTAGGCGTCGTTAACTGAGCCTGAACGGATGCGACCGCGAGCCCCGTCCATGCCAACACGAAAACGAGAATTGTTGGGTTAGCAAATCGCTTGTTTCGCATCATTCCCGCTCCCGACAAATCAAAACGACCGAAGAACTGCAAACGCAGTCACGTCCGCTGATGGTAAGGGTGCCAAGAGCCCGTGTCAAACTTTTTATTTCGATCTGTTATAAATGATGACGAGCAAGCCGGACGTTTGGGCGCGGCGAGCCTTTGCTGACCAACAGCGGCGGCCATCGAAGAGCCGCCTCGCCTATCGTTTGCGACGCCCTAAACGTTTGCGATGCTAGACCAATGGAATCTTCAACCCGTCGTAGCCAACATCCACGCCCGCCGGCAG
>CAZLFF010000030.1:0-7997 GCA_964558755.1 uncultured Pirellulaceae bacterium
CGCGTCGGGTTGCGGTTTTGAAATGCCCGTCAGTTTTTAAAAGGAAAGAGTTCTGCATCAAGAACAAAAGGCACCCCCGGCAGGATTCGAACCTGCGACACCAGCTTTAGGAAAGCTGTGCTCTATCCCCTGAGCTACGAGGGCGTGTGTTTTGCAATCGGACTTGCGTCTAGGTCAGTCGAAGAACTCGTCGTTTGGATCGAAGGCCGGAATGGGCACGTTGATGAATTGCAATGCTCCGATCAGCCGATGTCGACAACCTGGCTTAATCAATACCGTGCTCCCTGCACTGACCTCAAAACGATTGCCATCGAGTTCAATTTGTCCCTCACCGTCGAGTATATAGTAGATCTCGGTCATGCGTTTGTGATAGTGGCATTTCGCTTCACCGTCTGATTCAACCAAGTGCAGCGACGCGATTCGATCTGGGTCGTCCATGAAGGCCCGCCGAGCGCTGCCGCAAGGGCATGAGACAGGATCGATTTCGTCAATGTGGGTGAGTCGGTAAAGTGGCTCGGCGCTCGATGGCATGTTTTAATAGGAGTGAGAATGATTGATCTTGAGTCGCCGAATTCTGTTCTTGGCGAGATAGAGAATTAGACGACTGCGTGAAACGGCCGAAGCTTCCGCTGTGGAGCGTGAATCAAATGGGTTATCGATGGGGTAGCAGGAGCACTAGCTCCCCTCATTTGACGGTGGTGTGAAGCTGAAGGTCGGCAGTTTAGCATATCAAGACCGACGCTAGCAGTTGATTTTCGGGAGGAAATCGTCTGGCTGGGGCAGCGTTTCAGAATGATCTTGGAGCACGACGCGTTGAGCGGCTAGAACTAGCGGTTCGTTTGCAGTGGGCGGGGACAAAGATTAGGCCTGTTGGTCCGATCGTCGCCCCTCGGCTGCGGTTTGCATGGAAGCACGCCACCTTAGACTACCGCAATGAAACAACTCGGTCGCGCGTTACGGATGACGCTTAAATACCGCTGGTCCCTGCTTGGGTCGCTCGGTTGCAGCATCATGGTCGCCATCCTCTGGGGAGCCAACCTTGGGGCGGTCTATCCGTTCGTCGAAATTGTGCTGCAGAACAAGACGCTGCCGCAGTGGGCCGATGAGCAAATCGTTGAATCGACCCAGCGGATCGCACTTCTCGAGTCAGCGATTGCTCCCGCGGAGAACGACGAAGTGGTCGCGACCGACGGTGCCGCAACCAATGCCATTACCAACCCCGGCGCCAATGCTGCTGCCCGAGCCTACGAGCTAAAATCTGAGCGCAAGCGATTGGCGACGATTGAGTCATGGTTGCCGGTGATCAAGCGCTACGCCCCTGGCGATGCCTTTCGGACGCTTTTGTATTTGATGGCGGTCATGTTTGCGGCCACGGTTGTTCGCTGCGTATGCTTGTTGGGAAATATGGTTCTCACGGCACGGGCTGGGCATCGCACGGTGCTTGATTTGCAACATGCGGCGTTCGGAAACGTGTTGAATCTGGAGGCTCATGAAACATCGGCCGGTGGAACGAGTGACCTTATTAGCCGCATCCGCACCGAAACATCGATCATCGGCTTAACCTCGCAAACGCTGTATGGGAAAACGATTCGCGAACCCTTAAAGATGATTGCGTGCTTGGGTGGTGCGGCTTGGGTGAACTGGCGTCTGTTGCTACTGTCGCTGTTGGCGGCACCGCTTGCTGGATTCATCATGAATCGACTGGCAAAGGCGACCAAGCGAGCGGCCCGAGTTGCGATTGAGCAATCGGCCAACCTGATGGATCGCCTATACGAGGCGCTGACCTACCAACGCGTGGTCAAGGCGTTCACGATGGAGGACGTCGAGCGCGAGCGATTCCAGACCGTTGCTGGCGATATTTATCGAAAACGAATGCGAATCGCGTGGCTGGAAGCACTCTCGCGGAACAACAGCGAGCTGCTGGGCATCACCATGATCACGTTGAGTGTCTTGGCGGGCGGCTATTTGGCGCTCACGCAGCAGACGCACCTATTTGGCATTCGCCTGACCGTCCAGCCAATGGACTTTGGCCACGTGATGATGTTTTTCGGGTTCTTGATTGGAGCCGCGGATCCACTGCGAAAGCTAAGCGATGTTTACAATCACGTGCAGCAGGGCGTCGTGGCGGCAAACCGAGTGTTCCCGTTGATTGATCGACGAGCGGCCGTGCGTGAGCCTGCCGATCCACTACCAATTCCTGCAGGGCCGCTAACGATCGAAGTGAAAGACGTTTGTTTCGCCTATCGGAAGAACGAGCCGGTACTCAACGGTGTCAGTCTTGCGTTTGCAGCGGGGACTTCGACCGCGATCGTTGGCCACAACGGATGTGGTAAGAGCACGTTGATCAATTTGTTGCCGCGCTTTTTCGATCCGTGCAGCAAGGGAATCAGAAGCGGTAGCGTGCGAGCAAACGGAGTCGATCTGCGTGATTGTAGCGTGCGCGAGCTGCGATCGAAAATTGGTTACGTGACCCAAGAAACGATGCTGTTCAATGACACGATCGCCAACAATATCTCGTATGGATCCCCTGACGCGTCTAGAGAGCAGGTGATCGAAGCGGCCACGAAGGCTCATGCGATTGAATTCATCGAAGCCCTCACCGACGGCTTCGACACGCAACTAGGAAGTGCCGGCCAAGGTCTTTCCGGTGGTCAGCGACAACGGATTTCTCTCGCGCGTGCGATCTTGAAGGATCCGGAGCTATTGATCTTGGACGAGGCGACCAGTCAGATCGACCCGGAGAGCGAACGCCTGATCCATTCGACATTAGCCGAGTTCATTCGCAACCGCACAACGATCATGATTACTCACCGGCTGTCGACCTTGGATCTGGTCGATCAAATCGTCGTGATGCGAGACGGCCAAGTGCTGGATCTTGGTACCCACGAGGGATTGTTGTCACGATGTGCAGATTATCTGCGGATGCGAACCGGTCTGATTGAGGAGGCCGCTTGATGTCTGCTAACGCCGCACGTCGCATTGTCGTCACACCATTTGAGCAAACTCGTTTTGCTCGCGACGTGATCCTGCGCGAGTCTGACGCTTTGAAAACGCTGGCCAGTAACTTGCCCGCTGACTTGCAAGCCGCAGTTGAGCTAATCCTGGCTTGCCAAGGTTCGGTCATCGTAACGGGTATTGGTAAGGCCGGTTGGATCGGGCAAAAAATATCGGCATCGCTTTGCTCGACCGGCACGCGCAGTCATTTTCTGCACGCCGCCGAAGCGGTGCATGGTGATTTTGGTCGGGTCGGTGCCGATGACGTCATGTTAGTGCTGTCCAATAGCGGTGAAACCCCCGAGATCGTACGGCTGCTGCCGACTTTGGCTCAGTTTGAAACGCCCGTCATCTCAATCACCGCAGGTTTGGATTCGACTTTGGCCAAACATAGTAGGGCGATTCTAAACTACGGAAAATTGACCGAAGCCTGCCCGCTGGGACTCGCTCCCTCGACGAGCACCACGCTGATGTTGGCACTCGGGGATGCGTTGACGCTCTTGTTGTCACGGATTCGCGAGTTTCGGTCGATCGATTTCGCTAGGTTTCACCCGGGCGGCGCGCTGGGCAAGAAACTATCGAAAGTCGATGATGTCATGCGGCCGATCGAGCGATGTAGGGTGGCGATGGAACACGAAACGATTCGAGACATCTATGTTCGCTACAGCGGCCAACAACGCCGTGCGGGGATGGTCATGGTGACCGATGACAGCGGACAATTGACGGGTGTGTTTACCGACAGTGATCTGGCTCGGTTGCTTGAGCGAAAGCAAGACAACCAGTTTGACAGCCCGATCCGCGACGTGATGACTCGGCAGCCTAAGACCATCGACAGCGGCAGCAAAACCATGTTGGCCGTCGAAACACTTGCCTGTCATAACCTAAGTGAGTTGCCCGTCGTGAACCCGCGCGGACGAGCGATTGGCCTAGTCGATGTGACGGATCTGGTTGGGGTGTAGTTCCAAGACACGCGTCATGCTGAGCGAAAAAGATTCGAGTTCACATGACTAGCGCTGTAATCCCTGACGCAACAGGCATCGGCTTGCATCGATCGTTTTTCCTTTGCGGTAGACGTCCAGCAGGAGCCGAGATTGTTTCGCCAACATTCGACGGACCTCGCGACGTTGACCTTTGACCGTGGGGATCGTCATGTTGTCATAAGCGGTCGTTTGATGCCGCATCCAAGCGATCACGGCCGCTTCTGCGCGCCGCTCGATCGGGATTCGTTTGGTTCTGGCCACGGTTCCGCTGCCGACGGGCGTTGCGTGGCGAGCAATCGCGACGGCGAGGTCTCCAGCTAGTTCGCGATACCGCTGGTCGAAATTTAGGAACGCGAACACGGCATCGGTGAACTCATCGATGTATTCGTTTTGAATTTTCTCGCGTCGCTTGGCCGCCGAAGCCTGCTTCTTTTTGTAGGCGTCGGTCGATCGTTCGACCGCCAACTGTTTTTGAACCGCATGGATGGTCTTCCTGTCGGCCCAAACCCCCAAGCTGATGGTACGCCGGCCACGCTTGGCTTTCACTGTCCAAAACAGACCGGCAGCCTTCACGCGTCGCGTTGCACCCGCGTCGCCCGCTTTGAGCAGCGACCACGATTTTGGCACGGGGATGATTTTTCCCTTCGAATCGCGCACCGTCCGATCACGAGGACCGGGTTGATAAATGGGTTGGTCGTTGGGCATTAGGTATGCAGTGCCGTTGTGGTCAAGCGAACGCGTTGTCGTTAGACTAGTTTTTGAATCGAACGATCTAAGGTAACAGGTCGGAATCGAGTTTGGGATTGCCCCAACGCATCGGTCCAGCAGCTGTGAGCCTTTTACACTCAAAGAAAGCCAGAACCCATGGACGAACCAAAAATTGCCGCATGCGAACCCAAACAGGTCGAGCTGGAAGAGGGTAAGAAGTACGCGTACTGTACGTGTGGCTTGTCCAGCAATCAGCCGTTCTGCGATGGTGCCCACAAGGGAACGCAATTCACGCCGGATGTTTTCACGGCTGAGAAAACCGAAACCGCGTGGCTGTGTCAATGCAAACGCACGGGCAACGCGCCCCGTTGCGATGGGACTCATCAGAACATCGTGTAGCCCGTTAGCGAATGTGCTTTACTGTTCCTCAGGTTGATTCCGACCCCGCCATGCCGATTGAAAACGATCACGCCGCTGCTGCACCGTGGTCTTATCGGCTGCTCCGATGGACCGGCTGGGCGGTATTAATCACGGTCGTGCTTCTTGTGTTTGTCTTTCCCGTGATTTTCACCGTCGCGATTCAGACCGGTAGCTCCGGGATTCGACTCGGCGTGTGGATGCGAACCGTGTGGAATCTCCAGACCTTGGTTCTGCAGGGTTTGGTGATCGCGTGGATGTTTGTGCTAGGAAGTTGTCTTGCCAGCTTTCTGAACTTGGTCGCGTGGCGGTTGCCGCGGGGTAAACCGATCACCGGTGCCAGCCATTGTCCGAGTTGCAACGTGCGGTTGGGTTTCCGTGATAATTTGCCAGTGCTGGGTTGGCTTAGGAACGGAGGGCGGTGTCGTCAGTGCGGAAGCCCGATTACCGTTCGCTACTTGATTGCCGAGCTCGTGCTAGGATTCGTTTTTCTCGCGGTTGGCACCTATGCGTTGGAGACCGGAGGAGCCAATTGGCCTTTGCGTCCGATTGCAAGACCCGCAGGGCTTGAGCATTTGCTGTTTGGGCTGGACTGGGATTTTCTTTCTATTCTTTCGTGGCATTTAGCGCTTGCGTGTTTTTTGTTTACGTTTGCTCTAATCGCTTCTGAGCGTCGGGCGGTGCCGCGTGGATTGTGGAATGCGTTGTTGGTCGTCGGGCTGGCGGTGCCTTATTTGGCTCCGCATTTGATGTTGGTGCCTTGGGACGACGTTTACGGGCACTCGTTGGGTTTCGCGTGCTGTCACGCGACCGACTGGATCGTCACCGCAGTCGCGGGAGCAATTGCGGGTGTGATCGTGGCTGGCATCGTCGCCTTTGCTGATGATTCGACCACGTGTCCCGCGCCCTGCTGGCCTACTTCGCCGCTCGTTGCGAGCACAGTTTCGGTAGGTGTTTTTCTGGGCTGGCAGGCTGCACTCATGGTGGGGTTCTTGGCGCTGGTTGGATTGTTGGTCCGTCACGTGTTCCGCTTGCGAAACGAGCCTTACATGACTTGTACGGCGGTCGTGTTCGCCGCGACGGTGGCTCAGCTGTTGCTGTGGCGAGCGGTATATACGGCGTTTGCTGTTAGTTAAGAGCGAGCGTATCGAAACTCACGGTCCGACATTCTTTTGTTTGGATCGCATCGCGCGGTGGCGTATACTCCCCCGTCCGCCAAAGCGTTTTCCACCGCAGCCCACGATTTCTGTCTTATGCCCAATCTGCTGATCGCGATATTGTTGAGCGTGGGCCTGTGCTGGTTGAGTGAGTCGGTATGCGCCGACCAAGTGCCCGCCGATTTGCGAGCGCAGCAGTCGAAGATCAAGCAGGTTGTTCAGCGAGTCCGGCCGTGCGTCGTGGCAATCGAAGGTGGCAGCGGCGTCGTGGTTAGTCCCGACGGCTTCGTGCTGTCGGTTTCTCATGTGACCAAAACGGCGGGACGGAAGGTTCAGGTGCGAGTCGGAGGAGATCGTTTGACGACGGCGACGACGCTAGGCAGTGATCCAAACTCAGACGCTTCTGCGCTGAAACTAGAGGGCCCCGGGCCATGGCCTTTTTTGCCTGTTGAGGGTCCGTGGAACGAAGATGCCCCTTGGAATGAATCGGTGGCTTCGTCTGACTCGCGGAGATTAGGTGAGGTTGAGGCTCGGTGCCTACTTTTTGGTTATCCGCTTTCGTTTCGTCGTGACGAACCCGCGGTTGTTCGATTTGGACGAGTAACCTCGTCGACGCCCGACAAGATCGTGGCCAGTACGACCATGATGGGAGGTGATTCGGGTGGCCCGTTGGTTGACGATGGCTTAGTTTTGATTGGTATCGCCAGCCGAGTCAAATTGGATGTGGGCGAGAACATTTTCGTGCCACTTGAGCAGTATCGGAAAAGCTGGACGACGATTGCGGCAGGCGAAACGGCAGCGGCTCGAACTGGGAAGAGAAAAGCATGGCTGGGCATTTTGGGTGATACGGACGAGCAGCGGGTTCGCGTTCGCCGCGTGCAGGCCGAATCGCCAGCGGCGGAAGCCGGGCTCCAAGCTGAGGATGTGATCGTCACGTTGGACGGCCAAGAGATAAAAAAATTCACCGACGTGATCGAACGTTTGCGTGAAAAGCGACCGAATGAATCGCTGGTTATTGGATTGAATCGCTTTGGTCGACTGCTAGAAAAATCGGTGACCTTGGGGACACGATGATGCTGGCGGTAATGCGATTGATTTCCGTACTTTCTTGGGGCGTGTGCTGCGGATTTTGGATTGTCCCGGTTTTGGCTCAGCCAGCTGACGAGATGGTCGTTAAGGCGAACGGATCGGTGGGGGACGATTTCGACGATCCATTCGGGATCGCGGAAGTGGCTCAGGCTTTTTCTCAGTCAGTTGTGCGAATTGAGAATGCCGGTCGACCGTGTTGTTTGGGTACGCTTGTTGCAGATGGTTTGATCGTTACCAAACGAAGTGAACTCGCTGGTTCTCTGCGGTGCGTTGCAAGCGACGGGCGGTCATTGTCTGGGGTCATCGTCGCGTCCGATTTCGCGGCTGATTTGGCCTTGGTTCAAGTTGTTGGGGAGAACGATGCTCGTGACTCATTCCGAAAGCACATCTCGCTGGCAGAGACGTCGCAGGTGGCTGCGGGGGATTTGCTCGGGTCCGTCCAGCATGCGTCCGACCAGCTCTCGATAGGCATTGCGACGGTGCGGCCTCAACGGATCGCGATCAAGCAACCGGTTTGCCGCGACTGCGTTGATTTGGGAGTCGTCGTGGCGATGGTTTCCAGCGAAAGGCAGGTTCGTGAACCGAAAGGGACTCTAGGAAGCTCCAACGCAGAGATGCAGGCCAAGATGGTCTCGGGTGTCGAGGTTAAACG
>CAZLFF010000030.1:8007-20274 GCA_964558755.1 uncultured Pirellulaceae bacterium
TCCGAGGACGGTTGGCGAACGAATTGGATTATTGAGGAATGATCTGCTGTTTCAAATCAACGAACGGCCCGTGCGTGATGCTCAGGCACTGCGGGCCGTTGCATCAAGACTGAAAGTCGGCCAAACGCTTGAAGTTCAAGTGGTGCGGGACGGCCAAGTCGTTAAGCGTTCGTTGCAAATCGAACGATTTTCACGGCGTTTGTATCACGACCGTTGGGGCGGTGGTCCGTTTAGTGAGCGAAGATTCGGGTTCGGAGAGGTCGTCGTACACGATACCCTGATCAAGCCCGAGCAATGTGGTGGACCGTTAATCAATTTGGATGGTCGCCTCGTGGGAATCAACATCGCCCGTTCTCTGCGTGTCGCCACGTTCGCGATTCCTGCCGAGCAGGTCAGATCGTTCGTCAACGCGGCGCGTCCCGGGACGATCGAAGCAGCGGATTGATCACAGTGAAGCTGTTTAGTGATCCCGCTGTGGGCTCCAACCGTAACGCCACAGCGAGTACAGGATCTTGGACCCTGCGCGGACGGTGCCTGAAATTGTGCCACTGATTTTGCTCGTGCCAATGCGACGGCGATAAGGCACCGGTCGTTCGACCACGCGCAGGCCGTGTCGCAACGCTTTGAGTTGCATTTCGATCGTCCAGCCAAAGTTTTCGTCAACCATATTGATTCGCATCAGCGACGCGTAGTCAATCGCTCGCATGGGACCGAGGTCGGTGTAGCATCCACCGAAAAACCGGTTCATCAATCCGGTCGCCAGCTTGTTGCCATACACGCTTTGTGGCGGCATCGCTCCCTTTTCGCGTTCACCCAGCAACCGTGATCCTAAAACGAAATCGAACCGGTCATCAAAAATCGGCTCAATCAATGCCTCCAGTAGATCGACGTGATCGCTGTAGTCGGCATCGACGAACGCGACCACTCGCACGGTGGCGTCTTCTTCAGTTACCCATCTTTGGATCTCGTTCAGGCCGGCTAGGCAAGCTGCCCCGTAGCCGCGTTGAGGTTCGGTAATGACCGTCGCGCCTAGGTTCGACGCGATTTGAGCCGTTTGATCCGTGGAGCCGTTGTCCACAACAATCACGCGTCCGAAGTCGGCTAGGTCCTCCAGCACCAACGGAAGTGAGTTGGCTTCGTTTAGCGCCGGGATGACGACCGCGACCTGCCGTCGTTGGTCGTCGGTGAGAGAAACAAGTTTGTTCAGCTGCATCGACGTCATTGATTTCCGGACCTGCCGATCAAGTTGGTCGGAGCGTTACCAGAAGGCAACTTCTGTTCAAACGGATTGGGCGACCCCGGGGAGACAACCGCATGCCGAGCATTGGGACGTGCTGAGGGTGTCCGGTAGGTTTTGCCTTCCCATGGCCCGGAGGTTGAGCTGCAGCCCACACTGGCGACGATGACGGCGGTGGCGAGGCTGCAGGCGATCGGGAAATGAGTCATGGCTTGGAGCCTCGTTTGGGCGGGGCGTCTGTTTTGGTGTTACACTTCACTTTATGAGCGACTGTCGCGACACGGTGCTCCGCGCGGACATATATTGCAACAGTTTCCCAAATCCGTCACAAGCTCAGTCCTGTTGTTCGGTACGCCTTCCGGCGATAATAATGCTTTGACTGGGCGGCTTGAGTGTTCGAAATCCGACCGCGAGTAAAATCGTCGATCTTAAACGCGTCGATCTTACGTCCGTCCTTATCTCGAAGCGCTAAGTTGCGAAAAGTTGCGACAAAAAATTGGAACCAACGACCCGACGAGGAAGAGTATGAGCTCAACTGCCACAAACGATTTGAACACCGAAGACTGTGTTCGGGAGCGTTATTCTGCTGCTTCTCAGGAACGTGAGGCCGCGCTGTGCTGCCCCGTGGTCTACGACCAGAAATGGTTGGAAGTGATACCGCAAGAAATCATTGATCGAGACTACGGTTGCGGAGATCCCTCGCCGTACGTGCGACCGGGGGATACGGTGGTCGATCTCGGGTCGGGCGGGGGGAAGCTGTGCTACATCATTTCCCAGCAGGTTGGACCAGGCGGACGGGTGATCGGCGTTGACGTCAATGACGAGATGCTGGATTTGGCTCGTAGTCACCAATCGGAGATTGCCAAAAAGATTGGCCATGACAACGTCGAGTTCCGCTACGGTCGAATTCAAGACTTGGCAATCGATCTGGAGCAACTGGGCGCCGAGCTAAAGAGCCTGGCGTCCGACGGAACCGCCCGGTCGGCGTTGAAGATGGTCACGCTCCCCGACGAAATTCGCGCCAAGCGGCCGATGATTGCGGACGATAGCGTTGACTGTGTGGTTTCGAATTGCGTTTTGAATTTGGTCGACGGGGCTGACCGAAAGCAGCTGTTTGAGGAGTTGTTTCGGGTGCTCAAGCCGGGGGGGCGCGCAGCGATCAGCGATATTGTTGCCGACGAAGACGTTCCCGAATCCATGCAGAGCACCCCGGATCTCTGGTCCGGCTGCATATCGGGCGCATGGCGAGAAGATTTGTTCCTGAAAGAGTTCGCGGATGCCGGCTTCGTTGGCTTAACCATCGACAAACGTCAGTCAGAAGCTTGGCAAACGGTCGAGGGAATCGAGTTCCGCAGCGTGACGGTGGTGGCGATCAAGCCATCAAGCGATACATGCTTAGAGCGAAATCAAGCGGTGATTTACAAAGGTCCGTTTGATCAAGTGATGGACGACGAAGGTCACGTCTATCCACGCGGCGTTCGGATGGCCGTTTGTGATCGCACGTATCGGCTGTTGACGTCAGAGTCTTACGCGGATCAGTTTTACGCGATCGATCCAATCAAAGAGGTGCCCATCGAGAATGCTCAAGAGTACGACTGCACCAAAGATCGCGTTCGACATGCTCGCGAGACCAAAGGTCAGCAGTACAACCTGACGATTCAAGGTGATGACGGCGCTTGTTGTGGTGAATCCGGCTGTTGTTGATTCGCCGAGGATGTTGGTAAGTGCTGGAGGGGGCTACCTGCACCCTCGATCGTCGAGTTTGTTGCCAACACGGTGTCGCAATGACTCGCTGGCTATGCATTCGCTATGAGTGATGGCGCGGGTAGCGTCCTCTATGAATTGTCTGTCTTCTTCTCGGCTCATTCCTTATGACCAACCTTCCCGTATTTTCTCTTAAGCGTCGCGGTAGCGAGTTAGCCAATGCTCGCCGGCAGGTGGAATTGCTGGAGCAACCTTCGGAACTCGCGACATTCGATCATAAGCTCCGCGATCAGGGGCTTGCCCCGTTGGCCGCTGACGGTATCGATATTCTGCAAGTGAACCTCGGCAAACTGTGCAACATGACGTGTCAGCATTGTCACGTGGATGCCGGGCCGGATCGAAAAGACGAGAATATGGACTTGGCGACCGTTGAGTTGTGCCTAAACGCATTGCGGTCGTCGAACATTAAAACACTCGACCTAACCGGCGGTGCGCCGGAGATGAACCCGCACTTTCGGTACTTCGTCACCGAAGCCCGCAAGCTGGGCGTGCATGTGATCGATCGCTGTAACCTGACGATCTTGCTGGCCAATGGGTTCAAGGACATTCCCGACTTCTTGGCCGAGAACGAGGTCGAAGTTGTTGCGTCGTTGCCGTGTTACCTAGCCGAGAACGCGGACGCTCAACGGGGGGACGGAGCCTTCGACAAATCGATTGAAGCGTTGAGGCTGCTAAACGACCGCGGTTACGGAGCAGCGGACGGTCGGCGGATGTTGACATTGGTTTACAACCCCATCGGCCCTGCCCTGCCCCCGGATCAACAAACGCTCGAGCAACAATACCGCGAGGTGCTGGATCGTGAATACGGAATCCAATTCAATCGATTGTTCACCATTACCAATATGCCGATCAGTCGATACCTAGATCACTTGATTGAGGAAGGCGACTACGAATCGTACATGCGGAAATTGGTCGACGCCTTCAACCCGGCTGCGGCAGCAGGCGTCATGTGCCGCAAAATGTTGTCTGTCGGTTGGGACGGTCGCTTGTTTGATTGCGACTTCAATCAGATGTTGGAACTTCCCACCCTTGTCGGCCAGCCACAGCACATTCGCGAGTTCGACGAAGAGCGGCTTGGTCAGCGATCCATCATTACCGGTCGGCATTGCTTCGGTTGCACCGCCGCTGCGGGGTCAGGTTGCTTGGGTGCGACGGCGGTTGAGTGACACCGCTGGTGATTTGGTTTGTGGGGGCATCGATGGCAATAAAAAAAGCGACCGCCGAAGCGATCGCTTTCTTTAAAAACTAGATAGACCGCGTCGCGGTTACTTAACGTGTCGGTCAAGAATTCGCTTCGCGGCGTCACGACCGCCCCAGCCGAATGCGATTGCAACGGCCAAGCCTAGGCCACCGAGAAGCGACCCGAACGCAACGTTGATAATCGAAGCAGATACTCCGATGTGTTGCAGTGCAAATCCGCCGGCGAACACAAGGATCGACATCTTGGCCACTGTTGCCAGCATGTCGGCGCTCTCGACGCCTGAGCCTTTGATTTGACGGGCAGCCAAATTAGCCAAGTACATACCAGCGGCAAGAATCACCAATCCAAGCAACAGCTGAACGGCAAAGCCGGCAAAGGTGTTCACATGCCCCGCAAAGCTATCCAGTCCCATCATCGGTAGCGCCTGCTGTAGCGACAGTAGCACGATCGCTGCCAAGAGCAGGTTTCCACCCAGCTTGGATGGGGTCTGGCTGGCGTTGGCCAATTTCAGACCCAGCTTTTCGGGGACTTGGTCAAAGCCGAATCCGGCCAGCAAGTCCTCTGCCAGTTTTGCGATGATGCGTCCCACGAAGAACGCGATCGCCAGTACGACGGCTGCGCCGATGAAGCCCGGCAACAGCGAGGAAATTCGTTCAAGAATGGCTCCCGCCGGTTTGGTCACCGCTTCGATGTCTAGCGCGTTGAGCGCGGCAACGATCACGGGAAGCAGAATGAACGCGTACGAGACAACGCCCAACAAGTCAGACGGCTGCTGGCCGGCACCGGTGCTGCTGAGCCCCAGCTTTCCTGCAACGCGGTTGACGCCCAAGGACGCGGTCAGGTTAGAAACAACCTGACGAACGAGCTTTCCGACGAACAGGCCAATCGCCAGAATGATTCCGGCACCAATGATGTTGGGAACATAACCCAGTGCCTTGGTGAACATGGCCTGGACTGGCTCCAGCAAGCCGGGCATCTGTAGTGCGCCCAGAATCGCTGGCAGGAACAACGCGAAAACAACCCAGTAAACTGCCTCGGGCAGGGTCTGGCTGAGCTGAACCGAATCGCCCGTCGCCACGGGGGTGCTTTCGCCGCCGCTGAAGTCGATATCGTCATCTTCGTCCAAGTCGGTGCCGACCGCCGAGTCGATGGCTCCACCTACCGCAGACGTCAAAGAGCTGGCGTCTTGGCCCAGTGAAGCAAGTTTCGAATCGATGTCAACTGCTTCCAAGCCTCGCTTTGAGACTTCTTTGAGCACACGAGCCAACACGTAGGCCACGATGCCCAAGCCAGCAGCACTTAGGATACGCGGTGCGTAGGCAAAGATCTGTTCAAGGAACGCGTTCAGGGGTTCGGAAACCACTGGCAAGTTCAGCACGTTAAAGAACGTGATGAGCACGAATAGCATCAGCAAGTAGAAAACGACCTTTTGAACAACGCGAACCGCGTTCATGCTTCCATCGGGAGCGATCAGTCGGTTCAGTCGATCGCCCAAACCAGACTTCCGCAGGCCTTTGCCGACGATCATTGAAATGATTTTGGCGACAATCCAGCCGATTACGAGAACGGCCAGAGCAGTTAGAATCCCCGGCAGGTAGGTACCCACCTGCTGAGAGATGTTCTGGATCATGGGATTGAGATCAGGCATTAAAATTTTCCTTTAGGTAAAAACGTGGGGGGAAGGAGTCGGCGTGGTCTATAAAAATCCGCGCGTTAGACAATTGGGGTCGAACAATGGGGTCGAACAATTGACAGCGCGGTGCTACTTCAGTTCCCGCAGGTACTGTTGGTCCGCTTCGCTAAAGCGATTGAGCGGCAGTTGGTAGAGTTTTTGATTGTTGAAGCTACGGACAACGACATCGCCGTCTTGCCAACGGACAAAGGCCAGCTTGGACCGGTTACCACGACTTGAGGTGTAAAAGCGGTAGACCTCGACGGCACGCGGTTTTTCTGTCTGTGGTTCAGCCGTCATCGTTCCAACCGGACTATCTGTCGATTGGTTGTTGCTCGCCACTAAGCCGCTGTCGGCGTCTTCGCTGACGGTAGCTTGAGGCCGAGACTTAGCCGTTTGTAGTTCTGCCCGAGCGGCGAGCAGTTCTTGATTCCGAGCGTCAAGCTTTGCGTTGGCATTGGTTAATCGAGCCATAGCGCTTTCAAACGCTGATTCGAGAGAGGCGATTTTGTTTTTTGATTCGGCAATCGCCAGTTTCTGTTCATTGAGAGCGGTTTCATCCAGAGCCATCGTTTTTGCGGCGGCAGATGACTTCAGCGAAGCGACCAGTTCGGTTTGACGCTTCAGTTCAGCATCCGATTCGCTTAGTTGTCGCTCCAAGTCTTGTGTCAGCGACTTAAGTTTTTCGGTTTCCGCTTGATCGCCGGAAGACATCCGAGCTTGTTCCAGCAGTTGCTGTTTCTCGTCGGTCAATGTCGAAACCTGCGACTCAAGTTCCGCAGAACGAGCGCTGAGCGTTTGGTATTGCTCAGTCAGCGATGCTAGCTGTTTCGCTTGCGCTTCTGCTTGGCGAGTCGCGGCGACCGATGCCGTGGGCGATTCTTTGGCTTGGGACTCTGCCATCTGAAGCTGACGTTGCAGGTCAGCAATGAGTGTGTTTTGACTGGCGACTTTCGCTGCCGATTCACTAGCCGCATTGTTTTGGTCGACCAGTCGTTCGTTAGCTGTTTTCAATTCTTCAATCTGCGCCAGAAGCTTCGCAGGATCGCTGTCACCACCGATCGAAATTTTGCTGGAGCTGCCCTCGGCGGAATCGAGACCGCCGCCCATTTTTAAATCGCTGGTCCCCGCCGCGTCTTTCGATTGAACGAGCGCCGTGTTGGACTTCGACGAGCCAGTTTTCAACGCGGTCGCACCGGTTCCCGCTGGTGCTGGGAACACGGCAAGGAATAAGTGGCCTAATGCCCAAGCCGGAAGCAGCAAAGCAACCAACATAAAAACCAACGCATCAATCGCACTACCGCGTCTACACATCGAATAACACTCGGGGAAGGGAAGGAAATGGGGAACCAAAACCGCCCCATTATCGCGGATCCCCGCAAATTTTATAGACTCTTTGTCACAATTTTCCCTGTGAAACAACGAAAATTGTGAGCCGAACAGTCGTTGTAACCGTCGTGGTGGGAAAGGATGCTGGGGTTTGCGTTGCTTTGGATACCGGTTCGATGAAAGGTCGTGAAAGGGTTTTACCGTTTCCTTGCTTGCACGGGGACGGTTTGTACGTCTTCGATTGGCGGTTAATAGGAACTTGTTGGTCCTGCGTCTGGCCGGTGGGCTCAAGAACGATCGCGCTTGCAAATCGAACCCCCGGGATCGTCGCGGCATGAAGTCTCGCGGGGCCAATTGTTATCACAATGGTGCATCAGCGTTGCGCGGGAGCGATGGAGTAAGGTCCGAAACGACGCGGGGTTGAACTGTGACCTTAAAGGTTCGATATTGCGAATGTCGCTATGGGGGCTAGCGGATCGCTCCCGTGGACTGGCCAGAACACGAATGGAGCCCGTTGAACTTTGCGCGGTCAACCGCGACGAACCACGATGAAACACGTATTGGTGACCGGCGCGTCGGGTTTTGTTGGGCGGCGTCTTACGGAAATGTTGGTGGACGCAGGCTGGCGGGTAACTTGCCTCGTGCGCCAGCCGGATCGACTGCCTCCCTCATTGCTTGCTTCAGTCACGATCATCCAAGCCGACATTAACGACGGTGCGTCGTACTTGGGTCGGCTAGCCGAGGTTGATCTGGTCATTCATCTGGCCGCCCAAGCTCGTGCCTTGCGCAGCGAAGAAATGACTCGCACGAATGTCGAGGGAACGCGAACGCTGATGGCAGGGGCCGCACGAACCCAACGGCCGCCCATTGTTCTGCTGGTTTCTACACTTGCCGCTGCGGGGCCATCGCCTACCGGACGGAGCCGTGACGAAAAGCAAGTCGAGGCGCCGGTTTCGCGTTATGGGCGAACAAAGTTGGCGGCTGAGCACGTCGCGCGGGAGTTTGCCGACCGCGTGCCGGTGACCATCCTGCGACCCGGGATGATTTTTGGCGGTGAGGATGCTGGTTTGCGAACGCTCGTTTGGCCAATTGATCGCATGGGCATTCACGTATTCCCCGGTTGGAACACTCGCCGCGCTTCGATGATCCATATCGATGATTTCGTTGCGGCCGTCGTCTTGGCCGCCGACCAAGGCGAGCGGTTGCCAAAGCATCGCTCGGCGGACAATCTGGGGCATGGAGTTTATTTCGTCGGCGATACGCGACAACCAACTTACGCTGGGTTGGGACAGATCATTGCTCAAGCCGTAGGCCGCAAGCGCGTCGTGAACTGTCGCGTCCCTAACGCGGCAGCTCGGATGGTTGGCTTGGTGGCGGAGGGAATCAATCAGGTCCGCGGTCGCCAAACGCTATTGAACCACGACAAAGCAAAGGAGTTCGTCGCTCCCAACTGGACGGCTGACGTGACGAAGATTCATCAACAACTCGGCTTCCGCCCCGCCAAGAGCCTCGACGCGCGATGGGCCGAGGCCATCGCGACGTATCGTGGCCGACGTGGAGCCGCATCCTCGGCCGACGCGGAAGCCAAAGTAAATGCCGACGCGCAACTCGAAACGAAAAGCGCGTGAGGCGTTCCGTCGATCGATGAGCGATCGCCAAGACCGTTGATCGACAAGGCAACGCATTCGGTCAGTTGGCGACTCACCGAGAGCGATGTCGCCTTGTCACTCGATTAAACGAAACGGTTAACGTAGTTCTCTAGGAACTCCTGCCGTCCGCTGATGTTGGCATCCGCCTCGCCTTTGTCCAGCATGTAGGCTGATAGCGATTCAAAGTCATGCTTGCCTGCTTCGATGTCCGCACCCATGCCAGTGTTCCAACTGCCATAACGCTCGTCGATGAAGTTGCTCAAGCCACCGTCTGCCCGAATGGCCGCTGCAATTTTCAGTCCGCGGGCGAACGAGTCCATGCCACCAATGTGGGCGTGGAATAAATCCATCGGGTCGATGCTCTCACGACGAATTTTTGCGTCAAAGTTCACGCCACCGGCGCCTAGACCACCGTGCTTGAGAATTGCCAGCATGCAACGCGTGGTCAGGTAAATGTCGGTTGGGAACTGGTCGGTGTCCCAGCCCAGTAGCAAATCACCTGTGTTCGCATCGATCGAGCCGAGACAATCTTGGCCACCAGCGTAGTCCAGTTCGTGCATCATCGAGTGACCGGCGAGCGTCGCGTGGTTCGTTTCGATGTTCAGTTTAAACCGATCCATCAAACCGTAGGCACGCAAGAAGTTGATGCAGGCCGCCGCGTCGCTGTCGTACTGGTGCTTGGTTGGCTCTTTGGGCTTGGGTTCGATCAAGAACGTCCCGTCGAAGCCGATCTTGTTGCTGTAGTCGACCGCCATGTTCAGAAATTGGCCCAAGTGATCCATTTCCCGCTTCATGTCGGTGTTGTAAAGGTTCATGTAGCCTTCACGGCCGCCCCAGAAGACATAGTTTTCTCCGCCTAGACGTTTAGTGACCTCCATCGCTTTTTTCACTTGGGCCGCCGCGTAAGCAAATACGTCAGCATTGCAGCTGGTCGCCGCGCCGTGCATAAACCGCGGGTTGGAAAACATGTTGGCCGTTCCCCACAGTAACTTAATCCCCGTGCGTTGCTGTTCCTCTTCGAGCACGTCGGCAATGGCGTCCAGGTTCGAATGAGATTCGGCAAGCGTGGCTCCCTCGGGGGCGACGTCGCGATCGTGGAAAGCGTAGAACGGGCAACCGAGCTTTTCTATGAACTCGAACGCTACGCGGACGCGATTCTGAGCGTTTTCGACACTGTCGGTGCCGTCTTCCCAGTCGCGGTTGATCGTAGGCATGCCGAACGGGTCGCTGCCGTTGCCTCGGAAGGTATGCCAATAGACGACGCTGAACCGCATGTGGTCCTTCATCGATTTGCCCTCGACGATTTCGTCCTCGTTGTACCAGCGAAAGGCCAAGGGGTTGGTCGATTCAGGGCCTTCGTACTTGATTTTCGAAACGTTGGGGAATGCGGACATTCAGAGTGGCTCCGGGTGAGTAAACGATTTCAGTGATTCGGATTTTAGAGATTTATAAACGATTTCAGAAGATTAAATCCCACGAGATTTTGCCACGTTGTGGGCAGATGCTCAAGTCGTGGGACTGTTTCCGCCGTAAGTCAACGCTGAGGCCTTCGGCCACCGAACTCAAAGGATGTTTCAAGACCGCACCCCCGAGGCGTAAGCGAGGGACCAACGTCGAAAAAATCGGTCCGTCGCTTAACGCGTCGGGTTATGAAACCCAGTTTTGAAAGGCCCTCCAGCAGGATCTGAATCCCCGAGATACGCGGGTCGAGGTCAACCTAACTGCCTAGGACATGAACCGTCTGAGTAACCAATCGCCCGCGGTCGAAGATAGTTGGGCGATGGCAAACAGGAATCGCGAGTGCCAGGGGACTAGAAGCTCTGATTGGCGTCGCTCGCAGGCGGAAACAATTCGGCGGGCAAGGTTCAGCGGTTCGATGCCGCTGACTTTGGCACCCGCACCAGCGCGGCGAGCGGCCTCGGGGATCTTCGTGGTACCGGCCTCGGCGTCATAACGCCGTCCCGCGTCGGCGCGTTTGATTGGCCCGGGGCAGACGTGCAAAAAGTGAACGTTGGCAGGTCCTTCCAAACGCAGCTGATGTGTATAGGCCGACAGAGCATGTTTGCTCGCGGCGTACGGAGCCATCAATGGCCACGCGGTTTTAGAAGCCAGCGAACCGATGTTGACCAGCACGCCCGACGATCGGGTTAGTTCAGGCAGCACCGCCTGGGTGCAGCGGACGGCCGAGAAAAAGTTTAGCTGCATCAATCGCTCGTATTCTTCCAATGAGCAATCGATCGCAGAAACGCGTGTTGACTTGCCAACGTTGTTGATCCAAGCGTCGATCGAACCATGATCGATCAAGATTCGCTCAACTGCATCGCTGACCGAGCGGTCGTCAGTGACGTCGGTGGGAATTCCATGCACCGATAAGCCTTGGCTCGCCATGTGTTCGATTGCTAGGGCCAGTTTCTGGGGATCCCGAGCCAGCATCACGACGGTGGCACCGGCTTCGGCAAACGCTTGGACGATCGCTTGGCCCAGCCCTTCCGAGCCGCCAGTGACGACAACGACTTTCTTGTTCCAGTGTGACATCGGAAAACGCTAGCGGGTTGAGCTGGCAAGCATGGCCAACGAGTAAACGAAATTTCGGGTTGGGTTCGAACTTATGTTCGATTTGACTCAAGCAAGCGAAAGCGATCGCCGATGCCGAAGATTGAGCGAGGGTTCCGGATGGGTAATCCACGCAAACTTTAACGATTGGTTCCGCGGGATCATTTGGGGATAGGGTAAATCATGGCAATGTCTTGTAACGACTCAGTGACGACCAGCGGCGGACGACCTTTTGTTACGACAGTCATGGGATGCTTGTTGGTTGCTGTTCTGGCCGCGGGCCTGACCGGTTGCTCGACCTTGCAGTTGCCGGCAGGTGGACTGGGGCCTTTTGCGGCGTCGCAGGCGGCTTCGACGGAATCGGCCGAGCCGTCTTCTCCGTCTTCTGAATCGTTGGGCGAGTGTTTAATCCTTGTGAAGCCACGATATGGAAAAGGCACCAAACAGACCGTGAAGATAACAGAAAACATGCTCGTCCAGCAGGTGCTGGAGCAAAGCGGTGCGATGAAGAAGCGTCGTAACCTGGAGATCACGATCTTTCGCGCGGTCAAAGGATCGCCCGTTCCGTTGAAGATGATGCCTGAATTCGACGCGGCTGCCAATTCGGTTCGACCCGAGCAGAATTACGCGATTCAAGCGGGCGACAAGATCCTGATCGAGGAGTCCGCATCCTCGGTCGGTAAAACACTTGGGCGACTAACGGGCGGCTAACCCGTCGCTTGCTTGCCTGCTGCCGGGCAACTAGCATGGCGCTTGCGAAGTTGGCCAGACGGTCGCTGGCGTTTGCTTAAAAGCGCGAGAGGAAAGTCCGGGCTCCGCAGGACAGGATGGTCGATAACGTCGACCGGTCGTGAGACTAGGG
>CAZLFF010000030.1:20284-30310 GCA_964558755.1 uncultured Pirellulaceae bacterium
CGGTGACGTCGGCGGCTTGGTAAACCCCATCCGGAGCAAGGCCAAACAGAGAGCAGTGACGGTCCGTCGCGATATGACTCTCGGGTAGGCTGCTCGAGCCCGTTGGCAACGGCGGGCCTAGATAAATGATCGTCACCCGCCTCGGCGGACAACATGACCCGGCTTACTGGCCAACTTCGTTTTTTTGCAATGGGGGCATGTGCCGATGCCCCGAGCCATAATCGATGTCTTCGTCGTCGGACAATTCTTGCTGCCACTGGTGTAGCATTTCCAACGCGTTCATGGGCGTTATTTCAGTCGGTTGGAGCGAACGGATTTTGTCGAGCAGCGGATGAGGTTCCATGCCAAACATCGTTAGCTGAATTTGACCGTTCGCTTGCCGGCTGGGCGGCTTGTCACTTGTGGTGATGGCTTCTTGGTTTCGTTCCACGTCGTTAGATGATTCTAGCTTTTTCAGAATCTGCTCAGCCCGCTGGTTGACCCAGTTGGGAACGCCTGCGAGTTTCGAAACATGGATCCCGTAGCTGCGGTCAGCACCGCCACGGACAATCTTGTGCAGGAAGACGATTTTTTCCTCCCACTCTTTGACCGCCACGTTGTAGTTGGCAACGCCCTCGAGGGATTCTTCTAGCCGAGTCAGCTCGTGGTAGTGTGTGGCGAATAGTGTCCGGCAACCGACGCTGTCGTGCAGGTATTCGACAATCGCCCACGCCAGCGAGACGCCGTCGTAGGTGCTGGTGCCCCTTCCAATTTCGTCGAGGATGACGAGGCTTCGATTGGTGGCCGTGTTGAGAATGCGAGCCGTCTCGGTCATCTCGACCATGAACGTACTTTGGCCACGAGTCAATTCATCACTTGCGCCGCCCCGAGCGAAGATTTTATAAACGATGCCGATGGTGGCCGATATGGCAGGAACGAAACTTCCGACCTGCCCCATTAAGGTGATCAATGCCACTTGTCGGATGTAGGTGCTCTTGCCCGCCATGTTTGGGCCAGTGATCAAGTGCAGGAAATCACCTTTTGGGGTGTTCGATTGGTTTTCGTTGCCGCCGTGACCGCAGCTAGTGTCGTTTGGAATAAACGCACCGAGTGGTTCAACGATGTCCAGCACCGGGTGACGGCCTTCCTTAATGATCAGCTGTTGTTCGTCGACCATCGTTGGTCGGCAGTAACCTTGCTCGGACGCGAGTTGGCCGAGTCCGGTGATCGCGTCAAGCGTCGCGATGATCTCGGCGTTCGCTTTCAACCTTGCGGTGTGAGTTCGAACCAGTTCGCGGAGGTTGTTGAACAGTAGTTGCTCCATCGCCTGAGCCTGTTCGTCAGCGGCGAGGACTTTCTCTTCGTATTCTTTTAACTCGGGCGTTATGAAACGCTCGGCGTTTTTGAGTGTTTGCTTGCGAATGAAGTCACTGGGGACTTTATCGCGATGTGCGTGCGTGACCTCGAGGTAGTAGCCAAACACTTTGTTGAAGCCAACTTTTAGGCTTGGGATGCCGGTTTGGTCGCAAATGGTTTGTTGGTAATTCGCGATCCATTGCTTCCCGCCGGCCGCGAGTGCTCTTAACTCGTCCAGTTTGCTGTCGTAGCCTTCGCAAATGAAGCCCGCGTCACGCAGCTGAGCTGGGCACGGATCGACCAAGGCCGCTTCGATTTCGGCTCTTAGCTCGGCGCATAGGTCGAGCTCCGACTCGAGCTTCGCCAGCCAATCACTGTTTCGGCCGGTGAGTTTCGCTTTCAAGGCCGGCAGCATCGCCAAGGTTTTGCCCACGCAGCTGATGTCGCGCGGCATCGCTCGGCCTGTCGCGACCCGTGAGAGCAAACGTTGCAGGTCAAAAACGTCAGCAAGCGACTCGCGCAAGCTGTTGCGAAGATCCGCTTGGGTGGAGAGTTCGTCAACCGCGTCATGCCGTTTCATGATTTCGGCTAGGTCGGTCAGCGGATTCGAAATCCACTCACCCAACAGTCGGCTACCCATGGGCGTTTTGCTGCGGTCGATGACACCCAGCAACGATCCTTCCCGAGTGCCGCCGCGAATCGTGCGACTGATTTCTAGGCTGCGCCAGGTTGCGGAATCGATTTCGACAAACTGGCTCTGACGGTAAGGCAACACGCAATCAAAATGCTCGATCGCACAGCGCTGGGTTTCTCGGAGGTACTCGATGATCGCTCCGGCCGCCGAGATAGCCGTGGGGCCGAAGGGCTCTAGGCCAAACCCGTCGAGGGACGCGACGTTGAGTTGCTGTTTGAGCAATTCCGTCGCCGTTTTGTGCCCGAAGCCCCAATCCGGTCGCTCGGTTGCCATCGCCTCGATGTGAAGTTCGTCAATCTGATGGCGGTGTTGCGCGGCGACTAGAATCTCTTTTGCTGCGATCCGAGTCAGTAAATGGCACAGCTGATTGTGCTCGACGGAGGTCGTGAAGAATCGACCGGTGGATAGCTCTGCCCAGGCGACACCGACCGGTGGATTGGGTGATTTTTTGGTAGGTTTCTCAAATGCGACGGCCGCCAAGTAATTGCATTCGGCGGGGTTGAGTAGCGCTTGATCGGCGACGGTTCCCGGCGAGAGGACTTGCGTGATCTCTCGTTTGACGAGGCCTTTGGCTTCTTTGGGGTCTTCGACTTGTTCGCACACGGCAACCCGCAGGCCCTGCTTGATGAGCTTGCCCATGTAGCCGTCCAGCTGGTGGTGGGGAAAGCCGGCCATCGGGACTTGGTTGGACTTGTCGCGGCTGGTGAGCGTCAGGCCCAGCAGTTTGGCGGCTCGGCGGGCATCGTCGTGAAACAGCTCATAGAAGTCACCCATGCGGAAAAAAAGCAGCGCGTCGCCGCAGGCCTCTTTGGCCTGTTCGTATTGTTTCATCATCGGAGTCGTCATGGCCGAGAATGCTAACAGGCTTGCCGAAGCACTTCGAGTCCCACGGGTGGAAACTAAAGCGGTAGGTGCGTGGCTGTGACAGTAAAAGTTGCGCCAACCTGAAAAAACAGAGCTGTTTTTACAGAACTCAGACCGGACGTAATTCGTACAAATTACCTTCTCCGAAAACCAAGTGTCGACTTTTCCTGCAATTGTGGTTGGGGCAACAAGCAGTTCGGGTGGAGGTGGGAATTTGTATTGAATCGACTGGTAAATGATTGAGTATCGTTCGATTATTGTTATATTGCTGTAGAGGCGCCGGCGGATGATTTGCCGTGCGCAGGTCTGGCCGATCGGCAGGCCCTTTTCTTGTGTGAATTGTGGACTTCTGTTCACAAAGAGCATGGTTTGATCACGTTGCTGCCCGGAGATTTACTCGTGGATCCGTCTCATCTTCCAAACAACGCTGCAGGCCAGATGCCTCCGCAACAATTTCTGCTCGGTAACCCAATGGATCAGGGTGACGAGGGCGAGGCCTTTGACTTTTGGGGAATTCTCAACCGCCGCAAGTGGTTGGTGTTCCTCGGGTTGATCACCGGCATGGGGCTTGGTGGTTTGTACCACGCCAACGTGCCGCTGATTTATGAGAGCAAGGCTGATATTAGTATCGAGCCGAAGCAGCGCATCATGATGCGAGTGACGACGGGCGATGCGATGGCTCCTGACATGGAAGATCAGCAGGACGTGCGGCATGACCGATTCATCCGCCGTGATTTTATGATCGAGCGATGCCTAGAAGCGAACGGTTTGAAGAACCTTCCCTCTTTTCAAGACATCCCGGAGAACGAAGTCGTGGCTGAGGTTTTTGAGAACCTAGAGGTCGTGCCCGATCGTGAGGCCGCGTTTATTTATGAGATGTCGTACCGCTGTTCGAAACCGGACGATGCGAGGACGCTACTGAACAACTTGATCGAGACATACAGGAAGTATCTTGACGGGCGTTACAAAGCCGACAGTGACCAGTTTGTTCATATTTTGCAGGATGTCCGCAACCAGTTCCGGGACAACTATCTGACGCAACAAGAACGCTTGAAGGCTTTGCAGGACAATGTGCAAATCCCAGTGCTTCAAAATGGACTAAACGTTCATCAGATTCGAGTTGTCGCTCTTGGCAAGCTAGTCGAACAGGCTCAGGCGGAGATTGCGCAGATCGGGAGTGACCGGGAACGCTTGACTCGTGCCTTGCAAGATGGTCCGGAAGCTTGTGCCGGCATGTTGCTTACCTTCATGAACGAGGGGAAAATTAAAAACTCGGGGAAAGGTTCGTCAACTTCAGATCGTCACACCCAGAGCCTGTTTTCAAAAATGCAGGACCTCGAAGTACTGCGGATGGAGCAGGTTGCTCGCTACGGCCCGAGTCATCCGAATGTTAAATCCACTGATCGTCAGATCGGTCACTATCAGCAACTGCTGGCTGAGAGCGAGGAGGGCGTCGAGGGTCGTCCGGATGATGGCTTTGAACCGCATGAGGTGCTAGAGTTGCATGTTAGCTCTCTAGACCAGCGCATTCGCAACGCTCAAAACTTGATTCGAGCCAGCATCGCTGAGCAGGCCGAACATCAGGCAGAGGCGATGAAGATCGAGCGAAACCAGACTCAGATCATGGACGCTCGTGATGATCTCGCCTACACCAAGGATCTGTTGACTCAGGCGAACAAGAAGATTGCGGAACTTGACCCTTCGATGCGGTTGGATGGTAACGGCACTCGTCACGAAGGTTACCGGTTCTCGATTCTCAAGAACGCGACCGAAGGCGAGCAGGTTTGGCCCATCTTGCCTGTGATTTTGGGCATCGGTGGTTTATTGGGAAGCTTGGCCGGATTCGGCTTGGGCTGCTTGGTTGAGTTGGCAGACAAGACCTTCCATAACCCAAGCGAGATTATGAAGCAGCTGAATGTACCGCTGATTGGTCACATTCCTGTGATTACCCAGAATAAACGCTACTTGGTCGAGAACTCGTTAATCGAGCCGGTTGTTTGTACGTATCACCGACCAAAATCGCAAGTTTCGGAAGCCTTCCGCGCTGTTCGTACAGCGTTGTACTTCAACACGCAAGGCAAGAAGCATTCGGTGATTCAGGTAACCAGCCCGACTCCCGGCGATGGTAAGTCAACGTTGGCTTCGAACCTAGCTGTGTCGATCGCTCAATCAGGTAAACGCGTGTTGTTGGTCGATGCGGATATGCGTCGACCACGTCAGAACGTCGTCTTTGGTATTACGGCCAAAGAAGGTGTGGCGGCGGTGCTGAGTGGTCAGTGCCACTGGCGTGACGTGCTATACGATTGTGAAGAGATTGATGGGCTGGCGGTGATGCCTTGTGGTGCGAAACCAAACAATCCGGCTGAGCTGAGTTCCTCACCGCAGGTCAAAGAACTGATCGAGGAGATGCGTGAGGAGTTCGACTTCGTCATCATCGATACGCCGCCATTGTTGGCTGTGACCGACGCGTCGCCAATCGCCGCTCGTGTGGACGGAGTCATCCTGACTCTGCGTATCAAAAAGAACGTTCGCGTCAGTGCTGAACGTGCGGTTGAGATCATCCGAAACATGGGGGCGAACTGCATCGGCTTGGTCGTCAACGGTGTTGGTGCTCAATCTGGGTACGGCAGCCAGTACACCTACGGAGCCTACCGTGCGGGATACTCCTACAATGGTTACGGCTACGGTTACGGTTACGGCTATGGCTACGGGGCCGGCAAGTACTACGACAAAGACGCCACGGGCCGCAAAGTCGGTCAGACGCCGAAGATCGAGGCTCAGCCCACCGAAGAAGAGCCGACACAGGCGTAGTTTTTTTGCCGTCCGGCGAGCGGTCAGG
Organism: uncultured Pirellulaceae bacterium; assembly: GCA_964558755.1. Taxonomy (GTDB): domain Bacteria; phylum Planctomycetota; class Planctomycetia; order Pirellulales; family Pirellulaceae; genus Mariniblastus. The sequence goes on from CAZLFF010000030.1 coordinate 26,017, forward strand.
CGTAACCAAATGTAAAATTTTTAGGGCGTTACTCTCACGGGTAGCGCCCTTTTTCTATTTTAGCCGTTGCTGTTTGAGTTTTCGCCGTCGCGAGGGTTTGGCTGGCGTACCCGGGGGTACTCTCTCTCAGCCAGTGCTAGCGATGTTCGCAACCAGATTGATCTGGGATCTGGCTTGGCGGATCGCTAACCTTCCAGCCAATCCGTCGGTTTTTGGTTGACCAACAAGGAAGTGGTGGTCATGCGCATTTCGTTTTCGCTATCTCGGTTGGGTGCCGTCACGGCACCGGTTCTTGCAGTCGTCCTTTTGGCCGGTTGTGCTCAGAGTCCTTTTGTTGCGTTGAAAGATATTTCGATGCCGTGGTCGAGCGAAGCCATGGCCGATGAGGCTCAGTTGGCCGACACATTGGCAGTCAAACGGAGCCGAATGGATGCAGCGGTCGCGGCGGCCAAAAACGCACCGGTCGAACAGCAGCAGCGCGTTGCGGCTGGGTTGGGCGAGATCATTCGGCGCGATCCGATTCTGCTTTTGCGTTTGCACGCGGTCAAACTGGCCAGCGAATTGCGATGCCCGGCAGCAATCTCGGCTTTGACGGATGCTTCGACGGACCCGGTTGCCGACATTCGCATTGCGGCGGTGCGTGCGTGGCAGGCGATGCCGGCCGAGCTAGCCGTTGGAAAACTGCAAGAGATCGTAGGCAGTGACTCAAATATTGATGTCCGATTGGCAGCGATCAAGTCGTTGGGACAGTTCTCCGGGCGGCAAGCCGTTCAGGCAATTTCTTTGGCACTCGACGATCCGGATCCGGCTCTTCAGATTCGTGCGACGGAGTCCTTGGCACTAGCGACAGGCGAGTCACTTGGTCGCAACGTGGGAGCATGGCAAAACTACGTGGCCAGTCTTCGGCCACCCTCTGCGGGCAGCGTAGGCCAATCGAGCGAACAGGTCGCTGAGCGCCCTAGTCAGTCGTTCACTCGCTGATCACCGGCGGGTCGAGCCCCGCGTTCTCATAAGCAGCTCGTTGCAACGTGGTTGCGAGACCGCGTTGGTCCGCGTACATTATGGACGCCGTGTCGCACGACTGACCGGTCAGTGATAAACGCATCGTGTGATCGCCTGCTATGAGCGCAACCTCAGAACAAAAACCCTTCTTCGGCATGGTCGATGCCGCCGTGAAGCTGGCGAAAGTAAACGAAGCCGACGGCGTGCTGATTCTGCTTGAGAGGCCCGTCCTCTGGAAACGGCTGACCAAAAAGCTCGCGTCCCTCGACGCCGCGGTTATCGGGACGAATTCGGAAGAGGTCTACGCGGAGGCCCAAGAAGCCGGTCTGAACGCGGTTCTGCTGGAAATGCCCGAGGCCACGGTTCAAAACCAATTGACGCAGGCAGTGCTGGTCGCGGTGACCGAAGACGTTTTGATGCACGGCTCGACCGTGATCGCAATCTACAGCAACTTCGATGCTGAGGAGATCGACTCGATCAGTGTTCTGAAGCTGACGGAGCGACTGGGGCGATTGACGGCTCGAGATCTTCGCAAGTTGAAGACAAAGGTGCCGCTTGAAACCCTCAAGGCGGTCGTCGATTTAGCGGTTGCCATTGGCCGTGAGGGCCGCGAGGGCAAGGCCGTGGGAACGATGTTCGTGGTGGGTGATCATCGCAAAGTGATGGAAGAAAGTCGTCCTGCGGGCTTCGATCCGGTAAAGGGGTACACGAAAAAGGAACGTAGCCTCCATGACGCGCGCACTCGTGAGGGCGTCAAAGAGATCGCTCAGCTGGACGGGATGTTTGTGATTTCCTCGGACGGTACCGTCGAAGGGTCGGGACGTTTGATCGACACTTCGCCCGTCGAGATTACGATCTCGAAAGGCTTGGGGTCACGGCACTTTGCCGGTGCTGCGATCAGTAAAAACACCAAAGCGATCGCAGTGGTCGTTAGCCAGTCGAGTGGTACGGTGCGGATTTTCCAGAATGGTGAAGTGGTTCTTCGTATTGAGCCATTGCAGCGAAAGGCGATGAAGTGGAAGGCGCTTGATTCCGAGTCGGGCGACGCGAAAGCCGCTGGCTGAACAAAAGATCAAAAGCCCAGTTGTCCGCTCGCTTCAACTTGCCTGCCGCATGGATGCGGAGATTTTAGACTACTCGTTTTTTGCAACGGCTCATGTCCGCCACACCCGACACCGACAAGAATGTTTCCTTCCTCGCCGGCGGTGGCTATCCCGAGAGCCAATTCACGCCGGGAGAGTGGCAGCAAGAGTACCCGTTTTCGCTCAATCCGCTACAGGTTAACGGGCGGCGAATAAACTACGTCGACCAAGGTGACCCGCGATCACAGCCCGTGCTGATGGTGCACGGGAATCCAACGTGGTCCTTCTACTGGCGACGGCTGATCAAGCAACTTCAGCCAACCCACCGCGCGATCGCGATCGATCATTTGGGATGTGGCTTAAGCGATAAACCCGTGGACCATGACTACTGCCTGCAAGATCATATCGATAATCTGTGCTCGCTGATCGATCACCTAGACTTGCGCGACGCGACTTTGATGGCTCACGATTGGGGGGGAGCGATTGGCATGGGGGCGTTGTTGGCTCGAAAGGAGCGTTTCAAACGCATCGTGCTCTTCAACACTGCCGCTTTTCCTCCGCCGTTTATTCCGTTGCGAATCCAGGCCTGTCGCTGGCCCGTCTTGGGAAAGCTTGGCGTACAAGGTTTGAACATGTTTGCTCGAGCAGCCGTCACCATGGCTACCGAGCGAGCTGGGGGATTGCCGGCGAATGTCGCCGCGGGGTTGTTGGCCCCGTACAACAACTGGAATAACCGTACGGCCATCTACCGTTTCGTTAAAGACATTCCCGCTAACGCATCGCATCGAACTTGGTCGGTGTTGCAGGAAATCGAATCGCGGTTGGTGGAATTGGCTGACTGGCCGATCCTGATGATGTGGGGCATGAGAGACTGGTGCTTTCGGCCCGAGTGCTTGGATCGGTTGCATGGGCACTGGCCGCAGGCGGAGGTTCATCGGATCGCCGACGCTGGTCACTACGTCATCGAAGACGCCGCCGAGCAAGTCGGGCTGACGGTGGCTGAGTTTCTGAATCGGACGGGATCGTGAGCGAGGTCAGCTTATCGCCGGGCGGTTTTGCGACGCTGGCTTGTGCGCTAGAGGTGTCTGCCTCGAAGGTTGGCAACGTTCATCGTGGTGCGGATTTTGAAGATGTCGGCCTGAACGATTTTTTGGCCAGCGGAATCGCGCTCGGGCAAGTGATCGATGCGAGAGCGGATGCGTCGGTAGGTCAGACGGTATTGTTGGCCGTTGAATTGACTCGGCAGTTGGCTGGCTCGAACACCAACCTCGGAATAATTCTGTTGCTCGTGCCGCTAGCCAAAGCGATGGCGGGCGGCGACTTGAACTCGTCGGGCGTGTCAAAGATTCTCAGTTCCTGCCGAGCTGAGGATGCTGAGGCAATCTTTGCGGCCATTCGATTGGCCAATCCCGGCGGCCTCGGCTCAAGCGAGCGCTTGGACGTTACGAAAAACGATTCTGCCTCGAACGGCACGTTGCTGGAAGCCATGCAGTTGGCTGCCCATCGCGATCTGGTTGCCAAACAGTACGTCAATGGATTTGAGCAGGTATTTGATGAGGTTCGGCCATCGCTGGGCCAATCGATTGTTAAGTTTCCAAAGCTTAGCGAAGCGATCGTCGTGACGCAGCTGTTGCTGATGGCTAAGCACCGGGATAGCTTGATCGAGCGAAAGTGCGGGAAACTCGTGGCCAGCGAGGTTCAGGCGCGAGCCGCCGCAGTAGTCGACTGGCTGCCACAGACCGCGGATGACTTGGCCCATGAGCGGTTTTGGTCTGCCGTCGGTGAATTTGATTTCTGGTTGCGCTCGGACGGTCACCGGCGAAACCCCGGGACGATTGCTGATTTGATCGCGGCAGGCTTGTTTGTGGCCCTTGCCAAGGGCGACATCGCAGCACCGTTTGGTTAAGCTGCGGTTGTATGATTCGCGACTGCTTGAAAGTTACCAACTCATGTCCACATTTCGCGTCAATTTAGAAAAAGATAATCTGGTCTTCAGTGCTGCCCACTTTATTACCTTCGAAGCAACCGACGGCGTGGTTTGTGAATCGATCCATGGGCACAACTACCGCGTGAAGTGTCAGGTCGAGGGGCCCATCAATGATCACGGCTACGTGGTCGATTTTATTGCTCTCCGAGACCAACTAGCCGGCGTGATTGCCGAGCTTGACCATCACGTCTTGCTGCCGACCAAGCATCCGACGATCACCGTG
>CAZLFF010000031.1:0-29914 GCA_964558755.1 uncultured Pirellulaceae bacterium
TCGCCTCCATCGTGTCGATCATTGCCTACCGCAGTTGGCCAGCCGGCAATCGGGCGGTCGCGGAAAAAGAAGAGGAAGAACGCGATTCGAAGAAGAAACGCAAGAAGGTTCCACTGCCTGAGTTTCAAACTCGAATCCCAGTTCTGCTGCCAGGCGTAATGCAGAAGCAAGTCGATCGCGAGAAGCTTGATCCGACAGGCTTAAACCAAGACATCGTCGATCGAAAGCTGGCCGAATCGGTAGACAGTGCAGTTCGCAACAATCGCGTGAAGCCCGGCCACTGGTATACCGCTCACTTTCCAGTCATTGCCAACTACACCAACGTCGACGGGGAACTGGAATCAAAGGCGGTCCTACCGACGACCGGGCCGATTCCTGTGCCGGGTACCGAGTACGAGATCACTGCCACGCGTCCGGTTGCGTTGGCCAAACGAGAGTGGAAGAACCTCGAAACGTCGTTGTACGTACCAACGCGGTCCGACCTAGAAAACGGACGCACGCGATCGGTCAACGTACAACTACATCTCAAACGCCCGGGCTCTTCTGTTCCCCAAACGGCCACGGTTCAACCGATCCAAGCAATGCGGCCATTTCAGTACCATTTTGTGGTGCTGAGCAATCGACCCGACAACTGGAACTTCTTAAAGGTCACCGACTCGTTCCAGATGCCGGGGCAGCTGGGCAACGGCGAACTAATGCCACCCATGTACACGCTGGTTCCATCACGCCCGGGTGATCCAATCCCGCTCGCACGCAGCGCATTGGAATGGACGACGGTCGCTTATGTGCTGTGGGACAACCTGTCGCCAAGCGAGTTGGACATCGATCAGCAGGGGGCGATGTTGGACTGGTTGCATCACGGCGGACAGCTAATTGTCAGCGGGCCAGATTGTTTAGACCAGCTGCAATCGAGCTTTCTGGCCGACCACTTACCCGCGAAGTTCGATTGCTCGATTCCACTGGCCGCCGATGACGTGGCAACACTGAACGAAAACTGGGCGGTGGAATCACCCGTTGAAGATCGAAAATTGGAACTAACAATTCCCGCCACGGCTCCGATTCAAGGCGTTCGATTTCAACCGCACCCTGACGCTCAGTTCGTCGAGGGCTGTGGTGAAGTTGCGATTGAGCGTCAAATTGGTCGTGGGCGAATCGTCATCACAGCGTTCTCATTAAGTTCGCGTCGGATTCGTAAATGGCGAAGCCTACAGAGCTTCCTAAACGGCGCGTTGCTGCGGAAGCCCGCTCGAAAGTTCGTAAAGAACCGCTCTTTGGAAGAAACCTTTCGCTTTGTTGACGATCAAACGAAGATTCACGATCCGCTCATCGGCTCCACGTTACGATTCCTTAGCCGCGACCTAGGCGTGGCGGGAACGACCGATACGGCGACGACGCTTGACTTGGATCTCAATAACTGGGCAATCCCCCCAGCCAACGGGATGGGCATGGGAATGAACATGGGCGGCGGGATGGTTGATCCAATCGCTGTTGAGGAAACGGATTTTCGTAGCAACCGAAACCGAACTGACCATTGGCACTACGGCGGCTATCAGGAACAGCAACGGGCGGGGATCGCGGGCTGGAACGACCGCTCAGCTATCGCCGATGCGGCTCGCCGCTCGCTAAAGATGTCAGCCGGGATCGACCCGCCGTCGGCGGACTTCGTCATGAAGATGTTGGGAACCTATCTGATCGTGCTCGTGCCGCTGAATTGGTTGGTGTTTCGCTTATTGGGCAAGGTCGAATACGCGTGGGCGATGGCACCAGTGATCGCGATCTGTGGAGCCATTAGCGTGGTGCGGATGGCGTCGCTAGACATTGGGTTTGTTCGCAGCAATAGCGAGTTAGGTCTGTTGGAAGTGTTCGCTGACCACCCACGAGCCCATTACACTCAGTATTCGGCGCTGTACACGTCGCTCTCGACACACTACACGGCCGAACTGGATAATGAGTTCGCTCAAGCGTTACCGTTCGCGTACAACAGCAGCGGTTGGCGTCCTAAATCGACACCCTTGTCGTCGGTCACGCTCCGACGATCGGCTCGCAACCGGCTCGAGAATTTCCAAGTTCAATCGAACTCGACGGGCATGCTGCACACCGAATCGATGCTAGAACTCGGCGGTGTCTTTTCGCTCAACGGTGATCTGCTAACCAACGCGTCGCTGGTCGGGCTCCAAGCGACTGGTGTGATCCGCCGGACAGCCGACGGCGATTATCAAGTCGCTTGGGTGGGTGAGCTGGCGGCGGGGCAGTCGGTTGAACTCACGTTTGAAACGGTCCGGGGTTCTAACCAATTTCAAGATTGGCAACGTGACGCGAACCTATCCAGTCTGGGGCGACAGGCGAGAACGATCTGGACGGCCAACGTACCCGAGAAGAAAGCTTTTGCGACACTGAAAGAAATCCTTTCGTTTCCAGAGCTTGCTGATCGCCTGGCCGATTTCCAGCCGCTCATGAGCCGCATGGACGCAAGGATGAATGTCAGCGAGTGGGCCTACGAGGATTTTTATCGAGCGTTCGAAAGCGTGCAGCAATCGACGATCGCGGCGGCCGCGACAATGACCGCGGGCGATATGTTCGATGCGGTTGCTCGGCACCTGGAACTGGCCGCGGGAGAAGTCCGCTTGCTGGGCGTTACCGATCAAACGCTAGGAACTGGAACGCTGGAACCGGCCGCCACCCAAACGCGGCGCCAGACGCTGGTGGTCGCGCACTTAACGCACCCGAAGCTCCCACCGGCTCGACGTGATGCGAACGTCCGTCGCGATCTGTCCGGTCAATCAAATTTGGATGCTCAACAAGAGGCAGAAGATCTGGATGCGACTGTTGATGAACGAATGAACGACATAGAAAGCGAATCGGATGATTGAGCTAACTGGTTTTGGCAAAGACTATGGCGACTTTACGGCGGTCGAGTCGCTTGATCTAAAGATCGAAGAAGGCGAAATGTTCGGCTTCATTGGCCCCAATGGCGCGGGAAAGAGTACAAGCATTCGCTTTTTGGCCACGCTGCTGCGTGCATCGCGGGGCGACGGTTCGATCAATGGCTACAGTGTTTCGAACGATCCGATGAACGTGCGCCGCAGCGTTGGCTATATGCCGGATGCGTTCGGAGTGTACGACGGGATGAAAGTTTGGGAGTTTCTGGACTTTTTTGCCGTGGCGTACAAAATCGGCAGGACTCAGCGCAAACGAGTGATTCGCGACGTGTTAGAACTGCTGGACCTGACGTATAAGCGGGACGACTTCGTCAACGGTTTATCGCGCGGGATGAAGCAACGGTTGTGCTTGGCCAAGACGCTTGTTCACGATCCGCCGGTATTGATTCTGGACGAACCGGCCAGTGGGCTCGACCCGCGGGCTCGCGTCGAAGTCAAGGCGTTGCTGAAAGAGCTGCGGCGGATGGGGAAGACGATCTTGATCTCCAGCCATATCCTGACCGAATTGGCGGACTGCTGCACGTCGATCGGAATCATCGAGCGTGGGCAGTTGCTGATGCACGGGCCGATCGAAGAGGTCTATCGCAAAATCACGGGCAACCAAATTATCCATGCAGAGATTGGCCAGAGTTTGGACGCCGGCCTGTCGATCATTCGCAGTAATCCGGACGTTCGCGACGTGCAAGTCGATGGTAGCCGTGTCACGATCGAGTTCGCGTCGCCCGACAACAACCCGGCGACTTTGCTCAAAGCGTTGGTCGAAAATAATGTTGAGGTCAAAACCTACGGCAGCAAAGAACCGAACTTGGAAGACGTGTTCATGATGGTCACCAAGGGACTCGTTTCGTAATGCCCGAGACCAACTGGCCATGCACCGCGCCAACGGTTGGCGGCGGCGGTCGCGCTGAAACACTTTTGTCTGAGTCACTTCTTGAAAACGGGGAATTCGATGTTGCGATGGGGAATTTTGTCGACCGCACGCATTGGGATCAATCACGTGATCCCGGCGATTTTGAAATCGGAAGCTGGTGTCGTCGTCGCGGTGGCCAGTCGAACCGAAGCGAACGCGAGAGAATTTGCCAAGCGTTTTGCGGTCCCCAAAGCTCATGGAAGCTACGAAGCGCTGCTGGCCGATGACAATGTGGACGCGATTTACATGGCATTACCCAGCGTGATGCATGCGGAATGGGCCATCAAAGCAGCTGAAGCTGGCAAACACGTTCTGTGCGAGAAACCGATCTCGCTGCATGCGGACCAAATCGACGCGATCATCGAAGCTCGGGATCGCAACGGCGTGTTGGTATCGGAGGCATTCATGGTCACCTATCATCCGCAGTGGCACAAAGTTCGTTCGCTGTTGGCCGAGGGCGCGGTCGGGACCTTGCGTCACGTGCAGGGTGCGTTCACCTACTTCAACCGAGACAAAACCAACATCCGCAATACCCTTTCGCTGGGTGGCGGAGCTTTACCTGACATTGGCGTTTACCCAACGGTCACGACTCGGTTTGCGACGGGCAAAGAACCCCAACGCGCATCGGCGTCCGTTGAGCGTGACGAATCATTCAGCACCGACATTTACGCGAGTGCTCGGGTGGATTTCGGTGACTTCGAACTCTCGCTAATGGTCTCAACCCAATTGGCTCATCGGCAGGAGATGATTTTTCACGGTGACCAAGGCTGGATTTCTTTATCAGCACCGTTTAACGCGGGGCTCTACGACGCCGACACCGTTACGCTGCACAACGTCAATCACTCGGAAGCGCAAACATTTCGTTTCATTGGGATCGATCAGTATCGCATGCAGGTCGAAGCATTCGCTCGTGCGGTGGCGGGCAGTGAGGAAGAGATATTCTCGCTCGAAAACTCAAAACGAAATCAGCGCGTGATCGACGCGATCTATCGCGCCGGTCAAAGTGGTCTTTGGGAGCCGCTTTCCCAAGAGTAACCGCGAACGCACAGCTCTGCTGACTTCAATTCAGCAAAATCGAGCCCGGCCCAAACGCGTCGTCGTCGCCGGCTTCCCATTGCCGCCGCACTTCCCGCAATCCGTAACAGCACAGATCCTATCGTTCGCTCAAACCCACGAGCACATCCGCGGAGGGGATTTCATCCTCCGGGGCTTCAATGGCGCTGGCGATACGGTACGAGCGTTTTCCATAGCTGCAGTACGATTCGAACTGATCGGCCGTCGCTGCGGTGGATTTTGAAGAACGCAGTGATTCGGGATAAACGCCGGCCCAGAACAAAGTAAAGTCACCAATGTGCCGGTGGAGATTTCGCTTGGCGTCGCCCAACCGCTTGGACGCCTCCGCGACCATCTCGGGCACGCTCATGAGCGGACGTCCGGTGACACCACGAACTTGATGAACGACGTCGGTGCGAATCGAGTGCAGCAACAGGAGCGTTAGATAGTCAATCAGCGGTGGATCAACCACACCCAACTGAGACTGAAACGTACTCTCGGTCAGCCCGGCGAAATACCGGCCGATCGGGGAACGCAAGGAATCAAGATCTTCGCCATGCATGGCATCGCCTCCGGAAACATTCGTGTGCCCAAAGGAGAACCGCAAGCGTGAGAACTTGCGGGCTCTCTGATCCAAGCATAGTTCTAGAGGAGGGAAAAGGTCAAGCGAAATATCGGCCAAACACGGCGTCCTGAGCACAACTCACACCGAACCGAGGCCTTCAGCCTATCACCCAACGGCCTCAACCATCGTCTTGGCGAACTTAACCACGTCCTGCATCGCGGCTTCCGCCGAGCCACCATCACTGGCGGCGGCGATTCTTCGAACGATCGCTGAGCCCACGATCACTCCATCACAATACGGTTTCAGCGCGGCGACTTGATCCGGGCCGCTGATCCCGAAGCCGACACAGATTGGCAAATCCGTTTGGGATCGCAGCCATTTTAGGTTCTCGGTTAGCTCAACCGGCAGCTCCGTTCGCTCACCCGTGATCCCGGTGATTGAAACGTAATAGATAAAGCCCGTTGTGTTCTTCGCGATCTCGATCGCCCGGTCTCGCGGCGTCGTGGGCGTAATCAGCTGAATGAGACTCACGTCCTTGGCCTGACACCTCGCCGCCAAATCCGCGGATTCGTCAACCGGCATGTCGGGCACAATCAAACCGCTAACCCCCGCCGCGATCGCCCGATCCAGATAAGTCTCAACACCCATCCGAAAAATAATTGCGTAGCTAACCATCGTCACGATCGGCAACTGAACGTCGCCCGCGACGCCGGACACGGTCGCAAAAATGTCATCCAACTTGGTTCCGTGATTGAGCGCACGCGTGTACGACGCTTGGATCGTTGGTCCGTCAGCAATCGGGTCACTGTACGGAATCCCCAATTCAACCAGGTGACATCCGGCCGAGTCCAATTGCTTCAGCACATCGGCGGTGAACTCTAGCGAAGGGTCGCCAGCCGTGACGAACGGCATGAACGCCTTTTTGTTTTCGCTGCGGAGTTTCTCAAACAGTTGGTCAATCGCCGACATACAGTTCTCTGGTTTCGTCGCTCAAGAGCAGGGTAATAAAGGGGCAAAGTAGGACAAGGTCGATTGTAACGAAACACGCAACTTGATGAATCGGGGCTGCAAAGGAGCAATCGTTTACAGTGCCTTGAGGCGCTGAATCTCTTGGGCGTCCTTGTCACCTCGGCCCGACAAGCAAATCACCACGATTTCGTCTTTGCCTCGTTCGGCGGCTACCTTCATGCCGGTCGCGATCGCGTGCGAAGATTCTAACGCGGGCAAGATGCCTTCTGTTTTGGCCATCATGTCAAACGCTGCCAGAGCTTCGTCGTCTCGACAACTTCGGTATTCGACGCGGCCCGTTTTCTTCCAATGACTATGCTCCGGTCCAACACCCGGATAATCCAAACCGGCGGATGCCGAATGCACATCGGCCGTCTGACCGTCGACGTCTTGCAAGACATAGCTGAAACTACCGTGCAGTACGCCCGGCTTACCAAATGTCAAACTCGACGCATGATTGCCTTCTTGGTCGTCCGTACCGCCGGCTTCGACACCGATCAGCGGGACGTCCGTATTCGCAACGAAGGGATAGAACATTCCCGCCGCATTGCTACCACCACCCACGCAAGCCACCACCGCATCGGGCAGGCGGCCGAAACGCTCTTGCGACTGCTCGATCGTCTCTCGACCGATCACTGACTGATAGTCACGCACGATCATAGGGAACGGATGCGGCCCAACCACGCTACCCAAAATGTAATGCGTGTCAGCAACGCTGCTCATCCAGTCTCGCATCGCCTCGTTAACCGCGTCGCGCAAGGTCCGGGAGCCCGTTGTCACCGGTCGGATCTCAGCGCCCATCATTCTCATGCTCTGCACATTCGGCGACTGGCGCCGCACGTCTTCTTCGCCCATGTACACGATGCAGGGAAGACCAAAATGTGCACATGCGGTCGCGGTCGCCACGCCATGCTGGCCCGCGCCGGTCTCGGCAATCACGCGTGTCTTGCCCATCCGCAAGGTCAGCAATGCCTGCCCGAGGGTGCTGTTGATCTTATGAGCCCCCGTGTGGTTCAGGTCCTCGCGTTTGAACCAAATCTGTGCTCCACCGCAGTGCTCCGTCAGTCGCTTCGCGAAGTACATCGGCGAACTACGCCCAACGAAGTCTTTCAGCAACAAATCCAGCTGCTGCTGGAACTCCGGATCCGCCTTTGCTTTGAAATACTCGTCCTCCAGCTGGTCCAACGCCGCGACCAACGTCTCGGGCACAAAACGACCGCCGAACTCGCCGTACCGACCTTGTTCGTCGGGCAACGCGGCATCTGGGCTGGGCGAAGTAAGAAAAGAAGTAGCCATGCGTTTTGACGTCGCGTGTGGTGGGAAGAAAGCGAAATTAGCGGTAAACCTACGATTGTCGAAGCGGAGCCCGAAACCGTCAAGCCGCTAATATTTGCCGCAACCTGACCGCTTTCGTAATCACCGCACAAGGGCCTCGTTTCCAACCCGCAATCCGATCAAAAAGGAAACGCTTCCCCTAGAGCGAACCACAAGCATGCCCGAACTGCCCGAAGTCGAAACCATGCGTCGCGGCGTTGAGCCGATCGTCGGAGCGACCATTGTCGAGGCCCACCGCACCCCGTGCCCTCGGAAACCGATCGCCATCCGACCCACCATCGGGCGGTTGAACCAACGAGTCGCGGGACGCACCATCGTCGCGGTCGAGCGGTTGGGCAAACGGGTTGTTGTCCGACTGGATTCGGGTGACCGGTTGATCTTCGAGCCACGCATGACCGGCCTCGTGCTGATCGCCGACCCACCAACCACCGAACACCTACGTTTCGCGTTGCGGCTCAAAGGGTGCTCCGTCCGTTCGATCAAGCAGCTGCTGTTCTGGGACCGACGCGGGCTGGGCAACGTGACCCTGCTTTCAGAAAAGCAATACGCTGCCAAACTAGTCGATGGCACACTAGGCCCGGACGCGCTGGAGATCTCGGTGGAAGAACTACGACAGCGACTGCAAAAAAGCCGCCGCGAAATCAAAGTTGCGTTGCTCGACCAATCGGTGGTTGCTGGCGTCGGAAATCTGTACGCGTCCGAACTGCTGCACCTAGCGAAAATTCACACACAAACACGCTGCGACCGACTTACCAAAAAACGTTGGCAAGCGATCCACGCGTGCATGTTGGACGTCCTGCACCTTGCGATCAAGTACGAGGGCAGCACACTTTCCGACGGCACCTATCGCAACGCGTTAAATAAAAGCGGCGGCTATCAGAACGAGCATCGGGTCTACGATCGAGAAAACGAAACCTGCCCAACGTGTCAGCAGCAACCGATCGTTCGTATCGTACAGGCCCAACGAGCGACGTTCTTCTGCAAGAAATGTCAAACCAAAAGATAACCTACCCACACACGACCCATCCAAGCCTCGGCAATCAACCGCACGCTGACTCGCAGATGTCTCGCCGAAATTTGACTTGCACTCAATGTGGATGTTACGATCGAAGCAACGACGACGCTCAACAGCGTCCGACGATGCCTCTGCTTCCCCACAACCCGCAACGCCATGCTTCACGCGACCTCTAAATTCTTCGTCGTCATTTTCTTTGGGCTGGTGGCAAGCCTAAACAACTGCATCACCAACCCCACTTTTGCGGCACCGATCGCAATGGTCGAGGCCACCGATTCTCCGCACCATTTTCGCCAGTGGAAGAGCGTCACGGGTAAGTTCGAGGTCCGTGCTAGGTTGATTCGAGTGATCGACCAAAAGGTCCGGCTCGAGCTGGACAACGGCAGGACGATAACCGTGCCGATCGACAAACTCTCTCCCTTCGATCGTGAGTACATCGAGGCCCTCAACGACGACAATCCATTCGCCACGACCGAGCCTGGCGATGAGAAGCCCAACGATCAGGGATCCGAGAGCCGCAGCGTGACTTGGTTGATCAAAAGTCTGAATGCCGCCCAGAAAAAGTTGATCAACAACGGAAAGTGGACTGTCACGCCCGACCCGATCAGCCCCACACCGCCCGCGATGCTCGACGAGGCGATCGCAATGCCCAAAAACCTTGACTTCATGCGTGGACGCGGCATCGAAGACTATTCCGTTAGTATCGGTGGCACCGCACTTGCCACACTGCAACACGACCCATTTGAAGACCAGTCCGAGTTGACCGTCTTCGACTTGATGTCGGGGAAACGTCACCCTTCGATGACTTTCAACGACATCAATCGGCCAACGGTTGCCGTTTCTCCCAGCGGCCGCTATGCCGCCGTGTTTAGCCAGACGTCGGGCAGAGACCCGGGCCGTATTCAGTTTATCGAAATGGGAGCAACCCCAGAGGCGATCCGCACATGGGAGCTGTCCGAGTTTCATCACCGCGGCGACGGTGAACCCTTTGAACCAGAGAAAGGTGTTTTCCTCTCGGACAACCGGTTCATGACGATCGACGATCGGTTCATTGGTGTCTGGGATTGGTTGGCTGGCCGAGCGGTGTACGCGTTTGAAACCAACTTGATTTCAGGATTCGCCATTAGCCCAACCGGTAAGCAAATCGTCGTCACAACCAAGTCGGACAAGAACGCGATCCTCGCCACTTCATCCGGCAAGGTACTGGGTGTTTTAAACGGTATCGACGAGGCGACCACGATAGCGTTTTCGCCTAACGGACGATTTTTGGCGGGATTTGGCAGTCGGGATTCTTCGGTTTGGATCTACGATCTCGTGAAAAATAAGGTCAACCGAAAAATCGGTGCCCCGAATTCAGTCCAGTCGCTGCAATGGGTCGGCAAAAAACACCTGCTGGTGAATTCGAGCGATCTAATGGACGTGTCGCTGGGCGTCACCGTGTGGAAGTTCAGGACGAATATGAACGGCAAGCTGGCCGGAACCGATGATGGGCGGTTTTGGTTCCTGACAAGCGATTGGGTCACACCAATCAACCTCATCAATCCAGAGATCGAGTCGAAGTTGGTCGAACTGAAAGACCAAGGCCTCGATCGTGAAACATTGAAGTTACTAAAACCCGGAGCCAAAATCTCCGTGAATTTAGACGTGCCGTTCGACCACGATCAAAAGCTGGAAATTCGCCAAGCACTGGTGGACAAAATTGAGTCGCTCGAATTGATCATCGCTGATGATGCAGAGATCCAACTGACTCTTAAACTTACTGCCGAAGAAGAGGAATCGTTGACCGTCGGCTCGATCTTTTCGATGCATCGGCACACCATGCCGCGATTCCCCGGCATGCCAAAACTCCCAAAGCTGCCCGGGTTTCCGGAAGACGAACCGGATGAAACCGTGACGTCGCGACCCAAGAGGGGCGCGATCAGTTTGAAACACGGAGAACGATTGCTGTGGCATCGGACGCGACTGTTCGGCCCGTTCGGACCCGTGCTCCATCGCAGGGAAGGCGAAACGGCCCAACAAGCGATCGATCGATTGTGCACTCCCGATCTGAAGTTCTTCACGAATTGGACGCTACCGCAACACCACGCCCAACTACCCTCCGGGCAGCCGCTGGGAACTTCAAACATCAGCGAGGACGGAATTCATTGACCAGCAATCGTTGCCGATGCATTGTCACCCGGCGACATTGATTCGCGTCGCGGGCTCATTCGCGCGACCAGCTGTTGGGATGCTCGCCGCTTTAGCGACCGGCAGCTTTAACGTGAAACACGTTCCTTTGCCAACTGTGCTGTTCACTTGGATCTTTCCGCCATGCGCTTCGATGATTTTCTTGCAGGTCGCCAAGCCCAAACCCGTTCCACCTTTGCCTGTTTCATCAGGGCCAGATTTGGTTGAGAAATACGGATCGAAAATTTTGTGCAGGGTTTCTTCCGGCATCCCAGTGCCAAAATCCCGCACGCTCAAGTCAACAAACTTGCCCGAAGGATCGTTCTTCAAACGTACGATCAACTGACCACTCTCACCCATCGCCTGACGGGCGTTGATGAGCAAGTTGAGCAGCACTTGTTGAATCTGGTTGCCAATCGCGGAAACTTCCGGCACGTCATCGAGATCCATCTCAACGCTGATCCGGTACTTGTGCATTTCGCGTTCGAGCAAAACCATCGCGGAATCAATTAGCTTGCGAAGGTCCGTCGGTTCGAAAGTCTCGCTACGATTTTGGGCCATGCCAAGCACCGACTTCGTGATCCGTGCCGCTCGATCACCTGCTTCGTTGATTTTGGCAAAGGCCTTATCCCGAGTCGCCTTGTCGTCCCGCCTCATGCCCATCCGCGCGTAGTTGATGATCGTCATCAAGACGTTGTTGAACTCGTGCGTCGTCGTGCTAACCAATTCGCCCAACGAGCTCATTCGCTGGAGGTCCTCGACGCGCCGAACTAGCTGCGCGTTTTCCTCGGTCAGTCGGTCAATCTCAGCTTGCAGATTCTCGGACACGGCAGTTTCCTCGGGCGACCAACGATATGTTCAGCGGCGGCTGACGATGCCAGCAAGCATTGATAGCACTTGTCACAAGCAACAGCACAGCGTTGTTGCAGCGATCATGGTGTGGCTGGTGCCGCCTAAAAGGGGGTATCGTCCGAATCGGGCTCGATTGTAAATCGCGTCTAATTTATAGTCGCGGTCTACCGGCATCGGCACAGCCTGCCACGCTTGCCTCGTTTACGACAAACGATTGAGCGAGCGAAACGCAATTAAAAATGGCGAGTCAAAAACGCGGCACGGAGGCCCACGGATGAACACCGTTGCACAAATCGACCACTGGATCGAGGTCGCTCGATCGCTGAACTACGAGGTTCGTTACGACTACTTCGGCGGCACCGGCGGAGGCGTCTGCATCGTCGGTGGCAAGAAATGCCTGTTTATTGACCTAGCTCTCAGCCCGATCGAGCAATTGGAATTGCTCCGCGCCGCGATCGGCGACGATCCGCTGGCTCCTCAGCAAAGAGCAGCCTAGTCATTCAGCCGCAGCCCAGTTTTCGAGCTGGGTGGAAGATAATTCCGTTTCACTTACAGCGAACCACTCGTCAAGCTCGCCGCAAGTTCCACCGCCGCGATCAAGCTCGAAACTTCAGCCTTTCCCTGCCAAGCAATATCAAGCGCGGTGCCGTGGTCGACACTGGTGCGGATGATTGGCAAACCCAGCGTCGTGTTGACGCCCGTGTCGAAGTTCAAAGCCTTGAACGGAATGAGCCCTTGGTCATGGTACATACAAATGTAACCATCGGTTTGCTCACGTCGCCACGCAATGAACCCCGTGTCCGGCGGGATTGGACCTTCGATGCTGATCCCTTCGGCCTTCGCCAACGCCACAGCGGGTTCGATCAACCGCTCTTCCTCATGATCACCGAACAAGCCGTGCTCGCCCGCGTGTGGATTGAGCCCCAATGCGATTAGCTTCGGCGGTCGCCCCAACGTTCGCGACAACGCCTGATGAGTCAATCGTGTGACCTCAAGAATTCGCTCGGTGGTTAGCTGCCCCGGGACTTCGGCATAGCCAATATGCGTCGTAACCAAGCTGCAACTGAACGCCGGCGCAGTCATCATCATGCAAAACTCGTCCGTCCCCGCTCGCTCGGCAAAAAGTTCCGTGTGGCCCGGATAATCAATCCCGGCCGCCTGCCATGCTTCCTTATTGATGGGTGCCGTCACGACGCCAGCGACAGCCTTAGCCAACGCCGCATCGATCGCTCGCTGGACAAAGTCGAACGACATCTGGCCCGTCGTCGCGTTAACCGTACCCGGATGGATCGCGTCTTGATTTGCATTAGCAGCACAATCAAAAATCGCGGGCTGAGCCACTGAATCCAACGATTCAAATCCGCCCGCCGATTCGATCACGTCGCAAGTTAAGGGCAGCGAACAAGCGTCCGCCACGCGTCGAAGCGTCGTTGCACATCCGAAAATGATGGGCGTGCACCGCGAGGCAACATCGGTGTTCGATAACAGCCGCAGGCAAAGCTCCGGACCGACACCCGCCGGATCACCCATCGAGATTGCGAGTCGAGGTAGAGGGGTTGCGATCAAAACTTACTCAGCTTTTCCAATTGCTTAGTGGCTTCTTCGGCAAGGTCACTGTCGCCGTAATGATCCACCAACTGTTGGTATTGTTCGGTCGCTGCGGTCACCAACCGCTGCAACTGATCGCCTCTCGCGTCACGACACAACGACTGATTCAGCCGCGCGGATTCGTACAACGCAAAGGCTTGCCAGGGTCGCACTTCGTCCTCAGCCTGCGAACCACCGAAGCCCAAGAACACTTTCCGGAATTCGTTCAATGCTTCTCGAGTCCGTCCCGCGTCTGTCAACGCTCGGCCGATTAAACAGCGAGCCTGAGCACCCGTGACCGACAGGCTGGGGGTTGCGTTGTGCCACGATTCGATCGCCGAGATCTGATCGCCGCTACCCGCTTGGGCCACGCCCAACTGCAACCACGCGTCGGCTCGATAGGCCGGATCAAATTCGTCGTCGGTGATCGGACGAGCCAACCGAATCGCCTGCTCAAACTCACCGGCTTCGTTGGCGCTGGCCGCGCCGTGCAAGGCCGTCAAGGTTCGCATCTTTTGATCGACTTGGCTGGCCATTTCGATCGCGGGTTTGGCGACCAAATACGCCTGCAACGCGTCGCGGTGATTCTGCTGGCGGAATTGACTTTCGGCAAACATGAATTTCGCGTCAGTTGCCAAGCGACCCTTGGGAAATTCTGCCAACTGATCTTCAAACTGCTTGGCAGCAGCGTCAAATCGCTCGGCCTGGAAATCCAGCCAAGCCAAATTGTACCGCGACCGCTCGCGAACGGCCGCCGGCAAATTGGATTCAACCACCACGCGGTACAACCGAGCAGCCGTCTCAAAATCCTCTCGCGCCTTGGCGGCGTCGGCCAAATGAAAATGAGCCTCGGCGACGAATTCACTATCGGGCGTCTGATCAACAATCGTAGCGAACTGTTCAAGCGCCGCTGCGGATTTCGCTGGCGTTTGCGATTGGTAGGCCCACGCTAACTCATAACGGTAACGATCCAGATTCGGTGACTGTGGGTACTCGGCGATCAGTTGAGCGAACACTTTTTCGGCGTCGTTCCAAGATTTACCCTTCGCGTGCAACAAACCCAACTCAAACCAAGCGGTTTCCAACCGCTGAACTGGTTCCGAAGCATCGTCACCCGCTTGCGTGCGATTGGCTTCCGGGTCGCTCGCAACATCAATCAGGTCCTTGGACGCGTTCTCGACATCGCCCAGTAACCGCCGCGCCGACGCTCGGCCAACCTTGGCGTCGGTGGCCAAAGGATGTTCGGGGTACGCGGTAATTAAACGGCTGAACCAACGGTCGGCGTCCGCGGTGGCGTCGGTATTTTGACCGATCGTCCCGAGGTTCATTTGGCTCCAAGCCGCACCGTACATCGCTAGTGGAACCAGCCGACCGTTCTCACGATCGCTGGCGACCGCTTGGTAGTAGGCAAATGCATCTTTGAAATCCCTCGCGGCCAAGTCGTCGCTGCCAGCTTGCTTTTGAGCCTCGCCCAACTTCATCAACACCTCGGCCGCACGGAATTTACTTTCGACCACGACCGGCTGTCGGTCTGGATCGTTGCTGGCGGCCTGAATCACCGCATCCAAGTGCTTCGCGGCATCGGTGTAGCGTCCAAGTTTTTCGCTAAGGATCGCCAGAGCGAGCCCCGCGTCGATCGCCACGGTCGATTGCTCGTAGGTCAACGCTTTTTCATACGCCGCGACTGCTTCGTCCAAGCGTCCTAGCTGTTCAAACGCATTGCCTTGAAACAACGCCGCTCGATCATTGCCGCCAAAGTCTGGATGCCGACGCAGCAGGCTACCCAAGGTTGTGCTGCTGGTCGTTAGCAGCTGCATCGCGGTGTCGCGATCCTGTTGCGCTAATTGGTCGTCAGTCTGGTTTGCAACCGCTGCTTGGATTTCTCGTCCCAGCTCCAGCTGACCGTGCCCCAGATACAACAATGCCTGAGGCACCTCGGCGACCGATTCGGCGGGCACCGATTTCAATCCCTCCTCAAAATGATCGATCGCGCGTCGGTAATCCTTGAGATGAGAATAACAAACGCCCGCATTGAAATGAGCTTTGTTCCTCACGACGGCATCCACGTCTTGCGATAAGACGTTCTGCCACAGCGACGCGGCCTGCACTAAATCACCGGCCGCCTGAGCCTTAGCAGCTGTCGTGATTAGGTCGTTGAGTGGCGATGCTGCAGGGTTCTGCGTTTCAGCTTCGGCCTTGACCGGCCCACCGGTTAACGCGTCGGACTTCTGAGAAACGGTCCTACCGTCGGCCCCCGGCAAAAATTGATACGCGGCGGCGGCTCCCTGGTCGGAGATGAGCAACAGGGCGACCCCTACGGTCAGCGCGACCGCACGGTGGGCCCATCGCAAGACACGAGAGTGAGCATCTTTCAAAACATTCATTCGCTTCGCTCGGGAAACCATCAAACTCTTAAAACTAATCGCAAGTGCCACCGCTCGAAAACCGTTAAGCCGTAGTTGGGGCCGGAAGATTCGTGGCTAAAACCAAAACGGCTGGATGTCGGGTTCAACGCCGGGCCGGCAATCAATGCACGGCTAGTTTAAACGCTGGCCGGATTGGGCGGGCTGATTTTCTGCTGTGGCCCGCGCCAGTGGCAGCCGAACGTCATCAAACTGGGCAAATCGTGACGCTCGTTCCTATCATGCCGACTATTTCAGCAGCTTGGTACGCACGCGGCAGGCACTGGTTCGCCAGCAAACGGTGACTCAAAACACGATTGTCGCTCGATTACCCAGCCCGATTTGCCGAAACTGTCCAATTCAACGCCCCTCCGGATTACCAGCAGAAACGCTCCCCAGCCACGGCTTCTGCCTTCAACTCGGGAAAAAGCGGCTTCATACCCGCGCCCCAGCGGCAGGATGAAGGTAATATTGACCGTGTAAGAACCGAGCACAGCCCACTTTTACCAAGCGCTGACAGCCGCTGATTCGGGTCGTCGAAACTCGCGGTGGCGATCATAATGCCACCATCGAAGTCTTGTTCGGCTCGCGATCTAGCGTGACAAATCTCTGGTTCTGTCCTACATCTTATCCCGCCCAACAGCACGACCTGCCGCCCGCGCGTCGGGTCAGTTTCTCGTCGGAGAACTTATCATCATGCCGTCGGTTTGCCCATTTGAAATTTCCCCCCGTCCGCAACGCGCGGCGACCCGGTCGCTGCATCGATCCGGTTTGACGCTGATCGAGATCTTGATCGCTTTGACGATGACTCTGATCGTGCTGGGCGCAATGATGTCCGCGTTTCAGTTCGCCAGTGCCGAAATGCAAAACGGCCGCGCGGTACTAGAAATGAGCAACCGCATGCGAACGGCCGAGAACCTGTTGCGACGTGATCTGGCAAATCTAACGGTCGACCCAAAGCCGCACATCGGCCACGTCATCCCCAATGGCTACTTCGAATACATCGAGGGACCGCGGCGCGATTTGCGGCAACCGTTTACCGAATCAGCTGGCTCCAATGGCCGTCTATCCAGCCCCGAGTTGTCGTACCTTGGTGATGTCGATGACATTCTTGCGATGACCGTCAAGAGTATCGCGGGACAGGTTTTTCGTGGCCGTCGATACAACATCCCAACGGGAGAAACGCTGCCAGAAGAATCATCTCTCGCGGAGGTCGTTTGGTGGACACGACTTGCAGACTCCAACAACGATCTAAATATCGCTTACACCGAATCAATGACGCTACACCGCCGCGTGTTAATCGTTAACCCAGCTCTTGATCCACTTCTTCCAAAGGATGTCAGTCCCGGTGTTGCGATTGAATGGACCGCATTGTCGGACATCTCCGTCCATTTTGAGAATGGTGCGACGCCCGGAAATGTCGACATTGTGGCGAACAGTCTTGCGGAGTTAGGAACTCGTCAGAACCGGGCTTTTCGCGTCGCACTGGCTGGAACCTCGTCCGATCCAAACGTAATTTTTCCATTTCACACGACATTTACTTACCCTCACCCGCTCAACCGAACAATGATGGCTCTTTTACGATCTTCGGACGTGGCCAGCACTGCCGGGACCGCCAACTCAGTTGACTTCAGCGGCGATGGAATAGGAATCACACCTAACAGCAACGACGTCGTTCTTGCCGATGTCGCTGCTTTCGATGTCAGAACGTTCTCTCCCGATTGCGCACTTGCGATTATTAATGGGCAACTCATTGGCCCTAGTGATGCGGGTTTCGCGGACCCCACAACGGGGATAGTCACCGATGACGACAACGACGGCATTCCTCTGGGTGCAGATTTTGATGACACCGATCCCGCAGTAACGAGCCTCGCAGTTGGTACATCGCAGGGTGCTTTCGTTGACTTGGGGCACCACGGCGGCGGAGCATTCTCGCAACGTATCGGCCCGGGGCTTCGGCCCAGTTATTACTCGGCGGCCGGCGCGCTGGGAACCCGCAGTTTCTTGAACTATCGTTTCATGTTTGAGCAACTTGACTTGGGATCGACGCCTTTTAACTACGCCACTGCTCCAGCTTCATCTCTGATGCCCGCGGACATGCTTGAAACGGTTTACGACACTTGGACACCCCGCTACGAGAACGACGGCATCAATCAAGACGATCAAGCAGGTACACCTTTATACGTACGCACAAATCGGGGTCTGTTGGAGGTGGCAGAAGCCAACGTTTTGGACCAGGGGACTGACGGCATTGACAACGATGACGAAAATGGGCCCGATGATTACAACGAGCGTGAGACTCGGCCTCCGTACAATGAGCCGATTCGTGGGCTTCAGGTAACCCTTCGTATTGTCCAAAAACAAACTGGCCAAGTGCGACAGTCCACGATACAGCAGAGCTATGACGTCCAGTAGTTCGGCAGACTCCGCATCCAACTCGCCGCACGTGATTCGCTTGCACGGGCCCTGGCAAGGGGAATGCGGAGTGCAGAATGCGGAATGCGGAACGGAATCTGAGCCGGCGCGGGTGAAGGTTCCGCTGCGATTGGCCGATTGGGTGCCGGCAGATTTTGACGGGCTAGTGACGCTCGAACGAGCCTTTGGGCTGCCCACCAATTTGGATGAAGACCACCACGTCGCGCTGGTCGTGCAGACCCAAGCCGCCACTATCGCCGACGCTCGGCTTAACAAGCAGCCGCTGCCTGTTCTCCCGGGCCGATCGGCGGATCTGCCCTCGCAGCGCTGGTTTGACGCCCGCGGTCTGTTACAGACCCGCAATCGACTCTCGCTAACGTTAGCCGTCACGGCTCAGTCACAGCTCGTCGAAGTGAAGCTGGAACTGGCGCCGACGTCAACTTCTTGCTAGCAACCCGAGCATTCTACGCTTGCCGAGCTCCAAGGGCCCATTGGGCTCATGCTGGCCGTCGATTTTAACGATTAGATCGATAGCGACGGGTCCGCAGTGCGGCAGACCTGCGCGATGTTCATTCGTGACGGTTCAGACCGTCCAAGTCACCTCCAATGTGACGATAGATTTCCGGTCGCCCGCTAGGTCGCCCTTCTTCCATGCATTCGAAAATCATGAACAACGACAACAGTAACGAGCTCTCCAACCCTCGCTTGGACTACATCGTCAACACCCTAATTAAGCGGCGGAAACTTTGGCTATTGCCGGGTTTAGCGGCATTGATGGCGTCGTGGGTGTATGTGTATTTTGTGCGGGCGGAGACCTACACGGCTCGCCAGTCGCTTATTGTCCGCGATGATTTGCTGGGGCAATCGCTTAAACCAGGGCAGTTCGATTCACTGGATCTAATGAAATCCGCTCAAGAGACGATTCTGGAAATCGCTCGCAAGCCTCAGGTAATTCGCAACGCGCTCAAGCAAGTTGGCCCGTCAAATCGCGGCTGGTTTGGTGTCAGTAGCGACTGGCCCAGCGACAAGGTCATCGAAGAAGTCCAAGGATCGATCGGGTTCAGTGCTCCCAACGGTGCAGAATTTGGGCACACCGAAGTGATCGTGCTGAGCGCCAAAGGCAGCAATCGGGAGCGAGCGCGTAAGTTCATCTTGGCGTTGCTCAATGAAATTGACACAAAAATCCGCGCGGTCCGGAACGTTCAGCTAAGCAGCATGAAGGACGAACTGCGAATCATCCGCGACTCGACCCAGGCTTCGCTCGCCGAGTCATCCGAGCGTCTGAGAAAGATGGAAGAGCAAGCTGGTGCAAACCTGCCGACCCTGCGAGCGCTGTCCGACCCGCAATCCGGCGAAGGCGCAATGGCTCAGACGCTGCTGCAAATCCGTTCGGAGAAACGGCAGGCCGATAACGAACTAGCCTCGGCGTTGAGCCAACGCAGTACCCTAGATGCGGCAACCGACAATCCAGACGCGATTCTGGCAACCTCTGACGAGCTGTTCAAATTTCAACCGGCCCTCAATCGACTCAAACAAGAACTCATCGAAGCACAGAGTGCTTTGGCGGAAAGCGTTGGGCGATACGAGCGTGCTCATCCAACCGTCCAGAAGCACGAAGAGCAAGTTCGGACGATGCATCGACAGATTCACGCGGAGCTTGATTCGGCCCAACGCGGTCTCACCGCACGAATCAACTTGCTGGAATCAAAAGTCGCGAAACTCGATGGGATGGAAGCCGAGATCCAAGACACGTTTAACTCACTTTCATCGTTGCGTGTTGACTATCGACGTTTAGACGAAGAAGTCAACAAGAAGACCGAGGTCTTTAACGAGGCCCAAAGCAACCTCGCGTCGATTCAACAGGTCGACCTGTCCGAGGGCGGCGTCACATTGCTAACGCGAGTCGATCCACCACAGGTTTCCACTCGCGCTGACGGGCTAGGAAAAACGACCACGATTTTGGGCGGCGGCCTGGCAGGATTTCTGGCTGGGTTAGGGTTAGTACTTTTACTGGCTCCCAACCCGGGCGACGTAACGCCGCAACTGAAGGCACGTTCTCGTCCGCCGCAACCCACCACGCCGACAGCGTCGCCTGTGGTCGCACCTTCGGCCATCACGACGACAGCTGGCCCAACGGTCGAGACCCACCCGGTCGCATCCAAGCCAGAAGCGGCGATTGCTGGGTTGTCACCAACGGCGAAGGCCGCTTCCGCCAAGCCAGCAGAAACTAAGCCACCAATCGTAAAGCCAACGCCTGACCCGGTTGTCTCTGGGACGGTGGCCGCAACGAACGCTCCGACCGAGTCCCCGAACACGTCGCCCGCTGCATCGGAGCAGACTCCGGTGACCAAGGCACCCGTTCCAACACCCGCTCCAACGCCTGAGCCTGTCAAACCTCGCATCGATCGAACAAAGCTCATCGAGGCCGAAATCGATGCCGCCGTGGCTCGTGGATTCGCCCTTCCCATTTCCTCAAACGACACCCCGGCTGACGCCTCGCAAGCTTCAACCGCCCCAGCGACCGCTCAGACCGCGTTAGGATCGACCGAATCCATCGGCGAAGATCCTGAAACCCCTCAGAGAACCAATCCGTTCAACAAGAACCGAGGCACCGGCGACTCCTCGGGCGTGCCAACGGCAGCGTCGATCTTGGCGGCCCTTGATGGGGTCGAACCGATCGCCAAACCAGCAGCGCCAACGCCGGCCGCCACGCCTCAACCACCAACAGCGGGGCCCGTGCCAACCTTGGAACCTATCGCCGAGAACCGATCGGCCCAGATATCGGGTGGTGACGCGTTGTTGGGAAATAGCGAAGTGGCTGAACTCGACCGCAATGTGTCGCCTGCGGCAGGGCAGCCTGAAACAAGCTCAACGACAGCAGGTTCAACGGCACCAAACCCGATCACCGTGCAACGCCGTCCAATTGAGATCATCAAGCAAGTCGCCTCCGAAACGCCATCCGAAACCGAGGCACCAGAGACTTCCGGAGCAACTGCGGAGGAAACGACTGCGGAGCTGGCTCGTCAGGCGCTTGTCGACGCAAAAATCAACGCCGCACTCGAAGGAACACTGCCACCTGTTGCACCTGCTCCGACCGAAGAAGACAAAGCGGAGCAGGGTCGCCTGCCGGCCTCTACGATCGCCATCCCAGATCAGATCCGCAAGCTGTCTGACTCGATCTCTTCTCTCGCCAAGCCAATTTCGCGTGTGAACGAAAATCCTAAGTCATAGCAACAGAAGAGGCCGCTAAAGAATCGATCTAGTAGGCGTTCTGCCGAGAAAA
The DNA here is from genome assembly GCA_964558755.1 of uncultured Pirellulaceae bacterium. GTDB lineage: Bacteria > Planctomycetota > Planctomycetia > Pirellulales > Pirellulaceae > Mariniblastus. Next base: position 21,531 of record CAZLFF010000031.1, read on the forward strand.
AACGACCACGAAGGTCTTCACCAAGATCTTCAGATCCAACCAAATCGACCACTCGCGAATGTACTGGTGGTCGAACCGCACGCGGGCTTCCATTTTGTCGATCGTTTCGGTCTCACCGCGACAGCCATTCACTTGAGCCAATCCAGTGATCCCGGGCTTGACCTTGTGCCGCAGCATGTAGCCTTCGATCTGCTTACGATAGAACTCGTTATGAGCGTTCGCGTGCGGACGCGGGCCGACCATCGACATATGGCCAAACAGAACGTTGAAAATCTGCGGGAGCTCGTCAAGCGAACTCTTTCGCAAGAATCCGCCAATTGCTGTAAGCCGGCTGTCGTTCTTCTTCGCCTGAGTCACTTTGGCTCCGTTTTCGCAGACGGTCATGCTCCGGAACTTTAACACGCGAATCTCACGCCCGTCCAATCCGTATCGCAACTGGCGGAAGAGTACAGGGCCTTTGGAGGTAAGCTTCACTGCAATGGCAATACACACCATCGGAATCGCCGCCGCGCAAAGTGCAACCGAAGCGATCGCCACGTCGGCCATTCGCTTCATCACACCGTCGACGCCAAAGAACGGGTTCTCGAAAACGCTGACGACCGGAATGCCTTGCACGTCGGTCCAGCGTGAGCTGAGCATTTGGTAAATAAATAGATCGGGCACGATGAAAACCGACGCCGTCGTATCGGACAATTCACGAATCAACGAGCGAATACGTTTTTCGGCTCGCATTGGTAGCGTGATAAACACAACCTGAACGTCACCGGCTTTCGCACGCGCGACCAACTTTTTGAGGCTGCCCAAATCCACGTCCAATTCGGCCGGCAGGTCTCCACGCCGCTCGGATGGTCGATCGTCGAAGTAGCCCATGAACTTCAAGCCAAGGTCAGGCGTCTCGTTGACACTGCGTGCGACCTGAATGCCCAAGTCATTGACACCCACGACGGCAAAACTGCGGGTGTTGATACCGGCCCGGTTCATGGTCCGGTTGTAGGCGCGTCGGGCAACTCGCATGGTCAGCGACAATGCGGGCGTAAAGGCAAACCAAAGCAGCAAACTGGCCGGCGAAATTTCGGTCGAATACTCGGTAAATCGACCCAAGCTGGCCAGCAGGATCAAAGTCACCGCCCACGTCACGATTGCACAGCCGGCTTCGCGAGCGAACGGGATGCCATGCCAGCGACGGTACAAACCAATTGCCTCGGCCACAAAGGTGAACAGGCCAAAGGCAACCAGTCCGATCACAATCGTAGATTTACTATTGGCCTCTGGAAAAAACGAAATCAGAAGGAACAGCCCAGCCGCGATGCAGCCAGCATCTACGATTTTCAAAATGGTCTGTTGTGAGCCCGTTTGGTGACGAAGCTGTTTAGCGGAGTTGGCGAGCATATCGATGAGAAATCTTCGGGAGGAGGGGGCTGGTCCGAAGATATAGGTCGCCATTTCGCCGACGCCCAGCGGCGCGATCGCTCGGGCGAGGGAAGCGCAGAAACTAATCCGGCTATACGGAATGTACGGATTAGCCCGAGCTTACGAGTATCCGCATTGATCGAAATCGGCTCTTTTGACCAGAGCTACAGCGACAGCTTTTTGACCAGAATCGAACTGGCTTGGCCCTGGGGCGTGACGTTTAGATTGATAAACGTTTCCCCTGCCGGAGTATCGCTGTTTTGGACGAGATTGATGGGACAGCTTTCATCTAGGTTCTCGCAATTCGCTGCTGAGAACAACTTTCCCTCGTTCATCGCCAGCAGGCTACCGATCGTTTCGACCATCCCGCTGCCGCCACCGAGGTTGCCCATCAACGACTTTGCCGCAACCACCGGTGTATCGCCCAGGGTCTCGTGGATCGCGGCCGCTTCCTCCGCATCGCAGCGAACGGTTCCCAAACCATGAGCGTGGACGTGACCGATCGCGTCAGCGGACAGCCCTGAGGTCTCCAGCGCCCCCGCGACTATGTTTTCGAATGCCTGTTGATAGTTGGCGACGCCGGAAGCATCCGAAACCGACGAAGCGCCGTAGCCAACGATCTCACCCAAAATGTTCGCCCCGCGGGCTTTGGCGTATTCGTACTCTTCTAAGATCATGACGCCCGCACCCTCGCCGACGACGATTCCGCCGCGGTCGGCATCGAACGGACGAGCTGCTTTCGTGGCGTCACCCCCTGCGACCGCCGCGTTGCGATCGGCCAGTTGCTCTTGCAGCACCACGTGCAGCGTTCGCAGTGGCTGAATCCGCGATCCCGTCGCTCCCGCAACCATCACATCGGCCGCGCCGCGTTGGATAATGGTCGTCGCTTCGGCAAGAGCCAACGCGGGCGAGGCTTCGCGAACGGTGATACTGTTGCTCGGTCCGCGCAACTGGTTGTAGATTGCAACGTGGCTGGCGGGCATGTTTGGCAGGTACTTCAGCAGCCAAAGCGGCTCGACCTTAGCTAGTCCGTCTTCGGCCCACTGTTGCATCTGGAACTCGCCCTGTTCATCGCGACACTCTTGAACTCCGTCGGCGAATTCTTCTGGACGAGTAATGATGTAGTCGCTGCCGAACAGAGTACCGACGCGGGTTTCGTCATAACTGCCAGGGGTGAGGCCGGCGTCCGCGATCGCCAACTGGCTGGCCGCAACACCCATCTGAATCTCACGGCACATCAACCGCAGACCCTTTTTGATACTGCGCTGCAGCTTTTTTTCTAGCTCGCCAAAGTTGTCGATCTTGCCGGTGAACGCTTTGCACTCACCGCCAAAATCAATCGACAGATGCTCGGTGGGCAATGACTCGATCGAACCAACACCACTACGGCGATTCTCCAACGAGTCCCAAAGCTCGGCGGGACTGTTGCCAAGCGGACTGATCAGGCCAAGCCCAGTGATAACGACGCGACGATCGGAAGCAGGCATAAATCGGCAGCCGGACGAAAGAAAAACAAGGAAACGATAGACAGACGGATGATTATTTTAAGCTGCGGCGCGGCCACGTAGTAGGCCAGCAAAACCAGCATGGCTGGATACGCATTGAGAAAATACACGCGGCCTGCGGGCTACCGAGTGACCGGCACCAAGCCGGCACCCGCCGTTCGAGGCACACTCGCACCGGTCGTCGGGCCTCGGTAGTCGATAAATAGTAACGCCTCGGCCCGGTCGGAACGCTTTCCAATCAGAGGCATTCGATTGCCGGTCTTGGGCTCGGGATTGGCCACCACGCCGCAGCCGAGCACCAACACTTGATCCGCAGGCCAGCGGAACCGCTCTTTCAGTCGCCAGCTGACCAGTTGCGGAACCTGTAGATTCATTTGCAGCGGATAGTTGGCTCCGCCGGGCACGGTCACCTTCACGTTGTTCAGCCGCTCGACTTGATCGACCTCGCAATCGACCGTCGCCTCGATCGTACGGTTGTCCAAGGACGACAACACGCTCAGCTCCAAACGATATCCTTCGTCGATCGTGTCCATTTCCGGTTGAGCCGACGGTGCCGATCCGGGCGCCGAGCCAGCCCAGCGAAGATTGCGGACAAACTGCACTGGCTTTGTTTTGGTCAGCTGAACCGCCTGTCCATCATGAGCGGTCAGGCGTCCGCTGCTGTGTTCGCGATAGTCCACGCGCTTGCTCAAGCCGTTGCGCAGCAGTGCGGCGTTCTCTTTGGAGACCAACCATGCCTCGACGCCGGGCGATTGGACGTCGATCGACTGGAGAATCGAATACGACTGAGCCCGCCAGTTGACGTCGCCAACCGTGATCAAGTGCACGTCGACATCTTGCCGCTGGCCTTGGGTGTGAATGAATCGATCCACAATCGGCTTAATCACTCGGTGGATTTCAGGCGTGTGGTAAACGCGCAGTTGGTTCTTGCTGGCATTCAAAACGCCCAACGGCTGCTTGAACCACATTTCCGTACCGGTCTCTCGCAGCACCCAATCGATGACCGCTTGCTGAGGTTCGGCGACCGAGTTCACTTGAGAGGTGTAGGGTGAAATATCGTACTCGCGCCAAACTTGACCGGCGGAGTTGGGCAACGTGTCAAGCAGCCGAGTAACTCGAGTCGCTGGCGGAGCGGCTTGGTTGGCAGGGCCAAACGGCGTGCGACCAACCGGCAGCTGGGCCGTCCTCGGGGTCGCAGCCGAGCTATTCGTGTTGGCTGATGAACGGGAATTCAAAGTTGCAGCCCCACCCGATCGCGGTGCCCACACGGGTGCTGTCAGTGCACCGGTCGCCGGAGCGGTTGTGGCCGACCCCGATGGCGTTAGATCCAACGCGTTTGACGGAGTTACGGCATTGGTCGTGCCGTTTGTGCTCTGGGCTGCCGACTTGTTCACCGGCCCAAATGCGGGCCGCCACGGCGCTGGGACCGCACGGGGCAGGGTCTCGGTGACTTGCTGAGCTAACGTGTCGCTGTTGCATGCCGCCGCAATTGCGACCAAAACAATCACGTTCACCCAGCTTTGGCGTCGCGTGCGCGGTGGGTTGAGCAGTTTCCTTGCCTCGGCTGTCTTCATCCTTGAGCCCCAATATTTCGGCGGTGTCCTGACTGGGCCGCAGTATAAAACCAGCCGGTTTGGTCCTCCAATACGAATCGGCGTCAGGCTAGCGGTCCCAAACGAACCGGGCATCGGGGGCGTGACGTTTGTTGAGCGTCATATTGAGCATCATTTTCTCGGTTTTCCGAGGGCCAAGTTGCTTTCTGGCTGACACCACCAATAATAGAGTCGCAAGGCAGCCACGTGCGCCACGTCGCATGTGAGTGTTTCCAGAATGATTCAATCCCCAACTGATTCGAGCTCAGCCCGTCGTCTCGTGACGGTCGCTCCGGTGCCCAACCCGACGATCATCGCGGCGGCCAGCGAGCAAGCGGAAAACGATCAGGACCAGATCCGCGAGACATGGTCCGCGCTCGCAACACGTCACGCCAAGCAAATGCTGAGCACGTGGATGGCCAGCTTGCTGCTGCACTTTCTGCTGCTGGGCGTTCTCGCGCTGGTGACGCTTCGTTCGTCGGGCGTGGATCTGGGCTTTGAGCTGGCATTTTCTGATTCAGTCGAAGCGGTTGATTTCGATGCGGTCGAGTTTTCTCTACCGGCAGCCACGATGGACGCGCCGGACCTTGAATCTGACGCGCTGACTGAAGCGGAAACCCAGCTGGAAGACACACAGCTGACCCTAGACGAAGCCGTGACCGAACCGGTCGAGCTGGAATCCATGTTTGCGATGGCGGACGCCATGGACTTCGAAACCGGCGCGACGATGGACGAGGCATTTGGTGACTCCGAAGGTCAAGCGGGCGGTACCACCGGCGGTGTGGGCAGCGATGGAGGAGCCAGCTTCTACGGGATTAACGCCGAGGGATCGCGGTTCGTGTACGTGATCGATGCTTCGACCAGCATGTTGGACGATGATCGTTGGCACCGAGCAGTGATCCAGCTGCTGGAGTCGATCTCGGGCCTCAGAAGCAGCCAGCGTTTTTTAGTGATGACTTACAGCAGCACCTTTCGGCCGATGATGAACATGCCGCTGGACGACATCCAGCTGGTCCGGGCGACCCGGGCGAACAAGAAACGGCTAGCGGCTTGGCTGGCTGGGCAGCGCCCCAACGGTTTTACTCAGCCCGCCGGCGCAATGATGGTGGGGCTATCATTGAACGTGGACGCGATCTATCTGCTCTCTGACGGCCTGCTGATGGACGACACCCGCCAGCAACTGCGGGTCCAGAATAAGCCCCGAATTTTGCGATTTGGTGGCGGCAAGAAAACGCCCGTGAACACGATCGCGATGGACATCGTGGGCGACGGAGCGGACTTGCTGCGGGACATCGCCGAGGAAAACGCGGGTGTATTTCGCGTGGTGCGGTAGGGCTGGGCGTCAACAAGTGTCGGGCAGAAGCGTAGGGCCTTCGCAGGCTGAGGCTTCGGACGCGATTCCGACCGCCACCGGTGCCCCTGTCGGATGGCAATGGACTCAAGGTGGGCCATTCTGACCCGCGGCTGGACGCTCGGCGGTCCCGGCGGCTTTGATGGGCGAAACCACCTCCTGGGTCCAGTATTCCGGGGCCATGAACATTGACCTTAGCAGCCGACGCGTGTATGCTGCCCGACCAAGATTTTGAGCTTGCTCTGCATCCGAACACGTCGGCATGCGGAAACATTTTGTTTGGACGAACATTACGCTTCGTCGGTGGAGTACATGCAAGTGAGTTAAGGAAGATGACTCAACCTCGATTCGGCGAGACGTTCTGCTCGACGACTTGAGATTGATGAAAAGGTTCGACAGGCGGCCAAACGTTTGGGCATGAGTCACATGCTTGAATGACGGCCCCACCAGTTGTCCGGCGGTGAACGTCAGCGGATCGCTACCAAGCGAATTGTTGGGCGGAATCCGGCGGTCTTTTTATTTGGTGGGCAGTTTTTTAACCCGATCAACCAAAGCTTAAATCTTGATCAAAATTGGACAATTTGAATCGAACGATCGTCTGGTCACCGCGCAAACGTGCGGCGATCAGGTTCTCTCGGCAGGTGATCGAGCGAACGTCGCGATCGGGCCTCAACGGCTCAACGGGTTTGACCCTGAAACGGGTCAAGATTTACTGAAAGACAAAACATGAACGCCAGCGAAGTACTGCGAATTGTTGATTCACTGCATCGCGAAAAAAACATTGAGAAGGAACTGGTCTTCACGGCCATCGAATCCGCTCTCGCCACCGCTGCGCGTAAATACTACGGCGAAGAAGCCGACGTCGAGTTTATCATCGATCGCGAAAGTGGTGAGATCGCCGGTCGCGTGGAACAAGACGAACTCGACCACGAAGAAGTCATCGGCCGCATTGGTGCTCAGACTGCCAAGCAAGTCATCATTCAAAAAATTCGCGAGGCCGAACGCGACAGCCAGATCGAAGAGTTCAGCGAGGTCATCAATGACCTGATCAGCGGTACCGTGAACCGCAACGAAGGCCGCGTGACGACCGTCACGCTCGGTAGTGTCGAAGCGATTTTGCCCCGCAGTGAACAGATTCCTGGCGAAACCTACCAGCCCAACGACCGCATCCGCGCCCTCGTCACTGAGGTCAAGCCGCAGGGTAGTCGCGTAAAGGTCGTGCTCAGCCGGACTCGCCCGAAACTGGTCCAGCGGCTGTTCGAGAATGAGATCCCCGAGATCTCCGATGGCGTGATCACGATTAACGCGATCTCTCGCGAGCCCGGCTACCGCTCGAAAGTGGCCGTCAGCAGCTTCGACGTGAAGGTCGATTGCGTCGGAGCATGCGTGGGCGTCAAAGGCAATCGCATCAAAATGGTGATCGATGAACTTGCGGGCGAGCGAATCGACATCGTGCGATTTGACGAGGACCCTCAGGTTATGATCCCCAACAGCCTGCAACCGGCCGAGGTCGATGAGGTCATTCTGTGCCAGATGATGGGCCGAGCCATTGTGCTTGTCCGCGAGGATCAGCTGTCGCTCGCGATCGGAAAAAGAGGCCAAAACGTGCGTTTGGCCAGCAAATTGTGCGGTTGGGACATCGAAATCATGACCCAAGGCGAACTGGAGCAACAGATCGATAACGCGGTCCGCGGCTATTGTGAAATTAGCGGGGTTGATGAAGATTTAGCGAATCGGCTGGTCGGAGAAGGTTATTTGTCTTACGATGATTTGTCGGTGATCGAGCCCGACGATCTCATGGAGATGGGTGGCCTGACCGCCGAACAAGTGGACGCCATCGTCGAAAAGGCCGAAGAACTAGCCGAAGAGGCGGAGATCAAAGCCGCAGAAGAAAAGCGGGCTCGCCGGGCTGCTCAACAAGCAGCCGAAGCCGAGGCCGCTCAACAGGCAGCGGTCGAAGCGGCTCAGGCGGCTGCAGCCGCAGCCAGTGCCACGCTGGCCGAGGGCGACGCAGCCGCGTCTGAGGCAACCGACGTGGCAGAGGAATCGGCGGCTGACGAATCAGCTGCCAAAAAACCAGCGGCCGAGCAATCGGCTGACGAAAACAGCGAAGGTTCGGCTTAAAAGCCGAACAAGATGACGGTCGCCTTTAGCGATCAGAGCAAACAGAGTTACAGCAAGAGATAACCCGGTCCGTAAGAAACCGAATCCGTTTACCAAACGAGTCTCTGATGTTAAAGCAACTTATTCAGGTCCAATGCTTCAATGCTTGACCTGATTGAAAATAGTACGAACGTGTCTGTGCTCGGCCAACGATGCCAGCGACTCCGGTTAAACACCTTTCACCGAGTCGCTTCGGCGAATCGGTCGGGTAGAGGGGACGCTTTATGTAAAGCATTTTGGCAAGAGAGTTCAAACCGACCGCCCAGCGTTAACGGCGATCGGCCAGAACCGAAACAGGAAGGTCACATCACGTGCCCATACGCATTTACGCGTTTGCAAAAGAACTTGGCTTTGATAACAAGC
>CAZLFF010000032.1:0-29844 GCA_964558755.1 uncultured Pirellulaceae bacterium
AAAATGTTACAGCTAGACCAAGTGACTTCTGCGCCCAGCTCGACCAAGGTTTCGATCAGAACGGCGGTTTGCACAGTCATGTGCAGGCAGCCAGCGATGCGAGCACCAGTCAGCGGCTTGGTTTTGCCGTACTTTTCACGCAGAGCCATCAGGCCCGGCATTTCGTTTTCCGCCAAGACAATCTCTTTACGGCCAAGCTCGGCCAGCGACATGTCTTTGACTTTGTAAGTAAGTTTTTCAGTTTCTGCGTTTGCCACGGGGCGTCTCCTGTGAATAAAAAAGGTGGTCCGCTCTCGTTCCGAAAGATTGATAACTCTCTGCGTCGTGAATTTGTTTGCAGAAAGCGAACTTCGCGAGTTGCGGTGCTGCCGATTGGACCTGCCGCGATCCGTTATCGCGACACATTTTGAAAAAGTCCGCCACCCCGGGGCTCCAGGTTCAGACAGTTTCGTGGCCGTTGCAGCCTAAGAGAACCGAACATTTTCTTTGATTCGGCACTGCCATTGTACCGACAAAGAACGGCCAATTTCAACGGGTTTTGTGGTGAGAGAATCGAATTTGCCTGATTTTCGCCGGACAAGGTGCCCGGCCTTAACGCTCGGCGAAAGCCGTTCGGGCGTTGTTGATGAATCTCCGCACTAGGCCATGATCCTTTCGAGCCGCCATCCCGTCATCGATAGGTCGTTCGACACCGCTGGCCACGTCCACCGCCGCTGCGCCGGACGCTTTGATCGCATCGGCCACATTGTCGGCATTCAAGCCGCCAGCTAACGCAACGGGAAGCTCAAGTTCCATTGAGCCCACGGCATGCCAGTCTAACTGGTGGCCTGTCCCGCCGTAGCTACCCGGTACCGCGGCGTCGAGTAGTACCATCTCGGTTCCCACCGCCTTCCATTGCCCGACCTCCATCGCGAGTGCCCCCGAGCCCGTTTCACAGTCGGCTACATCCGAACCGTCGGACGAGTCGAGTACGTCTTTCCCAAGTCTCACCGCCCGGATAATCGCGGGCTGCCGAACCAGCCCCGCTGCCGCAAGCGCCTCCTGCAGCGGCGGCACGTCACGCGGTCGCTCGTCGCCATGGAGCTGAATCACACTCAATGAAGCCGCTTTCACGGCCCCCACGATCTCATCGATCGAATGATTCACAAACACGCCGACCAGTTTCACGCCGGTCAACTGGCCGGCTCCCTTTAACCCCGCTGCCATCCAGGCGGCCTCTTGAACGGTGACGCTACGGACCGAAGGACCGTAAAAATTCAGACCAATCGCGTCTGCGCCCGCTTCAACCGCCGCCCCAAGATCCGACGAATTGGTAATCCCGCAGATTTTGATTTTGAATAGACTCATGATGATGTGGCGGTCGGTTCAACTTGAGCGTTGAGACTTGCAGGCAAACCAACAGTTTAGCAATATGTTGCCGACCCGTCGGGGCCGTGCGGCCGATTCCCTTTTCCGCGTTACCGTTCTTTTTGGACACTCGAACTCCTACCTATCCGAATGCGTGATTCTCAATCATTGGTCGAAAAAGTTGACGCGACGACGTTTCGGCTGGACGCTCACAACCTGTTGCCCGTGTTGGTAACGGGTGTTTCGGGTGTCGCCGGATACAACTTGTTTTACGAGCTACGACGCAAGTATGGCGACCACGTTGTTGGGACTCGTCCCGAAAAAACGTTTCGCCTAAACGACCCGGGCATCGTCGGCACGAACCTCAGCGAAGCGGACAACATCCGCCGACTGATTGATCAACACAAGATCCGAACGGTTATCAATTGCGGCGGCAGTTGCCACCTGAAGGGCTGCGAACTGGACCATGAAATGGCGCTGCGTGTCAACGTGCAGGCCGTCAAGAATTTGCTGGATGCAATTGAGGGTCGGCCGGTTCGCCTAGTTCATCTGTCCATCGATCTCGTTTTCTCTGGCGATGGCGATGGCGACTACCTCGAAACCGACACACCCGATCCAGTGACGATGTACGGCAAGACCATGGTCATGGCCGAACAACAAATCCAGCAACGCCAACCTAGCGCCGCCATTCTGCGAATTTCACTCCCGATGGGCGTTAGCTTTAACGGGCACGCAGGAGCCATCGACTGGATCCAACATCGGTTCGCAAAAAACCTACCTGCTACGTTGTACTTTGACGAGGTCCGGACGCCCACGTATTGTTCGTGTCTAAACTCTGCCATCGAAGAAGTCGCGTGCCGTCCTGAGCTGTCGGGCATCTACCATGCGGGTGGCGACGTGAAACTTTCGCTCTACCAGATTGCTCAGATCGTGAACCGTGTCGGTGGCTACACGCCTAGCCTGCTGCGAGGTTGCCCACGCATCGAAGCCGGCCCAATCCCTCCGCGGGCGGGGAACGTGACGATGGATTCGACCAAGCTTCGCATGGCTCTCAACCGTGCTCCGTTCTTACCGTGGCCGCTACTCGAACACCAACTGCCCACGGATCGCCAGTGGCACGAGATCCGTGACGACACGATCGACGGCAGCCCGGAACTTATCCGGCAACAGCTGTACGTGGTTCCAAAACCCTGACCCAGCATCAGTGCTTCACGATTTCTCTAGGGCTAAGTCAATGGGCATTTGCTGGTTTGAACCCACCGTCCCTCACTTCGACAAACGTGTCACGTTGTGCCGACAACAACGATCACGCGGGTAGTCCCACCAACTTGCGCTCGCAGCGACGGCGTTGACAGCAGCGGTAGATGCCGAGAAAACCGGGCAACTCTGATGGTTGCTTGCGTAAGAATTGATTCGCGGTGGTGGCTTAGGTAGGATGGTCGGACCCCAAAAGACGCCCGACGGCTAATCGAGCGACATCAATCCTCGTGCGAATTGAGATAGTGTTCGCCGACGGCCGTACCGCGTCGCAAAGTGATGGAGATTATGAGATGGCGGAAGATCATGTTTGGAGTACCAGCTTAGGACGTTGGTTCGGGATTCCGGTACGCGTGCACTTTACGTTGCTGCTGTGCTTTGCGGCCGTGTTTGGGGGCGAGTGGCATTTCCGCGAATTCCTAGACGGCTCGCGTCAGGGGACGGCACTCGTCACTTGTCTTGTTCTACTGGGAAGCATCATTGCCCACGAGCTTGGGCACCTGTTTGCGATCTCGAACCTTGGCGGCAACTGTAATGGCATGCTTTTGACGCCCTGGGGTGGAAACTCTGATTACACCCTACCCAGCGGCGGAAAATCGCGTGCGTTGATCCACATGGCGGGGCCATTCATCAACGGCATCATCTTTTTGTTTGGTGCAACGGTGCTAATTCGACACGGTGGTTCCAGTTTCGATTCCGTGATTAGCCCGTTCCACCCCCATGCGTTTCAAGCAGCGCAGTGGGAGCGTTCACTTCTAGAGATGGTTACGTGGATTAATTTCCAGCTGTTGATCATCAACATGCTTCCGTGTTTTCCGTTTGATGCGGCTGCTGCGATCCGAGCAGGAATTGACTCGATGCATCTTGATGTTTCTCGACACCGAATCGAATCTGCAATCATGGCGATGGGGCACGGCCTCGCTTTTACGATGATCGGCGTAGCTTGGTTGCTGCGGAATTACACGGGCGGATCGCTGCAGCCGGCGTGGTTCATCTTTTTGATAGGCGGCATCGTGCTGGCGTTTGCAGCCCGCTACTCGTTCGCGCGTGAGACGGCATACGACGACGCCGACTGGGATGGATTGCTTGACGGAGCCGAGTACGATTCGATGTACGAAGGCGGCGACTTCTTCCACTTTGGTGAGACAGACGAAAACGGATCGTACTCGCAGTGGCTGCTCGAAAAGCAACACGCTCGCGAATCGATCGACCAAGAACTCGAAGCCGTCGAAGAACAACGCGCCGATGACATCTTGGTCAAGCTGCACGATTCAGGGATCGACGCACTAACTGACGAGGAACGAACGATCCTCGATCGCGTAAGCGCTCGTTTGCGTGCTCGCCGCGAATCGGGCGTGTAGATTTCGTTTGCCGACAACCAGCGAGAGCTAGTCGTCGTAAACCGTGCGGACGCGTCTTCGTCGGCGACGTCGGGTCGTCGTAAACTCGCCCTCGGTAAACCAGTACCCGCCCAGTACTTTGTAAAAGGTCAGGATCACAAACGCGCCGCCTGATCCGACGGCAAATCCCTCCAAGCTGATCGGTTGAACGACTCGACCGTCCGCCGCAAAATACTGAAGGATCGCGCAACCGATCAAGACGCCCGCGATCCCCATCAACACGGTCGCAATCGCTCCGCCCGGATCTCGCCCCGGCATCACGGCTTTCGCCGCAAGCCCGACCACCGTGCCGAAACCGATCCATGTCAGGGCTAGGTTCGCGTAAATGGTTAGTTGATCGAAGTCCATCATTGTCCTCGTCGGCATACGAATAGGAACAGAGCGTCGGTATATGAATTGATCGCGTCAATTGATCGCCAAAAACCACTTAGACGCTTTCGCAGCCACGCGGTAGTTTGGCCCCGGTTTCTACCAAAACCCGGCCGAATCCCCCAAGATCAATTTTCACCGCTTGCTCGCCAAGCCACCGGCACATCGTATTCGCCCCATCTTCCCTGTTCCTGCTGTCTTTCGGCTTCCGCTTTGGTCCGAGCGCAACTATCCTCCGCAGAATCTGTTGATCTACGTATTTGGTCAACCTGATTCCCATGGCCAGCGATCTGCCGCGGCCTCTCGGCTTGAGAACCTCCTCCCGCCGGGCCGCCAACGTCTCAATTCCCAGACCTCCGTCCAATCGACTTCCCCCGTGAAACCTGTTCTCATCAATGTGATTAAGCTCGCGATCTCCGCTGGCTTGATCTACTATTTGTTTCGACAAGCGATGGGAGGAGACGACTTCGATCGCTTATTGAATGCCCCCAAAGACTGGGCTTGGCTCGCCGTAGGGTTCGCGGCTTGCGTCGGCGCGTTTCTGATTAGCTTCTTTCGTTGGCAACTTCTGGTTCGCGCACTTGAGCTACCGTTTAGCCTGCTCGACGCGATTCGACTTGGCTTCATTGGCTTGTTTTTCTGTGTCTTCACGATCGGCGTGGTTGGCGGTGACGCGTTGCGAGCGATCTATGTGTGCCGTCAATCGCCCAACAAGAAAGCGGAAGCGATCGCGTCGGTGGTTTTTGACCGTGTCATTGGATTGCTCACGATGGTCACGATCGCAGCAGTGGCGTTTTGTCGCCTAAATGCGGGGACTCTTGCCACGCCCCAAGGGACCGCGGTGTTGGCGATCGTCGGGCTGGTGGGTTTCGTTTTTCTGCTGGCGGTTCCGGCACTTCAGCGGCAACCGGTTCTGGCGAAGATTCTGGGCCGAGTCCTTGCGATTCCAAAACTGGGCCCGTTCGCTAGAAAACTGATTGATGTTGTTGGCGTCTATCGAAAGCGTCCGGGAACCATCCTCGTCAGTTTTCTGCTTAGCGTTGCCGTCAACGTTTGCTTTGCGATAACCATCTACGCGATCGCGGTCGGGCTAGGCACGCCCCACCCGAGCCTCGCCGAGCACTTTTTGATTGAGCCGGTTGCCATGGTCGCCAATTCGGTGCCCCTGCCCGGAGGAATTGGTGGCATGGAAATGGCGGTCGAGCTGATGTACCGAGCCCTCGCTGACAGCGGTGGTGTTGTGATTGCGTTTACGTTTCGCTTTTTTATTCTGGTCTCATCCGCGTTCGGTGGTGTCCTATGGCTGTTCAACCGCGAAAGTTTTGACAAACTGAAATCCGCCGCTTCCGCTGGTGACGCGGTCGCCAAAGACCTAACATGATCGCGGCAAGCCCAAACGACTGCTACTGACTGTCTGTATGAAACGCTCGATCGCCTCCATCCCACAACTCTATCGCAACGTCCGACGCTGGACGGAGATCGTTTCGGTGTTGTCGCGGTATGGCCTGGCGAACTGGCTGAGCCGATTCAAGATTGAGTTCATGGCAGGGCTACTCAAGGGCGATGGCGGCGAAATTTTATCCGACCTGACCCAAAACGAACGCATCCGCCTCGCGCTAACAGATCTGGGGCCTACGTTCATCAAGTTCGGGCAACTCCTGAGCACTCGACCAGATGTCGTGGGAACCGAACTGGCTGAGGAGCTGGCGAAGCTCCAGTCTGACACACCGGCCGACGACTTCGAAGTTGTCAAAGCGACGATCGAAGCCGAGCAGGGACGTCCATTGGAGGAGATTTTTACGACGTTCGATCCGACTCCGATCGCGTCGGCGTCCATCGGGCAGGTCCACCTAGCGACACTGACTGCCGAGTTTCGCAACAAAGAACAACCCAAGCATGACTCCGGTTCGGTGGTCGTCAAGGTCCGTCACGAGGGGATCGAGCGAACCGTAGAAACAGATCTCGATATCCTGGCGGGACTGGCCCAGTTGGCGGAGGGCATCGAGGACTTTCGCAGTTACCAACCGGTGGCCGTCGTGAATGAGATGTCTCGCACGATGCGGCGTGAGCTAGACTTGGATCGTGAAGCGAACAACTTGCTACAGTTCCGGTCGATGTTCGCCAACGAAAAGACGCTAACCGTCCCCCAGCCGATCATGGAACTGTGCTCGCCGCGCATGATCGCAATGGACCGCATCAACGGAACAAAACTAAAGCACGTTGCCACGAGTGAGCATCTAAGTCCACAAGCAGCCCAGCTGGCTCGCGATGGCGCGAATGCGTATCTGAAGATGATTTTCCACCACGGCTTTTACCATGCTGATCCTCATCCGGGAAACTTGCTGGTCACGGATGACGGAAAGCTGGGGCTGCTCGATTTTGGAATGGTGGGTCGGATCAGTGAGCAATTGCGGGAGGACATCGAGGCGATGCTCGTCGCGATCGTTCATCAGGACGTGCCGATGCTGACAACGCTAATCCGTCGGGTCGGAAACTGCCCGATGGATCTCGACTCGGCCAGTCTCTCCAACGAAGTCGCCGATTTTGTTGGCCAGTACTCGACCCAAGCCATGTCTTCGTTCGACATGAGTGGTGCCTTGGTCGATTTTATATCGCTGGTTCGTCGGTATCAGATCACACTGCCCAATGAAGCGTCACTACTGATCAAGGTGTTGATTACGCTCGAAGGAACCGGCCGCTTGCTCACGCCGGACTTCAGCCTGATGGAGATCATGAAGCCGTTCCAACGGATGCTGGTTGTCAAACGCCTGTCGCCCGCTCGACATCTGCGAAAGATGCGAAGGTTTTACATGGAGGTCGAGCAGCTCACCGACGAACTGCCGCGAAAGCTGGGGAACATCTTAGAGCAGGTACAGTCAGGAAGTTTTGACGTCCACCTAGTTCATCGCAGACTCGGCCCGACCGCCAATCGACTTGTGCTTGGCATGCTGGCTAGCGCGATTTTCATGGGAAGCTCGCTCATGCTCAGCTACAAAGTCCCGCCGCTGATTTGCCCCGGCGGCGGGCCGCTTGGGATCCAGGACCTGTCAGTGCTGGGCTTGGCCGGCTTTTTCGTCAGCCTGACGATGGGGCTGCGACTAATGTGGGCAATTCGCAAGTCAGGGAATCTCGATCAGCCAGAATAGCCGATCGATCGCCAGAGCGACCGCTGATTTTGTCCATCGTTCGTCGAATCGAACTCCGACGGTCGTTCTAGGCTGCCCGCCGGATGTCCTCGGCTGAGTTCTCCGCTTCTTGCTGCCGCTGCTGACTGATCGATAAGATCACGCTTTCGACCTCGTCGGCCAATGATTCCAGACTGGAGATTACCTCGGATTGCCGCCGTAGCATCGACTCGATCAAGTCGTTTTCCATGGAACCAGCGGCTTTAGGCGTGTCGGACATAGGTGGCAATTGAACGAGAAGAGACTCCGTTGTACGCCATGGAAATCGACGCCGCGGGGGTCTCCAGCATCGCTCTAACGCCGAATTGGTGGTCTTTACGAGTGGGTAAACTGTGCTGACCTGCTTGGATCGCAAAAATCAGGGAAAATTGGCGAAGCCCTAGACAAATTTCCCAAAAATCGTGTACTATTTTCCTTTCGACGCGGGCGACTGGCCGCCCGTTGTGCCGATACCGGTACGATTAACCGTCGTGTCCTTTCCCGTCCGATTGATTTTTGCTTGAAAGGAATCGTGTGAGATTGATGAACCGTTTGGAGAAACAATGGTAAAGCTGCTGGTCCGAGAGAAAGAATCCATCCAAGAAGCCGTTCGCCGGTTCCGCAAGTTGGTCGAGCGAAGTGGCATCAAAAAAGAGATGCGTCGCCGTGAGTTCTACGAGAAGCCGAGCGAGACAAATCGCCGCGCTCGTCTGCGAGCCGAACGCCGTAACAAGCGAAATCGCATGCTGGCCAATCGTTAAGCCTTCATCAATCGCACCCGCAAGAACATCTTCTTGCTGAGCCAAAACAAACGAAAAAAGCCGACTGATCAATCAGTCGGCTTTTTTTGTTTTCAAGATCCGCTCGAAGCAGACGTCACACTCGATACGCTAGTTAACGGTCTGAGACGATGCGGCGGTCGAGCGTGAGTGAAACTTTGGCTGGCGAGGGGCCGTCGACTGCCGCGGCTTGGCCGGTGCTGCTTGCGGCGCGGCAGGTGCAGTTGTCGATATTTCGTCGCGCGAAGAATTGCGAGCCGCGTTTCTTTCAAAGTGCGTGAATAGGACGCGAGTCTGGCGATTCGTTAGCAAACCGCATTCAACAAGCAGTTGCCGAATCGATGGACAAGTTTTCTGCTGTGCGTGAAGCAGCTGGTTCAAAGCTGCTCGATCCAGCAACTTGGTCTCCAGCACGATGTCGCCGAACGATTTCTCTGGGTGGTGCTCTTGCACATCCAGTACTCCAGCAACCTGGCGGATCGTCAAAAGATTTGTTTGGATCGAGATCGACGCCAATGTCTTCAGCGAATCCTGCTGAATCTTAACCAGCCCGCAGAATTGCTCGGGGCTGATAATTCGCTGCTCGACCAAGTAGATTCCAAATTTTAGGCTCATCGTCCGCTCGCACAAATCAGGGGGGGGATGCAGCTACTGCTGCGAATTCAAAACGCGGCAAAACACGGTTCTTCGAAACCGCTAGGGTGGCCCAGTCATCGCGATAGGGACAACGCCGTCCTGTTTGCCATCGACCTTGCAACTGCCAGACCTGACCGAAAACACCCACGGACGCGCGTTCGATTCCTTTCGCATAACCGATTCCCGGCTAAAAGCCCCAGCCTTACGTCCTCTGAAAGCATCAATCTCTCAGGACTTGATGCGAAATCGAAACCCGTTTGTCAGGTGAGTTGTGCCACATGATCCGGTTGATTGGTTTGGTGGCCCAGAATGGACATTGACCAGAACATCTGTAGCGATTGAGCGGGTTGAAATCTCGCTTGGCAAGGCATTTGCTAAACCGAATCAACACTCGGCAGCGTCCCGATAACCATGAGGTAGCTTTCCTCAAGGTATACAAGACCGTTCCGCTACCTGTCAGGAACAGTCGCAATCACAAACGGGAAATTGTTGTAAAGGCTTTCGTCATGTCTCGCATCCAACGCAAACAAAATTACGTCGACAAGCACGTGCAAGGCGCACTGCTACAGAGGATCTTTTTTCACTGGTGCATTTTCTTCTTCGTCGTAAGCATGTCGGTCGTCATGCTCCAAGCGCTACTGGGTGATCCGGCTCAAACCTTGGGTGAGCGACTGAAGTATGAGTTGGGCGAATTCATTTTCTTGGGCGTCATCCTAGTGGCCCTGTTCCCTGCTTTCATGCTGGACACGATTCGTTTCAGCAACCGATTCGTCGGCCCGATCGCTCGCCTGCGACGCCACTTGCGTCAGCTGAGCGAAGGCAACACCGAGCGCTGCAAGTTCCGTGAAAACGACTACTGGTCGGAAATGGCCGGCGAGTTCAACGGTGCAGCGGAATTGTTTGAGAAGCAACGCGAAGAGCTGGAATCGAAGGACGCTGAGATCGCTCGCCTGAAATCCGCCCTCAACTCGGCCGGGATCACCGCACGCTCTTAAATGTTCAGTTTGAGTTGGATTACCCCAACTCAGAGCACATGAAACAGGAACCTCAATCAAAACTTGCTTGAATCGTCATGAAGCCTACTCACAACAAATCCATTGGTCGCCTCGGCGGTAAGAGTTCTCGTAAGGGAGCCGCCCTGGTCGAGTTCGCCGTTTGCTTGCCGGTTATCTTGCTGGTCGTTTTCGGCTCCATCCAAGCCGCCAGCATGTTGTTTCTTCGTCAGACGGCGATTCAATCGGCCTACGAGGGCGTCAAGGTCGCGGTTCGCGGCGACGGCACCGATGCTCTTGCTCGTGAAGTTGCCCAACAAGTCATCGATGGCCGACGCCTGACAGGTGTAACCATCGACATCAATCCTTCCAATGTTGCTGACCTTGAACCGGGGACCGTCATCGACGTCACCGTGTCGGCTCCGTCGGATGAAAACACTCTCTTCCCGTTTGGAGTTTTCACCGGCAAAACGATTGTTGCCAACGCCGTCATGATTAAAGAGTAAGTCATCTTTGAAGCCGCCTATTTAGGCAGCTGAACGTTCTTTTCATTTGCCATCGCCCTCGCACTCAAGGACCCACCTGATGAGTACAAACCTTCGCCTGCCAAATCGCTCGCATGCCACCAATCGCCGTGGCGCGATGCTGGTCTTGATTGCTGTAATGTTCGTGTTTCTATTCATCGCCGCTGCCTTTGCGGTCGATGTTGCTCGGATCCACGTAACACGCAGCGAGCTCCGCACAGCGACCGATGCCGCAGCCAAGGCCGCTGTCGAGGCACTGGGACGTGAGCAAAGTATCGAAGCTGGCCGAAACGCGGCGATCGAAGTCGCAAGACGAAACATTGTCGCGGGTAACGGTCTCGATCTGCGACCAAGCGACATTGTGTTCGGTGGCTCGGTCGCCCAAGACGATGGTTCTTTCGCGTTCGACCCGAACGCATCCTTCATCAACTCTGCCCGCGTCACTGGATCGCGGACCGAGGAGTCTCTGGATGGCTCGGTCGGCCTGTTCTTTGCCCCGCTGGTCGGTGCAGGAAATTTTGAACCGCAACGAGTCGCATCCGCTGCCCGAACCGATCGAGATATTGCTTTGGTATTAGACGTCTCTGGTTCCATGGCTAGTGGCGGTCGTTTTGAAGCGTTGTCCAATGGCCTGAACGTCTTCTTGAACGAACTGGAAGCCACCCGGCAGAGAGAAGCCGTCTCGCTGACCGTGTACAGCACGGAAGCTCGGAAGCTCCAAGACATGACTGACAACTTGAACCTGATTCGAAGTGCATTTGCCGACGAAAGCCCTGCAGGTTTCACTGCCATCGGACGCGGCATGCGAGTTGGTTTGAACTCGATTCTGTCCGATGCTCAGTCGCGACCGTTCGCACTCAAATCACTAATCGTCATGACTGACGGCAACCAAAACAGAGGCGTTAACCCAAGAGCAATTGCTCGACGTTGTGCTGCGGAGAATGTTACCGTCCACACCATTACGTTCAGCGACGGAGCCAACCAAGCGCTTATGCGTCAAGTGGCGAATGTCGGAAATGGCAATCACCTACACGCCGTCAACAACGGACAACTGGTCGAAGCATTTCGCGAAATCGCCCGGCAACTGCAAGTGTTGTTGATCGAGTAATCGATCTTGGCTTGCGAACAAAATTCGCCTGGAATCCATCATTAAGAACGACGAGCCTTCTAAGCGATCATTCTCATCCTTTGCCCCACGGCACCATCACACAACATTGCAACATTATGAAATTCACGACCACCAACCGATCTCTTCGTTCGGCCCGCTTGGGTAACCGCAATCGCGGCGGTGCCGTCGCAGCCGAATTTGCATTAGTCGCGCCGCTTGTATTCACGCTATTTTTTGGGTGCTACGAACTGGCCCGAGCGAACCTGATGCAGCACGCAGCTGAGAGCGCCGCTTACGAAGGCGCTCGCGTTGGGATCATTCCTGGTGCCGAGCCGGGTGAGGTTCGGGCGGCAGCCGAATCGGTTTTGACAAGCGTGGGCGTCAAAGTTTTCGATGTCGAGGTCTCGCCGGGCACAATCACGCGCGAAACCGAAAAAATCACGGTTCAGATCAAAGTCCCGTTCACTGAGAACTTTTCCTTGGGAACCATGTTTTCGAGTGCGACATCATTCGACGGTCAGTGCACGCTCAACCGGGAAACACTGTAACGCGGGTATCTCGCCGCAAGCAGACTCGAACTCAATGGTTGGCAATTCGTTATTCGTCTGAGCGTCACCCGACGAGACCTGCTTTTCCGATCACAGTAATCCCTGATGGCGTGACGTGAAAACCATTGGCTCGGTCGGCGTCGCTGTTATAGCCAATCTCAAAACCTTCCGGAATGGTCACGTGCTTGTCGATAATGGCGCGTTGAATTTTCGCGTGGCGGCCAACGTTCACGTTCTCGAATAAGATTGAGTCCGACACCTGCGCGTAGCTGTTAACGCGAACCGCTGGACCAAGAACGCAGTGATCCACCCGACCACCGGATACGATCGTTCCGGGGCACACGATACTGTCCGTTGCCATGCCCACCCGTTCGACGCCGTCTTCGTTGCGGAACACGAACTTGGGTGGTGGGTAGTTACCCGGGACCGTGCGGATAGGCCAGTTTGTGTCGTACATGTTCAGCTGCGGCTCGACTTGGATTAGATCCATGTTCGCTTCGTAGTAAGCATCGAGCGTCCCAACGTCACGCCAGTACGCTTGGGCGTCTCCGCCGCTTCCTAGAAACGGATAAGCAAACACTCGAGCTGAATCGATAATCGATGGGATAATGTCTTTGCCAAAATCATGATGGCTATCGGCCTTGGTGGCGTCATCAAGCAGATGCTCGAACAAAAACCGAGTAGTAAACACGTACACACCCATGCTGGCGAGACATCGCTGATCGTCGCCCGGCATCGTGCGGGGGCGTTCGGGTTTTTCCTCGAAACCCACAATCCGCTGCTGCTGGTTCACCTCCATCACGCCAAACTGCGTGGCCTCGGCAGGGGTCACCGGCAGCGCGGCGACCGTCAAATCCGCATCGTTCTGCCGATGAAAATCGACCATCTTTCGATAGTTCATTTGGTAAATGTGATCGCCGGCAAGGATCACCGTGTACTGCGGACGCTCTTGCTCGATCGCGTAAATGTTTTGGTAAACCGCATCGGCTGTTCCCTGATACCAGTGCTCGTCAATCCGCTGCTGCGGCGGAACGATGTCGATAAACTCTCCCAACTCGTTACAAAAATACTTCCGCCAGCCATCGTTGATGTGCCGGTCAAGGCTCATCGCTTTGTACTGCGTCAGAATCAACAGTTTGCGGAGGCCGCTGTTGATGCAGTTAGAAAGCGCGAAGTCGATAATTCGATATCCGCCGGCAAACGGGACCGCCGGTTTAGCGCGATCACGAGTCAGCGGTTCAAGACGCGAGCCTTTTCCGCCAGCCAAAATCACCGCCATGACGTTGTTCACGCAACTTCCTCCAAGAGAGCCGTTTGATGCTGACAGCGAACTGCGGGAAGCCGCAGGGCACCGCCCGTTCGCTTGCAGTCTAGCGAGAACTGTCTGGTGCCAGAACCCGAACTCCGGAACGATTAGCCACTAATCAAACTTACCGCCCGCCACCAGTTAAGCACCATTAACACCGGGTTTTCCAATCGGGAACTCCCTCGTGGCGCGACGCCCGGCGAGTCCATTCGTGTTTTCAACGGCAATTTTTGACGATGCTGGCGCGGGCTTAGCCGAGCAAAACGTTGGTTTTCCCGAACCGCGTTAGTGCATACGACGTTCAGCATTTGCAAAGACGAAAGGCCGTTCCTACAATTGGACCAACGGTCACAGCCAGACGATTTGGCATATCCGTCGACGGCTCCGACTTTGAATGACGATCAGCAGTTCAAGGCGTTCTGTTTCAAAGTACAATAGAATGCTTTCAGCCGGCCGTGCCGTAGCTCAACTTCCGCCCCAGAATCAAATGACGCGCACTTTGACATTCTCGATGATTCGCTTCCGAGCCGCTCTCATTGCGATTGTTGCTGCTTTGACCGCGGTTTGTTTGGTTTTGCCAGCTTTGTGCGTGGCCGACCAAGTGATCATTGCGGACGACCCAAGCGAGGCGGTTAGCTTAGGCGATAACATTGAGTGCTCGACTTGCGACCGATCATCTGCTGCTTCGGCCATCGAGCTGCTCACCAACGGGTCGGGCGGTGAAGTCACCGCTGGCCAACTGTGGCGGTTCTTCAAGGCCCAAGGCGTGACGTCAATGGACGAGCTGATGCTTCAGATGGACGTCGATGGCAGCCAAACAAGCCCCGACGGCGGTTCTGGATTGGACATCAGCTCGCTGCAATTTCAAATCGAGAATCCGGGCGGCGAAAGCTGTTGCACGGATGTGAATATTGGTGACAAGCAGGTTTTGTTGCCTCAGTTGAGTGGCGACGAAAAGAACGCCGCGATGCAGTTGGCCGTGAAATTAGATTACGACTTCATGGAGCGATTTTCTGCTGACAGCCCGGAGAAAATTCGCTTGAACGTGTCGACTCCCGGCGTCTTGCCCAGCATTTCAATTGGCTCGAAAGAGACCGTCCTAGGCACAATGAACTGGCCGGTACTGATCGCGTTCACTCTTTTTTGGGTCGCCGCCTTCGCGATCGTCAACTGGTTGACCAAACCAGAAGTCACGATTCTCGAAGCAGGTCCGGCCCTTACCGAGGTCACCAGCGGCACGGTGGCGTAGTCTAGCCGTTCGCACAAGCCAACGCTTACCTCTGCTTGATTGCCGAACAGCTTTCGCTTGTCTCAATGTCACCCGGCGGAAACTATTTCGATCGCTGTCGCAGCGACTCGTACATCATCACGGCCGCCGTGACCGACACGTTTAAGCTGTCGCAGATTCCTTCCATCGGTAAACAAACGCGTTGAAACCGTTCGCTCATCCAACGATTTGACAATCCGTTAGCTTCGTTACCCAGCACCAACGCGTGCTTCGACGGCAGGAATTGCCGATATAGGTCCGTCGCATCGTGGGGCGTCGCAACGAAGACCTCGTAACCATTCTCGGTTAGCCAGTGGATGGTTTCATCATTCGTTCCTGTCGCCGCCGGCAGTGAAAACGTTGCGCCCATGCTGTTGCGAATCGAGTTAGGATGCAGGAAGTCGCAAATGGGATCGGAGACAATCACCCCACCCACTCCCGACGCGTCAGCCGAGCGAAACACGGCTCCCAGATTGCCCGGTTTCTCGATCGCTTCAAGAACCACAATCGGTCCGCTATCTTTTGGCGTGAAAGACTCTAACGAGGTATCAGGACGCCGAGCGACACCGACGAACGGGTCGCCACGATCTCCGTAGGCCAGCTTTTCGAGCACTTCTTCGGTCACGTCGTAACACGGCACGTCGCTCGCAGCGTCACGAATCGCCTGCAAACGGTCTCCACCGGCGGTCGGCACGTGGACGAAAATCTCATCGAACTCAACACCGCACTCGAGCGCGCGAAGCAGCTCCCGCTCGCCGAACACGATCGTTCGCTGCTGCTGTTTTCGGCCGCGGCTGGTTGAGAGCCTCGCGGCATCACGAACCTTGGGGTTCTGCAAACTGGTGATCTTTTCCAACCGAATGGCCTAGGGTTTGAAGCTAATTTTTAAGACGCCGCGGCGCGAGGAGAATGAAACTAATTGGCCTTCACCCAGCGAGCAACCGAACCCGCAGGCAAACGACGAGCTTCTTCGGTTTTTAACAGCATCTCCGCGGCCTCAACTTGCCTTTTTCGAAAATTCCAAGCGTCGGCCACCAGCGACGCCAGCCGCTGGCCATCGTAACCGGGCGTGTGTCCACTGATCAGAATCATCTTTGTTTCCCCGGCCGTCAATTCTGCCAATGCCTTCAGCAAACGCGGCAGATCGCGCGACAGCTTCCACGTTTCTTTGGCGGGTCCGCGACCGAACGAGGGTGGATCGGCCACCACGATCTGGTACCGCCGCCCGCGCTGGATCTCACGCTCGACGAATCGCATCGCGTCTTCTGCGATCCAGCGAATCGGATGCTGGGCCAACCCCGCGAGCTTTGCATTTTGCCGCGCCCAAGCAACAACGTTCTTGGCGGCATCGACATGGGTCACCGCGGCACCGGCGTGGGCCAAGGCTTGTGTTGTGCCGCCAGTGTAAGCGAACAAATTCAGCGCGTTGAGGCCGTGCAGACCGTTCGGTCGATCGGCAATCCAACGCCAGTTTTCCGCTTGCTCAGGGAAGACACCCACCTGCCCAGTTGGCGTGGGACGTAGCTCAAAAACGTTCGGGCCGTGCTCAATCGTCCAAGTCGCGTTAGTTTCACCCATCCACTGCCCTGCTCCGTCTGGACGCCGTCGCCAGGTCAAATCAGCCGGGACCGCATCCGCCGCGATCGGTGGTACGTTGGCGGGCACCGACGGAGTCTGACGCCGCACGACGACATCGCCAAACTGTTCCAATTTCTCGCCGCCGCCAAAATCAAGCAGCCGGTAATCTTTAGAAGCGAACATCTAGTACCACACCCACAGCTTCGGCGCGCGTCGCTGCAAGGCGTGCACGCCCTTTTGGCTGACGTCCGTATCGACCAACACCAAACAGTCGAGCTGTTTCAGTTTGACGATCGTGCTAAGCGACTGATCGGTGATCGGGCAGCCCTCAAGGTCCAGCACCTCACACTCCGTCAAGCCATTCAACGCCTTCAGCTGATCGTCGTCGATCGGATCATGACGGCAGTCAATCACGTGACGGGTAGAAATGCTCGGATCGTAGCCGCTCCATTTCAACGCCCGAGCCGCCCGCAACAGCCCCAACCAGAACGGAGCCTGATACCACTCCAGCGGCTCCGTCGGATCGTTCGCCATCGCATGCCCCCGCCGAACCATCGCGACGTACAGCACCACCAAACCGATCAGCACCAAGAACATCGGAACTTTCCAAAGCCAGCTGACGGTAAACACGATCGCGAGGACACTCAAAAACATCCACATCACGCACACAAAATGAGCCGTGTATTCCAGATACTTCACCGGCATCGACTTGCTAATGACTTGGGAAAACCAACGCTGCATTCCTTGCAAAGGAGGTTTGGCGTTCCCCGTTTTTTTCCCGTTGGCAGGCAGTTTATCGCTCATTCGAACATCGTACTTCGAGCAGCAGAAAAACGCGACCGCTGAAGCGTGCCAATCAGACAAGTCAAACCAAGCCGCATCTTGTTTCGGCTCATCCGGAAACTATCTCAAAACGTCGGTCGATACTCGCCCTCACCCGGTTCACTGCCCGGCCATCTACCAAAGGCAATCAGTTGGGGCATCGGCCCTTAGTCGCTGGTGCTCTGGGCCACCGTCACTTGGAACGGAACCTCGACCGTTGGTTGATCGGTACGGTTTGTGTGGAGCTTGATTGGCGTATCGATGTCGCACGATTCAGTCGTATCCAGTTCATAAGCAATCACATGAGCCGAACGCTGTCCGCTGGGCGGCAACACGCGTACGCGTGGGTCGGAGCACTCGATCGCGGTGATCTCGACGGGTGAATCAGATTTTACGATGAACCTTTTGCTGACCGACTTCCCTTGAGGCAATGTCCCCAATCGAATCGGAGCCACTTGGATGCCACTGCTGACTCGGCCGTGGACGTGAACCGGCATCCCATTCGTCTTCTGGTCGTTGGTCACGATCGTCAGATAATCGTTAAACGAGCCGACCGGT
Organism: uncultured Pirellulaceae bacterium; assembly: GCA_964558755.1. Lineage (GTDB taxonomy): Bacteria > Planctomycetota > Planctomycetia > Pirellulales > Pirellulaceae > Mariniblastus. Next base: position 17,656 of record CAZLFF010000032.1, read on the forward strand.
TGACCGCCTGTCAGAGAAACGACAAGCTCATAGTTTGCCGTCCGCGCTTGCGGATCACGGCTGACTTCTTTGGCTAGGCCGCGAATATTTGGATTCGTCGATTTTACTTCAACGATTTCCCAGTTCGGTGCTCCCGCATAGCTGATGGCGACCTTGGTCTCAGATGGCTTGCCTTGAAGCAAGGTATCAAACCGCACGTCACCGGGATGCAACACGACGTCGCGACGGATGCGACCCTTGACGGAGAACTGCAGCTCGGCCGATTCAACGTACTGCCCCATTTTCTTGACCGAAACCGTTACCGTCGCGCCTCGGTCGCCGTGAAACTTCAGCGTATCCAAAACCGCTTCGACCTGTGCCTTGCCGCCCGGCTGGACGATCGTGGTTAACACCGATGGCTTGGTACAACCGCAACTGGCACGTGCGTTCGTTAGCACAAGATCCGCGCCCGATGTGTTCTCGAATTCAAAGATGTGCGTTTGCTTGGACGCAGTTGGAACGATGCCAAAATCATGATGCCGCTTGTTGGCCAGCTTCTGGTGCCACGGAATATTGACCTGAGTCTGCTCGGCGATGCTATAACCGGGTGGTAACGGCTGACCGTGCGGTTGAACGGTGGGGACAGTCACTGGCTGGGAGTAAGCATCCGCAATCAAAGGCGGTTGAGTCGCGATGATCGCTTGCGCTCCCGCGGATTGACAAACAACCGAAAGAGCGATCGTCGTGATGATAAGTGCCTGTTCAGTTCGCATGGCCAAAACCTTCTTGGGGAAAATCCATTGAACCAACCGCACTCAAAACTCGGTGAGTGCGACGGGAAAGACTTGTCGATTTAGAATCCCAGTAGCGAATCTCGGTGAGCGTACTGTACGAATCTGAGCGGCCGGTGTCGTGAGCTAGCACGCAACATTTCGACGATTCGTTCCGAAAGCGAGCGGCTTAGACCACGTGAAACGGATTCTCTTGGTCCGTCAAGAATGACGGCTAGGAAAAGAAGGCAGCTGGCGACGAGGAGTCAAAGTCGCACTGATTGGCCAAGAAAACAACAATTACCCGACTAGGATTCGAACCTAGAATGTCTGGACCAAAACCAGATGTGTTGCCATTACACCATCGGGCACCGTTGTGAGTGAGATTTTAGCAAACCCGCCGTAATAGAAAAATAGCTGTTCCCAGCCGTTTGTCAAATTTTAACGACTTCGGAGGATGGAACGCCTCGGGCCGCGGGTTTTGACCATTTGTTTTGATCACTAGCGGCCAGGAAAGGTTCGGATGGTGATTGCCTTGAAACCGCCGATGGACTGCCGGACATATCGGGCGACGGAACCGAACCGGTCTGTCTTGCTACCGCCGACGCCCGACAACCGCGGCGGCTACTTCTGCTTTCTCCACACGCCACCAAGCGGATAGTCAGTGGCCATCGAGGCCCGCTCGCTGAAACTGTCATCATTGATAAATTTAAATTCGGTCGAGGCGACAACCGGCAAATCGGGACGCCCCCAGATGATCGTGGCAACCAGCTTCCCGTCAACCGTTTTTAACGCCGCGTTCCCCGTTGAATACTCTCCCCACTGATCAAACACGTGGACGACGAAAAAACTCTCTTTCTCATCCGCCTGCCAAACAAAGTGACCCAATTGAACTTCCCCTCCAGAGGCGTCAGAGAAATACAATTTCTGGTCCAGGAAGTGTCCGTTCGTGCCCACCGAGAAAACATATTTCGCCGCCGGCTCGCCAGAAGCAACTACTTTCTCGAGCTTCCATGTTCCCAACAACGGCGCTAGACCTGAAAGACGCTCAGACAATTCGGGCACGGCATCTTTGGTTGGCTCGCCGGTCTCTTGCGCGACCAAACCGTTTTGGACCAGCAGCACGAGCATTGCGGAAAACAAATAGTAATTTATTCGTGTCATAACTGCGGCTCTCATCAGCTTGGATAGGTTTCAGAACAAATTTCAACTATGGGTTCGTACGACGCTTTTTGACGACCCCAAACGCCAACTGCTCAAGCTGGATCGCTAGGTCAACGCCGACCACGCTGACCGATCCAGGGGTTTTCAAGGTCACTGGAGCAAAGTTAAGAATCCCCGGGATCCCAGCGGCCACGATGGATTCCGTGGCTGCGGCCGCGGCCGTCGCAGGCACGGCCAGGATCGCAAGCTCTAGGCTTTTTGCCGCGGTCACCTTTGCCAATTCAGAGATGTCCTGGACGGTCAGGCCCTCGAACTGGCACCCGATTAACGCAGGGTCTTTGTCGAACGCGGCGGCAACGGCGAACCCCTGCTGCCCGAAGCCACGATAGCCTAGCAAGGCTTGCCCCAGGTTTCCGCAACCAACCAGCGCGACCGGCCAGACTCGATCGGTCCCTAAGATCAACCGAATTTTCTCGATCAGGTCTTCGCAAGAGTACCCGATTCCTGGTCGCCCGAACTGCCCAAAATAAGCAAAGTCCTTACGAACCTGCGATGCTGTTTGCCCCAGTCGCTTGGCCAACGCGGACGAGCTAGTCGTCATTTGGCCCGCCGCACTCATTTGCTGTAACTCGCGCAGGTAGAGGCTAAGGCGTCCTGCGACAACCTTGGGAAAATCAGAGGCTGTAGGTTCGGAGTTCACAAGGTTTGAATATTTGGGAACGGACTTCGTCTGAGCCCCGGCAAGGCATACCGATCGTTCGCTGCGACGAGCGAATTCGAACGAGTTTATTTCTTCGCCAGTTTCTACCAAACCAGCATGTGCGTCCCTGAACCGGGACCCCACAGTTTACCCTGACAGCAAGGGTTGAAGGTAGCTCTTTCCCGAGCGTTTTTGAATGGGCAAGTCGGTCAACCGGCAAAATCGGCACAGCCTACTCAGGGTTTCTGTTTTTCTTCATCCCTATGCTTTCGCTAGTCAACCCACACCCCAGCGGTAACCGATCCTCCCCACGTCAGGAGGACCATTGCAAGGTGGACGGAACGGGAGTTGTCCACGCATTCTGATGTTGACGCGAAGCTGGCCACACCACCAACCGGCGCTTCACCAGCATTAGGGCAGTCTTGAAACGGGTAAGCATGGTGAATGTTTCACCAGACCAGATGCTACCTCCGAGGTTTTGAAACGTCAGTTTTTGGAGAGTTTACGATGAAATTGGTACGAAGTCTGTTGACCTCGGCTGCATTCGCTGCAGCTGCCATGTCAGCGAGCCTAAGCTGGGCCCAGTGTTGTGGTGGCGCAAGCTACGACGCAGTCGCCGCAGCAGCCCCTGCAGCAGTAGCCGGCGACGGTTGCGGTTGCAGCTACACTGTTATGAAGACAGTTCGCAGCGTTGTTAACGAAACACGCCAGGAAACACGTTACCGAACGGTTTACAACACCGTCACCGAGAACGTACAAGTGCCTGTTACTCGCAACGTTCGCGAGACAGTCATGAAAGAGCAAACTTACACGGTCCAGCGACCTGTAAAAGAAACTACTTACAAGACAGTTAACTACACTGTTAAGCGTCCTGTAACTGAAACTAAGCAGCGCACAGTGAACTACACTGTTAAGCGTCCTGTTACAACTCAGCACAGCAAGGAAGTAACGACTTACGTTCGCCGACCTGTCACTGAGCAGAAGACTCGCACGGTCAACTACACTGTTCGCATTCCAGTAACCAACACGGTTATGAAGACTGTCAACAGCGTTGTTCGTCGCCCAGTCACAGAAACTAAGACTCGCACAGTCACAAGCACTGTTCGTGTTCCTTACACAGAAACCAAGAACGTAACTGTTCGCGGTGGCAGCTGGCAGACACAGACCTCGGTTATCCCAGGTCGTTCTTACAGCAAGCGAGTTCGCACACCAGGTAGCTGGTCAACCAACGCAAACGGTTGCCGAACTTTCTGCCCAGGTTCTTGCAGCACAGTTTGCTGCAAGCGTCCTGATCGCACCGTATGCAAGAAGGTTTGGGTTCCATCATGCGAAACTAAGCAAGTTTGCGTAACTAAGCACCGTTGCGAGAAGGTTTGCAAGCAAGTTCCTTACACAGTAACTCGCATGGTTTGCGAAACTGTCAGCAAGCAAGTTCCTGTCACAACAACTTCTTACCGCTGTGAGCAGCGTTCGAAGGAAGTTAACTACTGCGTTACCAAGATGGTTTGCGAGCCAGTCACAAAGACTGTCAACTACTGCACAACCAAAATGGTTTGTGAGCAGAAGTCACGCGTCGAGAACTACTCGGTTACACGCATGGTTTGCGAGCAGAAGACCAAGCAAGTTCCAGTTTGCACCACTCGTATGGTTAGCGAAACTAAGACTCGCCAGGTTCCTCACACTGTTTGCCGTCAGGTAACAGAGATGAAGACTGTTCAGCGATGCAAGAAGGTTGCTTCACAGGTTCCTTACACCGTTAACGTTTGCGTTCCACGAGTTGTCGAAACTCAGGTTCCTGTAACAGTTAACGCTGCACCAGCCAACGCTTGCGGCGACGCAGGTGCCATGGGCAACGGTTCGGTCATCGGCGGCGGATACGCTGACGGTGGAGCAGCTGGTTGCGGTGCTGGTGCCGGAGCTGGTGCTGGTTGCGGTTGCGGCCTTGGTAGCCGACTACGTGGCCTTGGTGCTCGCATTCGTAGCCTGTTCGCAGGTTGCGGTTGCCGCAGCAACTCTTGCTGCGACGCTCCAGCCGCTGATTGCGGTTGCGAAGCTGCTCCAGTCGCTGACTGTGGCTGCAACTAAGCCTGATACGGCTTTCTAAACCAGGAAGTATATCTGGTCAAAATATGGGGCCGCTCGATCATCATTAGATCGAGCGGCCTTTTTGTGCGCTAGAGAGAATCAACGACCGAACAAACAAGAATACTCGCGAACTCATCCGTTCCGAATTATCGTCGACTCGCCGTCATTCGCTGACACTGCCTACCCCACAAGACACACAACCCAACTGCCTTGTTACGTCACCCGACCATCGCTTCCCAAGCGCCAATCAGAACGTCCGCAGCACGGTCGACTTCCTCGATCGAGGTGTACCAACCCACGCTAAGTCTAACTTTCCCCGCCATTCGTTCCGCCGAGGCCCCCATCGCCGCTAACGTCGCCGACTCCGCAGTCCCGTCGCTATGACAGGCAGAGGACGTGCTGCAACAGATTTCAGGAATTCGCTGCAACAGATCGTGTCCTCCGACGCTGGGAAACGAAACACTCAACGTGTTCGGCAACCGCTCCGTCGCGTCACCGTTGACAACTAAGCCCGGAATCGCGGCCGCCAGCTGATCCTGCAAGCGATCGCGTAGCTCATTCATTTTGATCAGTGACTGATCAAGTGACTTCCCAACCAAATATGCAGCTTGCCCCAGCCCTACGATGTACGGCGTGTTCTCTGTGCCGGCCCGAACCCCTTTCTCGTGCCCTGCCCCGTGCAACAAAGGCTCCAACTCGACACCCTCGCGAACATAAAGCGCCCCAACTCCCTTGGGCGCGTAAAACTTGTGTCCGGCGATGGTCAGCAGATCGACGTCCAACTGATCGACCATCGTCGGGATCTTGCCCGCACTCTGCGACGCGTCGGTGTGAACCAGAACGCTGCGGTCGCGACACAGTTCAGCGATCTGACGAATCGGCTGAATCGTGCCGATCTCATTGTTCGCGTGCATGATGCTGACCAACCGAGTGTTCGGGCGCAACGCGGCTTCAACTTCGGCCGGTCGAACGTATCCATTTTCGTCACACGGAACGACGGTCACCTCGCAACCCATCCGCCGTAGGAAATCGGCGGGTTTGCTAACCGCCGGGTGCTCGATCGCCGAGATCACCAGATGACCACCTGCCCGCCCGCCGCGCAGCATCACTCCCTTGAGGGCCAAATTGTTGCTTTCGGTGCCGCCGCTGGTGAATAGCACCTCGTCGCGATCACAGCCAAGCAACATCGCCACTTTCCCGCGAGCGTCCTCGATCGCTTCCCCCGCCGCGCGACCCAGCGAATGAGCGCTCGACGGGTTCCCATAATGTCCGCTAAGAAACGGCTCCATCACCTCCACAACGCTAGGCGCGATCGGAGTCGTGGCGTTGTAGTCAAGATAAATCTGCTGCACTTGGGTCGTCCGTTGGTGAATCGCACATCGAAAAAAAGCTGAAAACGCCATTCTAATCGTTTGCTCAAACGGCAAATAGCCAAAACACCCTTTTCCCGAAAGCAATCAAGTGCGATGCAAGTTTAACTGCTCGATTTGATACGACCGGACGTCAGATCAACGTTGATTCGGAATCTAGCAAGGGTTATTTTCAACAAGCACTCGCGTGCTGCAGTTGTCACAAGCGGGTGCCTCGACCCACAATCCGTTCGCGCATTTGGCTGGTGCTCTTATGAAAGTCAGCGGCTTTACGATTATTCGGGACGGCGTCCGATTGGGCTATCCGTTCGAACAAGCCATTCACTCAATTCTACCAATGGTCGATGAGCTGGTCGTAGCCGTCGGTGATTGCAGCGATGACACACGCGAACGAATCAAAGGGATTGATTTTCCAAATGTCCGTATCATCGACACCGTGTGGGATCCAGCCATCCGCGCCGGCGGGAAAATCATGGCGGAACAAACCAACATCGCGCTAGACGCCTGCACGGGCGATTGGTGCTTTTACATTCAAGCAGACGAAGTCGTTCACGAAGACGATTACGATTTGATCCGACGGTCGATGCATGACAATCTTAAGCAGCGATCGGTTAATGGACTTTCGTTTCGCTACCTGCATTTCATGGGTGACTACCGTACCCGCAACCCGCTAATCTATCGCAAACAAGCTCGCATCGTTCGGAATGGCGTTGGCATTCGATCAATCGGTGACGCTTGCGGCTTCGGGGTCGGCCCCCGAGAGAAAAAACCGCGAACTCGCGAGCACGGATGTTCCACTACGGGCACGTTCGACCGCCCGCCAAGATGGCTAAGAAAGCCGCTCAACTTGGGCAGTACTACACAGAGGGTCAACGCTTTGACCTCCCAGAACAGAACCCAGAAAGCTCGGAAGCTTGGGGCTCGGATCTCAGCTACTGCGTGCCTTGCCGAGGCTCCCACCCAGCGTTAATGACCGACGTGATCGCTCAGCAAGACTGGACGATCGATTTTTGTTACAAGCCTTGGTATCGAAACCATAAATGGTGGGATCGGTTCGGGCAAAAAAACTTTGCAAGCCTGTACCGGCTTGGTCAAAGCAAAAGCAAGAAACCTCTGGACGCTATACAAGGTGCAGCTTAAAGAAGAGTCCCAAGCACGTCGCCCGTTACCCATCCAGCAATGAAGCGTCGACCTCAAGCGACCTCGGCTGCGATAAAGCGATCTCTACAGGTACCGTCCCGTTATCGACCGCGGATTGGAAGCCACCTGTTCGGGCGTGCCCAATGCCACAACTTCGCCACCGCCCTGCCCTCCTTCTGGCCCCATATCTATTAACCAGTCGGCTGACTTGATCACGTCTACGTGGTGCTCGACCAAGATCATCGTATGCCCTTGATCGACCAATCGCTGCAACACCTCGATCAACGTCCGGACATCACCAAGATGCAAACCGGTCGTTGGTTCGTCCAGCACGTACAAAGTCCGAGCGTCGCCCACAGCAGGCCGAAGCTTAGCCAAATCGGCCGCTAGTTTAATGCGTTGCAATTCACCGCCCGAGAGCGTCACCGACGATTGCCCCAATTGCATGTAACCAAGCCCAACGTCCGCCAACGATTGCAACATTGTACGAATACGCACGAAGCCGTCGAAGCGAACCAGTGCCTCGGCGACGGACAGCTTTAGCGTTTGGGCAATCGTCAAATCGGCAAACCGAACCTGCGACAACGCTTGATCGAATCGTCCACCGCGGCATAGCTCACACTGCGCGAACACGTCGGGCACGACGGACATCTCAATGCGGCGAACCCCATGCCCACGACACTCGGGACACCAACCGGATTTTGTGTTGAATGTAAATCGTCCCTTGCCAAAACCTAAACGCTTTGCCTCTTTCGTTGCCGCAAACAGCTTTCGCAGCTCCTCGAACAAACCGACATACGTCGCCGGACACCCGCGGATCGAGCGACCGATTGGTTGCTGGTCGACGACGACCAAGTTCTCGATTCGCTTATGTATCTCGACCGATTCGCAAGGCGCGGCGGAGTGACTGACCAGACCTAACTTTCGCCGCACCGCGGGCACCAACGTGTCATTGATCAACGTGCTTTTGCCACTGCCGCTGACACCCGTCACGCACGTCAGCACGCCAAAGGGCATCTCGACCGACACATTACGCAAATTGTTCCCGCGCGCGCCGCGAACCACGACGGCCGGTGAATCCGCATCAAATTTGCGCCGTTGAGCGGGCACGCTGATGGTTTGCTGACCGCTCAAAAACTGACCGGTCAAACTTTCGGGATCAGCAGTAATTTCCTCGGGTGTCCCTGACGCAACGACATCGCCACCCAACGGCCCCGCACCTGGGCCCATGTCGATCACGTAATCGGCGGCCTCAATCATGGCCGCATCATGCTCGACGACAATCACCGAATTTCCTGCCGCCTGCAACTGACGGATCGTTTCAATCAAGCGATCGTTGTCACGTTGATGCAAACCAATCGACGGTTCATCCAACACGAAACAAACACTCGTCAGCCCCGATCCAATCGAAGTCGCCAAACGCACTCGCTGGTGCTCGCCCCCCGAGAGCGTGTCGGCCGAACGCCCGAGCCCCAGATAGCCGACGCCCACGCGAACCAGAAAATCTAGGCGTGATCGAATCTCGGCAACCAACGGTTCGGCGATCGCCAAATCATCACCCTCAAAAGACAACGAAGCGAAAAACTCAATCGCTTCCTCGATCGGCATTGCCACAATATCGCCTAGGTGCTTTCCACCAACAAACACGGCCCGGGCCTGATCGTTAATCCGGGAACCATTGCAGGCATGACACACGACGCGATCAATGGTTTGCTCCAACTGGTCCAAGCGATCGTCGTCGCTGCTGGTCGCGAGTTCGCGTTCGAGAATCGCCAGCAATCCCGGCGTCGCTTTGTCGTAGCAATGCACGAAGGTCCGCCAGCCGGCGTCAGACATTTGGTCGAGCGGTTGATCGACACGGTGCCCGATCAATTCCAGAACCGGTTGAAGCAACTGCAACTGTTTTCGAAATGCGGCTTTGCTCAAACCATCCCAAGCAACAATCGCACCGTCGGCGAGAGATCGTTTACGATCGCCAACGACAACCGCGGGATCAAACGTGAACTCATCGCCCACCCCGCCGCACGTCTCGCAAGATCCGAACGGATTATTGAAGCCAAACGTGCGCGGTGAAACTTCTGAGTAATGAATATCGCACGCGGCGCAGGCGTAACGGGTGCTGTAGCTCTTCTCGTCCCAAGCGTCACTCGTGGTCGCGTTGTCGGGCGGCAGTGAGCAAACGGTGACCTTGCCGTCAGCGAGTCGCACGGCGGTTTCGATCGCCTCAAGCAGTCGTTCGTCAACGCCCTCTCGCACGATAATCCGATCGGTGACGGCTTCGATGTCGTGAGTTTTCCCAACCGGCATTTCTGGAACCGAATCAATATCGCAGATCTGCCCATCAACGCGCAAGCGAACCAACCGTTCGCGGCGAATCAACTTCAGCGTATCCTGATGAGCCCCTTTCTGACCGACGACCATAGGGGCCAACACCATCAATTTCGTTCGCTCGGGCAGTTGCAACAGACGGTCGCGAATCTGCTGAGGTGTCTGCTGCTGGATGGGAGCACCACAGCCATAACAGTGGATTCTTCCTACCTTGGCCATCAACAAACACAGGTAGTGGTAAGCCTCCGTAATTGTCCCGACGGTACTGCGTCGATTGCGGTTGCGAAAGTTTTGGTCCAAACAAACAGTCGGCTGCAAGCCATCAACCGTCTGCACGTCGGCCCGCGGCAACCCACCCATAAATTGCCGCGCGTACAGCGAGAGGCTTTGCATGTACTGTCGCTGACCTTGGGCATAGATCGTATCGAACGCCAACGAGCTTTTGCCGCTGCCGCTGGGCCCAGTGATCACGACCAACTGGTTGCGAGGGACATCAACCGAAACGTTCTTCAGGTTGTGCGTCCGAGCACCGCGAACACGGATCGCGTCTACAGGTGTCAACAATGATTGATCGATCTCAAGTTCACCAACATTCATGCGTCAAATATCCAGCGGGTCCATCAAGTCCGCAACCCGTCGCGCCAGAAGAGTTCCTCACTGACGTATCGGTTTGCAATTCAAATGGAATATCAGATCACTGACGTGTCACGTTCTTGTTTGAGCGAGACATCAAATCCCTGGCGTGCCGGATTGCGATCTTTGGAAAAAACTGGTCTACGCGCGAGCGCGGCCCGCGATTGAGAAAGCGATGATCGTGCCCGCGGCGATCATGATCAGCTTCAGCGGTTGCAGTTCATGCAGATGGGCCAGAAAGAAACCAAGGCTGTCATCGGCAACGAACGGGAAATGCGACCACTCAAGGTAAAGACTCGCAATCAACGCGATCACGGACGCCACGACTCCGAACTCCACGCGCCCCATCCGGGCTGCCGTCACAAACCCAAATCCAACCGCTGCACCGGGCAGAACAGCCGCGTCAAAGCCTTGACCAATCCCCCAGCCGTAAACAAACGCACCAAGCACACCACCAACGATTCCACCGGCGATCCCCAGTACTAAGTGATGCCAGGGAAACGAGTCTTTGTTATCGTCCATCACCATTTCGACCTCGTCTGTTTGCTGCGAACTAAAACTAAGAGCGGATTGGCCAGCGTTAATTTACGACTTCGTCCCCGTGAGAGTTAGCACCAGATTCCTTCGACCGCCGTGGTCTCGATGCTCACACAGGTAGATGCCCTGCCATGTCCCTAGCGCCAGTCGGCCATCGGTGATCGGCACGGTAACATTGGCTCCGAACAACGACGACTTGACGTGGGCCGGCATGTCGTCGGGTCCCTCACACGTGTGGATGAAGGGACTATCCTCTGGGCAAATACGATTGGCGGCCGTTTCCATGTCCACTCGGACGTCCGGATCGGCATTCTCGTTCAGCGTGAGACTTGCCGACGTGTGCTGAATGAAAACTTGCAGCCAACCAACGTCAATCTGAGCCACTTCAGGGATCGCCTGCACGACCTCGCGCGTGATCAGATGAAAGCCTCGAGCAAAACGGGGTAGAGTCAACCGAGTTTGAGACCAATGGGTTTCTGGCATGATGTGGATCGCTTGGAGCGATGGGCTGGTTTCAGGTACGACGTTTCACGATTGTATCAGGACCGGCCACGACTGAGGCGATCGTCACTTCTTAGCACAAGTTAGAACACGTCACGCGCTGGCCGCAGAAAGAATAACCGCGAGGGTTTTACTCAAATCATCTGCCGCCCAGTCACGGCGAGTGCTTGTTTTTTCCGTGTTCCGACGGTGGCCTCACCACCGCTAACGCACGGATAGGCCAATGGTTTTCCGCAGCCCGTCGTGTTTGTTCAAACCTCGCAAATTCACATTCGTTCGGGTTCAAACCCATCCGAGCGACAATCCAAACCCTTAACGGGCCTTAAAGGCTGGCGGGATTTCATTGCCAGATTCCCAATCACCGTACCGTCGCACTGTTTCGAACCTCACGACGCCGACAGGAAACCAAGTTGGTGCTTCGGCGTGAGTGCGTGAAGCCGAACTTCAGATAAAACGAGATAATTTTCTTGACTCGGTCGTTCATCCGCTAATAATGACCTCATCGAAAGCGGGCGGAGGAAATCGCCCTACCCACGACATGGAAGTTCTTCAAGTTAGTCACTCACATCACCGGAACGATCGCGAATCATGACGCACCGAATGGTGCCAGACGAGATTGTACGCTTTAGCCGCCAACGATGATGTCGGCGTAAAGCGGGTCGTTTAACCGGTCACACTCCCACAGCTTTCTGCTTTGCATTCGAGTGACAAAGCGTTCACCAACCACTACGACGATAGGATTTTGCACATGTCGAGCCGCAAAAAAATCACCAACGTATTCGAAGCGATCCTAGAATACGGTCACGATGAAGATTTCGTGCCTTACGAGGGCGAGGGTTTTGTTCCGACCGATGCTCCTGCCGGTTCCGAGGAAAAGATCGAAGCGTTGCGTCAGCGCGTTCTTTCGGGCGAGCCGCTTTGGCACACCGACGATCGTAAAGACTATTCGGGCCTTACTGGCGCCGTTCGTCCACGCGAGTAA
>CAZLFF010000033.1:0-21020 GCA_964558755.1 uncultured Pirellulaceae bacterium
AGTTGGACATGAACGCTCAACAGGCTGCGTGGAAATTGGCGGACCTCGTTGGTGCGACGATCGATAGCAGCCTGCATAACGACGGTCGAGCCAGCATGTTTTCGCTGCAAAAGCATGGCAAGGTCTCGGCGACGTTGGGCGAGATTTCCAGTCGCAGCGATTTGGTCGTCTTCTGGTTTTGCGATCCGGTGACAACTCATCCGCGTCATTTAGAACGGTACAGTCGACCTGCTGCCGGACCCGCCCGCAAGATCATCGTCGTTGATGAAGCGCAGACGGCGACTGCGGCGGTGGCAGATCAGTTCATTCGCCTGTCAAAATCAAACGCCGCAGCGATGTTGATGGCTTTGCGGGCTTCGATGGCTGGAATTGTTCTTAACGCGTCGCAGGTTGAACCCACCACTGGCCACGCACAAGAACGAATCGACGGCTTGGCCGACCAGCTCAAATCCGCTCGTTACGGAGCGTTCGTGTACGGACACACAACACAAGACTCGGCGTTCGATTTAGCCAGTGATCAATTGGCCCAGCTAACACGGGAACTGAACCAACACACGCGTTTCGTCAGCCTGGGTCTGCGATCTGATGCAAACGCTCGAAGCGCGGAAAACGTGATCGCGTGGAGCAGCGGCTACCCCTTCGCCGTTAATTACGCCCAATCGATCCCGCGTTTTAACCGGCTTGAGCATAGCGCGGCGGTCCTGCTGGAGCGAGGGGAGTGCGATTTGATTGTCGCCGGACCGGGCATCGAAAAGGATGTGCAATCGCTGTCGCCGAAGGCTCGAAAACACTTTCAGGCAACGGCCAAGATCATGCTGACAAGTGCTGCGTCCGAGGCCGACGCCGCGATTGTGTTACATGTTGCTGCAGCGGGAATCGATTCAGAGGGTGATTTTTGTCGCCAAGACGATGTCGCGTTGCCACTGACGAAGCTCGTTGCGACCGAGCGTCCGTCTGCAGTTGAGGCGATCGAGCAAATTCTCGCGCACGTCCGCCCGCGTGTTCTTGCTTGAAAACGTCTCATGCCTGCCTCCAACGATGATTTGCCAACTGCCACGATTGCGGCGCTAACCGCGAGATCGCGACTCATTCAAAAGCTGCACGTTTTTTTTCAACAACGCGATTTCGTGCATGTGGAAACGCCCTTGCTGTCGCGCGATACGGTGATTGATCAGCACCTGCACCCGATCGAAGTCTCGGCAGACCAGGTCTTCGGGAGTGCGTCGTTGGGTGCCGATTCATTTTGGTTGCAAACGTCGCCCGAGTTTTCGATGAAGCGACTATTGGCGGCCGGGGCGACTTCTATTTATCAAATCGGAAAAGCGTTCCGCCGCGAGGAACGGGGAGCACGCCACAATCCTGAATTCACGATGCTTGAATGGTACCGTGTCGGCGACGACATGCAGGCGGGAATGAACCTGCTGGCCGAGCTGGTCGAATCGATCCTCGACCGGCCGGCGACGGTGCGGATGACTTACGCCGAAGCGTTTGACCAGTTCGTCGGTGTCGACGTGGCGACCGTGGCGATCGATGATCTTTTCGAAGCCTGTAAACGTCACCAAGTGGACTCGTTCGCCTGTCAAGGCAGCACCTGCCGCGACGATTGGTTCAACCTGTTGCTGACAGAGGTGATCGAACCCGCGCTCGCGACAACGCCTGCGCCGAAGATGATCTGCGATTGGCCCGCCAGCCAGTCAGCGTTGGCGATTCTACGACCGGGTGAGTCGCCAGAGGAATCGGTGGCCGAGCGTTTCGAAATTTATGTCGATGGCGTCGAGCTGGCCAATGGTTACCACGAACTTTTGGACGCCGACGAATTGATGCGTCGCAACAACGCCAACAATTTGGCTCGCGTCGCCGATGGAGCAAAGCCGTTGCCCGCGGATAGCCGTTTGTTGGACTCGATGAAACGCGGCCTGCCTGCGTGTGCCGGCGTGGCCTTGGGGGTCGACCGCTTGGTGATGCTGGCGGTCGGAGCGACGTCGATTGATGAAGTGATTGCGTTCCCAATCGAACGGGCGTGATCCTCTTTTTCGCGCGACAACAGGTGCGAAAAAAAGGCCAAGTCATTTTGACTTGGCCTTGGTGGTGATCAAAGTTCAACCTTGGCGAGCTTTACTCGACTAGACTGCTCAGATCGGTTTCGGTTGAACTTGAGGAATCGTCTTCTCCCAGCTCAGCGCGAATTTCTGCTCGGCGTGCTGCTTCTTTGACGACATTGACCGCAAATTCAAGCTGGCCTTTGGTAAAGAATCGCTCGAAGTAGCCACCCATACGCTCGACGCGGTTGAGCGTCAGCATTTTCTCCCATGAAAGGCCATCGGTAATGTGCCACGCGGCAGCCTGAGCAACCGGTTGCGCGATTTCGTCTTCGGCCAGCATCCGTAGCATTTCTGCCACGCGAGGGTCGGACTCCAAATCTTCTAGCGGTTGGATTCGGTATTCGATCGACGCGCGTGGGTCGGGCTTGCCGTGTTCCAGGCAAACCGTTTTCAGTGACAGTTTGCCCGACTTGCCAGCAGGAATGTTGAACACACCGCCGCCTCCGCCGCCGCCTCCGCCACCACCGCCCCCACCGAAGCCGCCTCCACCGCCCCCGGACGCTCCGCCGCCTCCGATACCTTGCTGTAGACCTCCGCCGCCACCTCGCCCACCACCGCCGCCACCTCGTCCGCCACCGCCTAATCCACCGCCTCCGCCGCCGAATTGCTTCAGCACGGGCACGGCCGAGAACGTTGCGGGCATTCGAATCGCCAGCGGTTTATCGCTCTTGTTTTCGACGATTAAGGTCGAATCAACAGCGTCTCTTGGCTTGATGGTAACTTTTACGTCGCCGGCGGTCATGCCCGCGAACATTTCAACCTCTTCGAATCCCTCCACAGGCCTGAAGGTTTTCGAGATGCTCGAAAGCCGACGCTCTTCGGCACGCTTCGCGCGAGCCTCTTCGACGGAGTCCGCAGCCTGCAACGATGGGCTGAGCATCGCGACTGCAACGCCGGCGAGCATCAGTTTCAGGCCGTGGTGTAAAAACGATCTTTTCATAGGAGTTCCTCGGTTAGCCGTGGCCGCTGCCTTGCCCGCAGCGGCCGAAAACCGTGACATGTGAGTGACTTGAGAACTTGGCCCGCCATCACAGCGGGTTGTACATTGGTAACAGATAATACCTGCAAAAACGCGGGATTCCACCGAAAACCGGCTGGGTTTGCCCATTCCGAGTGGGAAACTTGACCGCCCACGAAGGAAAACGCAGCGGTCACCACGACCGAGCCAACCTAGGACTGGCGGCACCGACCGCGGTTGGTCAATCGGCTCATCGGCTCCGGCAGGCCACCTTCGCAGCGGCCTACAACCAGCCGATCGCTACGAGGCTGTATCGGACGACCATCCCGGCTGCCACCACACTAACGATACTCATCAGCTTGATCAGAATATTCAGGCTAGGACCGCAGGTGTCTTTGAAGGGATCGCCCACCGTGTCGCCGACGACAGCGGCTTTGTGAGCGTCAGAACCCTTGCCACCCAGATGACCCGCTTCAACGTACTTTTTTGCGTTGTCCCACGAGCCACCGGAGTTCGCCATGAAGATTGCTAGGCAAAATCCACAGCTGAGCGTTCCGACCAGCAGCCCGATCACGCCGCCGACGCCCAAGAGCATCCCGACCACGATCGGGGTCAGGATTCCCATCAGCGACGGCACAATCATCTCGCGTTGGGCGGCCCGGGTGCTGATCGAAACCGGACGTGCGTAATCGGGCTTGGACGTGCCTGCTATGATGCCCGCGTCCTCGCGAAACTGCCGACGGACTTCTTCGACCATCCCAAATGCCGCCCGTCCTACGGCTTTCATGGTCATCGCACAAAAGACGAACGTGGCCATGCAGCCTAGGAACACGCCGACCAACACGCGTGGGTTCAATAGCGTCGCATCGTACAGCCGACCAATATCTGGCATCGTCGCTTGCTGAACAGAAATCAGAGGGTCTTTGGTGACAGAGAATCGGTATCCGCCAGCGCCGTCGGATTCGATCACCCCATCGCTTTGGCCCAGAGAAAACGAATTTGCCGCAGACCAAGCTTCCGCGATCGCCGGCTTACGCAAGTACTCGGGCATCACCAGATAGCCCGCGACGGTGCCATCCTCCGTTCGCTTGGCGACGAAGTTGTTGTTCAATCGATAAAACGTGTCAGCCTCAGCGACGACACCCGCGGCGGCGGCCGAGCGTGCCCAGTTCTCGTATCCCGTTTTGACTTGTTCGACATAAGCCGCTAACAACGCAAGAGCCGTTAGGGCGGCCGAGCCAATCGCAAATCCCTTCCCGGTGGCGGCGGTCGTGTTGCCCAAGCTATCCAAGGCGTCGGTTCGTTGCCGTACCACGTCATCCAGTTCGGACATCTGAGCGTTTCCGCCCGCGTTGTCGGCGATCGGACCGTAAGCATCAGTCGCCAGAGTAATTCCAAGGGTAGACAGCATCCCGACCGCTGCGATACCGACGCCGTACAGGCCTAATGTAAAGGTCGCGGGCTCGTTGAAATCGAATGAGGTCGCGAAACCGAACGCCAACATCATTCCGGCACAAACCAAAACCACGGGTACCCAGACGCTTTTCATGCCGTCAGCCACTCCGCCGATAATGACCGTCGCTGATCCAGTTGCCGCTTGATCAGCCAACCTTTGCGTTGGTCGGTACTCATCGCTGGTGGCGTATTCGGTCCACTTACCGATCGCCCACCCCGCAATCAAGCCAACCGCAATACTGCCGGCGACGCCAATGAAGTTCGATCCGAGCAACAGCCAAGTGGCCGCGGCCGAGAGAACAAAGGTTGCGATCATCGAAGTATCAATGCCTCGACCAAGTACCTTTAAAAGCGCTTTTTGACTTGCGTCGTTGTCAGCTTTAACCAAAAAGATACAGGTGATGGACATCGCCACACCGATTGCGGCCACGATCAACGGCAAGAACAAAGCTGCGATTTGCCAGCGACCGATCTCTGCGGTCCCATCCGGTAGCTCAATCGTCGCCATCGCCGCCACACCCAATGCCGCGGTCGCCAGAATCGAACCGCAGTACGACTCGTACAAATCAGCACCCATGCCCGCGACGTCACCCACGTTGTCGCCGACGTTATCTGCGATGGTCGCTGGGTTGCGAGGATCGTCTTCCGGGATTCCCTGTTCGACTTTCCCCACAAGGTCCGCACCCACGTCAGCCGCTTTGGTGAAAATACCTCCGCCTACTCGCGCGAATAATGCTTGACTCGAGGCACCCATCAGGCTGCACAGCATCGTCACCGTGATCGTGCCAAGGTCCAAGTGGCAGAGAAAGCGTAAGATGAAGTACCAGCAGGAGACGTCTAGCAATCCTAGCCCGACTACCGTCAGCCCCATCACCGCACCACTGCGGAACGCGACCTGCAAGCCATCATTTAGCGACTGCATGGCACCGGCTGCTGTCCTGCTGCTGGCCGCCGTCGCTGTCGTCATGCCGATGTAGCCTGCGAGCCCAGACCAAAAGCCGCCTGTCAGAAAAGCGATTGGTACCCAGTACTGCTGAATGCCTGCCAGCCGTGCCCATAAAAGCAGCAGGAACACGACAACGAAATAGATTGAAACGATCAGGTACTGCTGACGCAAATACGCTTTGGCGCCCTCGGTTACGTGCCCCGCGATTTCGATCATTCGTTCGTTACCCGCATCAGCCTCTTTCATTCGGCGGTAAAAAGACCATGCGAATCCCAACGCCGCCAAGGCCGCTGTCAAAACGACGGCCCAATAGAACCACTCGACACCAAACGGCACCGCGTCACCGTACGCGGCGGTCGCCACCGCTGCTGAGGCGTCGCCATCAGCCTCTGACGCTGCTTCGGTCGTCGGCTGGCCTATGGCTGAGCCTGTGAAGAAAGCGGTAAAAAACCAGGCCATCGCGTTGACTGCGGTGGTACGAAAGAAGCGTTGGCTCCGAGCCGAAAATAGCTTAATTGGCATGTTTCTCACCATGTAGTCGTTTACGGGTGAATCAGTTTTCATTAAATAGCAATCTGTGACTGAAAGAAACCCCACTTCCAATCATCTCTGGGGCAGCGGGTTGTTCATCCAAAGCCGCCAACACACGCCAGATTCTCAGCACGATCCTTGATCGGCCCATTGTCTTCTGCGTGCCTTTCATCGCCGCAGCAATCGATGTGCCCAGGAACTCAGTGTTGATCTGGTCCAGCCCGGCAATTTGCCTGCAAGGTGCCAATCCCGCTCCGCACTAATCGCTTTGGGATACGAACCGTCTTTTTTCGCGTCGGCATTGCGAACATCACAGCCGATGCCCGCGATTCTCTCGGTGAACGTGATGTCGTAGAATGGAGCCCGTGGCCATCGTCACAGCACGGATTTTTTCCGAGCTTGATTCTCGACCGCACACTGACGTTTCAACTGGCGTAACATTAGACGAACGCCATGAGCGATGGGCCGTCAGCTAACTCGTGTCAGCAGAACCGCTTCAACGAAGATGGCAAACTAGATAGACCTAATCCAACAAGCCCGGAGTCAATCCATGCTCGCTCTGAGAAACCGATCCGCTTTTTCACTCGGTTCCCTCGCGCTACTACTGCCAATCCTATTGCTGTTGTGTATCGCTCCGGCGGCCACCGCTCAATCGAGTGAGGGCGATGCCGAGCTGGATCAGGCGTTCACGATGAAATTGAACGCGAAATCCACACGCGACTTGGACAACGTCGTCGATCTATGCGAGTCGGCCATTGAAAAAGGCTTGGACGAGGAAGGCGAAGAACAAGCGAAGCAGTTGGCGGCGTCCGCGCTGTTCGAGCATGCGGATCAGCTGTCACGTCAGATTTTAGTGACTGCCAATCGAGACCGTCGCTGGCAACCGCTCCGACGCCGCGCGTTGAGCCGCTTGAAAAAAGCTGTCGAGTATCAACCGGACATGGGATCGGCATGGTTGCTAATTACCAAATTACATCAGCTGCCCGGTGGCGACCGTCAAAGGGCAGCTGAGGCGGTTGAAAAGGCGATCGAACTCGCGGGTGACGATCGTCGCCAGCTTTCGTCGGCCCTATTCCTACGCGCGAAGCTTTCGCGAATCGCTGGGGCGGATGACACGCTGCTGGCTGACCTCGATCAGGCGATCAAGATCAACCCAGACAACATAGAAGCCTACCGCGCCCGCGGGGAGTATTACCTACGTCAAGGCGAGCCCAAGAAGGCGCTCGATGACTTGAATCGATGGTTGGACACGAACAAAAGCACGTTGGGCTCGATCGCAGTCGTCGAACAACTGATTGCGATGGGCGACAAGTTTGACGAATCGCTCCAACAGGCCGCGTTCGAAATTCTCGATAAAGCGGCCGAGAACGAGCCCGAAAATCCAGCAACGTGGTACTCTCGCGCGAAGATCCACACCATCCAAGAAAAATTGGACGAGGCGATCGAGGATATCGACGAAGCGATCAAGCTAAAACCAGACAGTGATCGGCTGCTACGTTTCCGTGCGTCGTTGCTGGTTGATGCGGATCGCTTTTCAGAAGCAACCGAAGCGATTGATGGAATCCTGAAAGCGAACCCCGACGATGTCGTCATGCAGCATCTGCGGATGAGTATGCTGATCCGTCAGTCGAAGTACTCGCAGGCGATCGATCAAATGGAAGAGATCATCACGCGGGCACCGAATAACCGGGGGCTTCGGAGACAACTGGCCGCGTTGTACAACGCCAACGAGCAGCCGAACGAGGCGATCGAAGTTTACAGCAAGCTGCTGAGCGAGATTCCGCTGGACTCGATTGATGATCTGACCGAGCAAGAGCAGCGGCTAGAGGTTTACGATCGCTCAAGCCTGCTGCAAGGCCGCGGCAATGCGTACCTTTCGACCGGCGATCACGCCGAAGCGATCGCTGATTATGAGGAAGGGCTGGAGCTCGCGTACCGCTTGCGTGACATCGAGGATGAACTGGATGTTGAACAGTCAATCGATGCCGAGGACTCAGCGTTGGTCGGTATTTTGAACAATTTTGCGTGGGTGTTAGCAACCTCGCCGTTGGATGATCAGCGCGATGGCAAGCGGGCGATTGAACTGGCGACTGAGGCAGCCGAATTGACCGACGAGTCGGAGGCCTACATCCTCAGCACCCTCGCCTCAGGCTATGCCGAAACGGGCGATTTTGACTCGGCCCTCAAGTGGATTGGAAAAGCGATCGAGGTCAATAAAGCTCGGGGAAAAGAGATCGAAGAAGGCGAAGAAGAGGGGCAAGAAGAACTCGCCAAGCACAACAGCGAACAAACGGAGAGCCTCAAGAAAGAACAGGCAAGCTACCTCGAAAAGAAGCCTTGGCGCGAGAGGCAAACCGTCGGCGGTGAAGACGATGCCGAAGAAGAACCCGACGACGGTCAAGACAACGACGAATCGGATGATTCAGAACCCGAGTCAGAGGACTCGGCAGAGGGTTCGGAAACAGAAGATGACGCCGATCCAAAATCGGACAACGATTCTGATTCCAACGACTCGGAAATGAAGCAAGAGCATCAATCACCCGAGGATGATTCGGACCTGCCGTCAGACGATGGGCAGGAAAAACCAGCCGACGAGTCTGCTCCCGAAACTGAAGACGGCGAACCGAAGGACGCGGAGCCCGCTCCCGAGGAAGACGACAAGCCCAATAAGATTTAGCTCGCTCGTCCTGCAGATTAATTTAACTGGCGCTTCGACGCTAGCCGCGTGTTTCACCTTCGGCGAAACCGTGGCGTGGCCAACACGGCTGGTAATCAGTTGGTGGTGCAGTTTGGGTCGCTACACCTTTGCTGGTTCCAGCACAGGGTCAAAATTGAGCGTGCCGAAGTAGTCCTCGAGCGTTTCTGCACGGCGGATTTCGACCACTTCTCCGTCCGGTCGCAGCAGCAATTCTGCCGAGCGTAGCTTGCCGTTGTACTGGAATCCCATCGAGTGCCCGTGTGCTCCCGCGTCGTGAATTGCCAGGTAATCGCCCGCTGTTACGTTCGGCAGCGGGCGTTGGATGGCGAATTTGTCGTTGTTCTCACACAGCGATCCAACCACGTCCACCGGCGACATTTCGGTGCTGTCGTTACCGACGGCCGAGATATGATGGTACGAACCGTACATTCCTGGTCGCATCAGGTTAGCCATTGTCGCGTCGCAGCCCACGTAGTCGCGGTACGTTTTCTTGCGATGAGTCACCTGCGTCACCAAGTATCCGTGCGGTCCTGTGACGCAGCGACCGTTCTCCATAACGACTTTGAATTCCGGCACGCCCGCACTGACGATTTTGTCTTGATACAGCTTGCCCAACCGAGTCCCAAAATCTTCCCAGGCGAATGCGGTTTGATCCGGCTCGTAAGGCACCCCAACGCCGCCGCCCAGGTTCACAAACTGCAACGCGATTCCCTGTTCGGCATGCAGCTGTGCCGCGATGTCGAACAGGAGGCCGGCCGTTTCTAGGTGGAAATCGACACTCAGTTCATTCGACGCCACCATCGTGTGCAGGCCAAACTCTTGGACACCTAAACTCTTTAGTTTCGCGTAACCGTCCAATAGTTGCTGACGAGTGAACCCGAATTTGGCTTCGACGGGGTTACCGATGATGACGTTGCCAGCCTTCATTTCACCCGGATTGAATCGGCAGCAAACCAGCCCCGGCACGCCAACGTTGTCGTTCAGATAATCGATGTAGTTGTAGTCATCCAGACTGATGATCGCGCCCAGCTCTTTGGCGTACGCGTAATCCTTAGCCATCGTGTTGTTCGAGGTGAACATGATGTCGTCGCCGGCGAGTCCAACACGCTTGCTGATCTCCAGCTCGGCCCCGCTGCTACAGTCGGCTCCCATCCCCTCTTCAATCAGTATTCGCAGCAAGTGCGGATTGGGAGTCGCTTTGACGGCAAAGTAATTGCGGAACTCGGTCCAGTCGAACGCATTTCGCATCCGCTGAGCCGTTTGGCGAATGCCGGCTTCGTCATACAAGTAAAAGGGCGTCGGCCACTTTTCAGCGATGGCTTGGATTTGCGAAAGATCGAAAGGCAGTTGCTTAGACATAGGGCTCGAAGAAGGGCGAAAACGAAACACGGACCTGAAAAACGCGACGCGGGACGACTGATACTGCGTCCCCACCGAGACACTGGATAGGTGTCCCGAGTTCGCATTTTATTCCATTTGAAGCTCGGAAAACAGACGCAATTCCGCCGCAGGCCCCGAAGTTGGGTTCTCAAGCCGGGCAGCGCAACGTTCCCCGGCTTCAAGCAACCGAACGTTCAACCACCCACGGCGCTGCAAAGATGATCAAGACGCGGTCTCACCAGCGGAGACGCTGCGTTGACTCGCCGTACTAATCTTCGTCGTTACGGATGTTCAAGCGGACGCGTTGAATATGGCGGCGGTTAGCGGACAAGACTTCCATGTCCACGCGATCGACCGAGAGCGAGGTTCCAACCCGCGGGACCTCGTTTAGCTGGTGCATGATTAGCCCCGCCAAGGTGTCGAAGTTTTCTTCCTCAGGTAACTGCAAACCGAACTCTTCGTTCAGACGGGCCACGTGTACGGATCCCGCGATCTCAAAGTGACCGTCCTCGATTTTTGTGATCTCGGCATCGCGCTCGCTGTCCGTTTCGTCTTCGATCTCGCCAACGATTTCCTCCAGCACGTCCTCGATCGTCACCACGCCCGCAACGCCGCCGTATTCATCCTGCACGATCGCCATGTGCGTCCGGCCCTTAAGGAAATCCTTTAGCATTTCGTCGAGCGCTTTCGTTTCCGGGACGAACATTGGCTCGCGGAGCAATTTTTTCAGCGGCTTGCGTTTGCGTTCACCACGCAGCGACTCGCGCAGCAGGTCCTTGGCGTATAGCAGGCCAACGATTTGGTCCAGTTTTTTGTCGAAGATCGGAATCCGCGTTCGTCCGGACTCCACCACGCGGCCGACCGCTTGTTCCCAACGAGTCGAAACGTCTAGCGCGTCGACTTTGGATCGAGGGGTCATCACCATGGCGACGTCTTGGTCGTCCAGCTCCATGACCCCCTCGATCATTTCGCGAGCATCAGATTCGAGGTAGCCGTCGTGTTGGCCTTCACTGACCATTGACAAAATCTCATCCTCGAAGGCTTCTTCCTCGTCTTCTTCCGTCTCATCATGTCCGCTGGCGCGAATGAATAGATTCGAGACCAGCTGTCCCGCACGCAGCAACGGCCACGCCAATGCCGACACAGCCCACCACCAGCGCCACGTTCGCGCGAGAAATCGAACTGAACCGATCGTCGCGATTGCCCACGGAATCCAGCTGCCCACCACGACGAAACTGAGCGCGACCAGCGTTCCTATCCCAGCGACCGTCACGCCCGGGAGTTCCGTGAGCGTGCGCCCTGCTAAAAGCCAGCCGATCAATCCGATCGCTCCGACGCCCGACGCGATCATTTGAAAGATGTTCGCCCCCAATGCCAGTCGTTCGCGGTGGTCGAAAATCTCGCTAAACAACTGCGGCCGGTTCTTTCGCTGGCAATACTCTTCTAGCTCGTGCCACGCGACCTCGTTCAGCGAAATCACGGCGGTTGCTGCGAATGCGGCGAGTACAAATCCGACGATGGCCAAACCAGAGAACAGCCCAATCATGATTGGGGCCCCCCGTCATCAGGTTCCGAGTCGCTAAGCATTCGCTTTAAGTACTCGGACTCGGCCGCCCGCATTTCTGGTTCGGCCTCGGGTGATTTATCGTCGTAGCCCACCAAGTGCAACGTGCCGTGAATCACGTACAGCAGCAGTTCAGTCGCGGCGGACCAGCCTGCATCGACGGACTCACGCGCCGCGGTGTCCGTGCTGACGATCAGCTGACCGTCCAGCCGCTGTGTGGCTTCGTCTTCGTCCAGGACAAAACTAATCACGTCAGTTTCGTAATCGTGATTCAGATACTGCTTGTTTAACTTTCGGATCGTCGGGTCATCGATGACTGCGATGCTGAGTTCACCGCACACACCTTGGTGATCGGTCAAAATCATACGCGCCGCGGAAATCAACGCAGCTTCGTCGATCGCCCGAGTTTGCTGGTTGGCGATTTCGATGATGAGTGAAGGAGCTTCCAACGGTTCCTAGGCCGACTGCTGTTCAGGATATTTTACCCGGGCATGATACATCGCGTTGAGCGACTTGGTTAGGCTGGTCTGAATCGTGCGGAGGTCCTGGATCGTGATCGCACACCCGTCAAACTGACCATCGTCAAACTTTTTGTTGGCGATCGATTCGACCAGACTTTCGATCCGTGCCGGGGTTGGTTCCCGCAACGTCCGGCTGGCGCTTTCGACCGCGTCGGCCAGCATCATCACCGCGGCCTCGGGCGATTGAGGTCTCGGGCCCGGGTAGCGGAAATCCGATTCGTCGATCGCCGTTGTGGCTTCGCTATCCTCGCTTTCAGCAGCCAGCTCGGTTGCTCGGCGGAAAAAGTACTCGACCAGCGTTGTGCCGTGGTGCTGCATGATCAGATCGATCACCCGTTTTGGAAGTCGGTGCTTTTTCGCAATTTCGGCACCGTCTTTTACGTGAGCAATGATGACCAGTGTGCTCATGGTGGGCACGAGATCGTCATGTTTGTTGACGCCCGAATCCTGGTTTTCGATGAAGTACTCCGGTTTTCGGAGCTTGCCAACATCGTGAAAATAAGCACCCACACGGCATAGCAATCCGTTAGCGCCAATCGAATCGGCCGCCGCTTCGCTCATCGACGCCACGTTGATACTGTGGTTGTAAGTGCCCGGCGCGCGCTGGACGAGTTCTTTGAGCAGCGGATGGTTCGCGTCGGTCAGTTCCAGCAGGCTGATGTCGGTTTGGAAGTCAAAGATTCGCTCTAGGAATGGCAGTAGAACCGTCATCACACCGCCAGCGAATCCCGCGCCGCCTGCGAACCAGAGTGCGTTGGTGAATAAGCCAAGCGTGATTGGCTGGCCCATTAAGTATTGGACTCCGATCACGGTCGGAAAGACGACCAGTGCTGCGATCATGCCGACGTTGACCAGTTTGGTGCGGCTGCGAATGTTGCGACACATCAAGGCTGAGGACGAAGAAGCCGCCGTCAGAGTCACGAACTCGGCTAAGTCGTAACCGTGGGCAACCGTAAACGCCAGCGCGACGACTGCGCCCAAAATCAGCGCTAGTTCGATGTGGTATGCAATCGCGACGGTCATCGCGAACAGCGTCACGGGGATAATTTCGGCTCGCCACTGGACGTTCATTGCCGCCAGCCAAGCGGCCAGAATCGTTAGGCAGACCGACGCCAGCAGGATCGTGAATTGACGCAGGTTCAGCAGCAATTGCTGTTCGCGGTAATACAAATACTGAGCGATCAAACCGAACAGCGCTGCGAACATTCCTAGGTACAACACCGAGCGAATGAATCGTGCTCCGGTGCTGCGACTGGCGACGTACGCTTCGTGCTCGGCCAGCAGTAGTTCGATATCGTTGCTGTCGAGCGGCGTGTTGGCTTCGATGCCTTGCTGGTCTAGGTCAAACCCGGTCTGCTCCAGTTGCTCACCCGGTTTATAAGTTCGCATCGCCATCGGCACGTTTCGCTCGGCCTCATCGGCACCGCGTTCGGACTCGGTGCGGTCGAAAGAGAGCGTCACCGGCAGTTGGGGCTTGAGCCAATCGGTAAGCCGTGCCGCGACGAAATTCGCTTCATCGATCGACTCGGCTTCATTGCGGATCTCGGCCAGCAGTAGCTCGTCCAACTTCTCGCGAACTTCCGCCAGACGAACATCGGCCACTTTGACTCGGCGTCGGTTTTGGAAGCCGCCTTTTGGGTAGACTTCGATTTCTTCCATGCTGCCGTCGCCAACGCTATGTTCGAGCGTTTCCAACAGACCGTACTTGTCGATATCAATAAACGCTTTGTCGAGCGCTCGTTTGAGCGAGTCGAGAGTTTCGTCGCGTTCGAGCGCCTTTCGGAACCGGTTGTACCAATCCTCTGAGGTCACACCTTCCGCTTTTCCGAGCGCTTCGTTGGAGACAAACTTGTTCCAGACCTTCTCGTCTTCCTCGCTGGCATCGTCAAATTCGGCTTGCTTTACGCGAAAGACGTCGTCGATCAAGGCTTGTCGCAGTTGTTCCAAGTCCAGTTGGTCGTGAGCGTACAGGCACAGAAAGTTACGTTTTGCCTCGTCACGTAACTCGTTTCGCTTCTTAAAATCTTTGAATTCAAACTCGGTCCGCGCGTGCATGTCGCGCAGTGGGGCCTCGCGAACACGGTAAGCGAACGGTGGCGACCATCCGGCCGTTGCGGCCCACAACAGCAATGCCGTCGCAGCCCCAATGCCCAAGCGCGCCCAGACGTCGCCCCGTTTGAAGAACTCGGTTGCTTTGATTAGCGCGGGCTTGGGGGCCGGCACCATCCAACGATTGCGGTTGGGAAGGAGATTTGACATCGCGGTGACTACCTGTCAGTTGTCCGTTGTCAGAGGCTTATTGGTTGGTGCCGTTTTACTTGGTGGTACTTTTCTCACTGGCGTGTCCCCCATCGTACGCCTGTACGATTTGGGTCACTAACCGATGGCGGACGATGTCCTTGGCGGTCATTTCCGCAATCGCCACGCCTTTGATCTTTTTCAGACGCGAGAGTGCATCGACCAAGCCTGAACGCGTGTTGCTGGGCAGGTCCGTCTGGGTCTTGTCGCCCGACACCACGATCTTTGATGCTTCGCCCATGCGAGTCAGGAACATTTTCATCTGAGAGATCGTCGTGTTCTGAGCCTCATCTAAGATGATGAACGACTCGTTCAACGTGCGACCACGCATGTACGCCAGCGGGCAGACCTCAATCACATCGCGCTCAACCAGTTGTTGGACTTGGTCGAACCCGATCATTTCGTGAATGGCATCGAGCAGCGGACGCAGGTACGGGTTGATTTTAGCTTGCAGGTCACCCGGCAGAAAACCAAGGCTCTCGCCTGCTTCGACCGCGGGACGGACGAGCACAATTTTTCGCACCAGCCGATTTTTAAGTGCTTCGACAGCCATCGCGACGGCCAAGTATGTTTTGCCGGAACCGGCCGGTCCGATCGCGAACACGACGTCGTTCTGACGCATGGCTTCGACGTACTTTGCCTGACCGGGCGTGCGAGGCTGAATCTCTTTACCGACTTGCAGTGTCTCGATAGAAGCCATCTGCGCAGAAGGAGGTGCTTCGCCGGTGACTCGAGCGATCGTGTTGTTAAACAGATCTGGAGTCAGGCTGCCACGCTGCCGGACGATCGCGGTCAACTGCTCGACCACCTCGATCGCATTGGCAACGGCCTTTTGATCGTCACCGCTGATTTTGACGCGACCGTCACGGTGGGTGATGTTCACCTGAAATTTCTCGCGGAGGCGCTTCAGGTGCTGATCTTTAGCGCCGAACAGCGGTAGGATCAGACGGGGTTCGACAGTCGAAATGGTTGCTTCGGTCATCAATGAGCGTGACGGGGTTTGCCGCCACATCCAAACCGGGATGGAAAGGCCAATTGCTCGGCCGGATCATTATACGGGAGTTTAGGTGACAACTAGCAAGCCCAGAGGTTCGATGGTCCGAATCAGCCGGATTTTGCCGAATGTTACAAAGGTCTTGACCGCACATTAAGCTCGACACGCGTAACCGTTGACGGGCTTTGGCCCAGATGAGCGATCGTGGTTTCCCGCAAGTGATTGCGGTGCCAGCATGCCGTTCGGCCAAGCGTTTCGGCGGGAAACTGCGATTGCGTTGATTGCCCAATTTCCCCTACAAGCAAACTCGCAGAATGCGTCCCAGCGGAGGAACCGAAATGCCCAAATCGACATCGATCACAACTTTAACGACGGCAAAAGTTTGCTTGCGGCGTTCGGTCAAAGCCAAGGCAAAGCTGCTTTGCTGGATCATCGGGCTGGTTGGTGCAACGAGCTTGCTCATTCCGACCGAGACGGCGACAGCTCAATCGATCGCGGGGCAGCCAACACGGTTCACGGATGATGACGATTCGCGGTTTCTGGAAGAGGAACTGACGCCCGAGTTTTTGGAACAGTTTGAAGCAAAGTTGAACGCGATCCTGAGGACTCGTCGCGACGAGGAAAAAAAATTCATCGCCAGCGTTGTTGCCAAGGTTAGCGCTGGACAGCTGCCGATCAAGCTCGTGACGACGAGTTTTCGGTGGGTGCAAGAGAACCGACCCGAGTCCAAGTTTCCGTTTATCTACTTCGAAAAAGTTCTGCGTTTGCAGGCGGCCAAGCTTGAGCTGGAGGACGCGGTACCGCCGTACGAATTTACGAACTACGGTTCGGTTGGCCAGCGACGGACGGAAACTTCGGCGGGGCGAGCGAATGATGAATTGGACCAAGACGCCTCGGACTCTTCGGATTCAGCCAACAGCGGGAACGCGGCGGACTCGTCAGAGCGACCGCGTTTGATTACGCTGGTTGGCTCGGCCAGCGGACGCCTTGCCGATCTGTTCCGCCTCGGCGCTTCCAAGCTAAAGTCGCGATAACCTTCGTGCCGGTGAGTTTGAAGCAGGCTCAACGCGACGGGAACAGCAGCCTTGACCCCGAGCTACCCTCCCCTCGCCCGCGATTTCTGGCCCTATGATCTACGCCCACGCTCTGACCAAACACTTCGGCGGTGGGACTCGCCCCGTCGTCGCGCTGGATCGGTTGGATTTACAGATCGATGCAGAAGATCGTGTTGCGATCTTAGGTCGTAGTGGATCGGGTAAGACGACGTTGTTGAATCTGCTGGCGGGACTCGATCGCCCGACTAGCGGTCAGCTGACCGTTGCTGGCCACGCACTGGAATCATTGACGTCTGCCGAGATGGCCAGTTACCGACGCCAATCGATCGGAGTGATTTTCCAATCGTTCCAGTTGATTCCCCAGCGATCGGCGTTTCAAAATGTGGAACTGCCGTTGTTGCTGGACGGCGTTCCTCGCAGCGAACGCGTGCGACGCGTGAGGGACAGTTTGCAACGCGTTGGTTTGAGTGATCGTGCGACGCATCGGCCGTGGCAACTGTCCGGCGGCGAACAACAGCGGGTCGCAATTGCTCGAGCGATCGTGGGACGCCCTTCTTTGCTCTTGGCGGACGAACCGACGGGAAACTTGGACTCGAAAACTGCGGATGCGATTTCGAGTCTGCTGTTGGACGTGATCGCGGAAAACAAGACGACGCTTGTGCTCATTACGCACGACCCAATGTTGGCTCAGCGGTGTGCGAATCGGGTGTTACGGATGGTGGACGGGCGACTCTGCGGCGTCGACGACAACGTTTCAGACGCGGCGATCGAGGATACCTCCGCGCAAGAGGATGCGGTTGGGGGTGAACGATGACCGTGATCGACTCGCTCTTGATGGCGTTGCACAATTTGTGGGCTCGTAAAACTCGCACGCTGTTAAACCTATTGGGGGTGGTGCTTAGTTGTGTCATGCTGACGATGACGCTCGCCGGCACACGCGGGGCGAGCGAAGGATTGCTCGACATCATCAATGCTTCTGATCAAACCAAGTCGTTCATGATCATCGGCGCGCCTAATCAGCATGCCGAGGTGCCGGAGGATGCGATCGTGGTGCCGGACGGCGTGTCGGATAAGCGGCGGCCTCGGATCGTCGATCGCCTGCGCAAGGATTGGATCAACAAGAATGCGAAACGAATTCGCATGGACGCCGAAGTAATGGCGCAGCTGCGGGCGATTCCGAATATGCAGTCCGTTGTCGCCCAAACGCCGCTACGGTGTCAGTTCGAGTGGCAGGTTCCTGACGCCAGCGAGTCTTCGGCTGAGGGAACGTTGGCAAAAACAAAAGCAGCCAAGCCACGATCGATTCCCGGTTCGTTGATCGGGATTCGCAACGACGATCCAAGATTGCCCGGTCGCCTTGTGGTGGGAACCATCCCAACGGCCAACGATACCGAGGGCGTCATGGTGGACGAGTTCACGGCGTACAAGTTGGGCTACCAAGCGGATGATCAACTAGAAGGGCTGTTGGGCCAAGAGATTACGATCCGCAGCCAGCTGGCCAAGGGTTCCGGGCGACCGGTTTCAGCGACAGCTCGCGCGGTCAATGCGCTGGGCGGTATGGCGGCGGTGTTGGATGAAGAGTTGATTGCGTCAATGCGACGAGCGGCCAAGCAATTGGACCAAACCGATTTGAGCGACTCTGACAAGGCAACGATTCGGCAAATGCTTAAGCAGTTCCCCGAGGACCAGCCGACCGAAAAAGCGCCTGCCGATTCGCGAGGAGCCGCCGATTCCCCGAAGAACAAAAACGTTTTGGACGACGAAGAAGTCGGGCCGAACGGCGCGCGGACTGTGGTTCGAAAGGTAGTCGTTCGCGGTGTGCTGAAGCATCCAGAAAAAGACGCGGACTTGTTCTCGTTCTTGCAGTTCACCGGCGTTGGAAGTCGAGCAAACGTTTACATCAATCACGAAACAACCGAGTCGATCAGTATGCGTCGCAAGGGATTTGGTGGCTTTTGGACCGTTGCCGGCAGCGTGGATGAAGTGGCCGACCTGCGGGGTGTGATTGATGAAGTCGAAGCGACGGGGTTGAGGACTCGGTCGGCCGTCACCATTGTCGAAAAGCTTGCCAAAGAAGTCGGCAAGCTGAAATTGGCCGCCGGGGCGTTGGCGATGGTTATCTTGTTTGTGGCGGCGATCGGTATTTGCAACACGATGATTATCGCGGTGCTCGAGCGAACGCCCGAGTTCGGGATTATGAAATCCTTGGGTGCCGAAGATCGACAGGTGCTCAATTTGGTGCTGCTAGAAGGATTGCTGACCGGTCTGCTAGGCGCGGCCGTTGCGATGTTGGTTTCTTATGGTTTGGCTTCGGGAATGAGTGAGATCCTGCGTGGTTGGATTGAAGAGCGACTCAAGGGTAGCTTCGACCAACCTGTGTTTCGGTTCTCGGTCCTCGATGCGGCGATCGTGTTTGCGATCACGGCCACGGTCTGCACGTTGGCTAGTCTATTTCCCGCGTGGCGAGCCGCGAAGCTTGATCCCATCACCGCAATGCGACGGACCTAGTGTGATGGACCGCAAGCTGCCTTAGCACTTTGGTATCAGCAGGGTGACGGGAGCGGCCGGCGCTCCTTGTGGTTTGACTTCGAAACTGGCGGAGCCCATTTTCATGTAGCCGGCGATGAGGACGATCGCGAGTGTGATCGCGCAGAGAATGTTCAGCCACTTCATTTCTTGTTGCCGAAACCGTTTCGCTTTTTCGCTGCGACCGGCAAGGACGGCGGACAAATAGAATGCCGCAAAGGCGAGTAGCAGTTTTGCTCCTAGCAGGCCATGGTACCAGCCTTCTAAGTGGTAGCCTTTCGCTTTGACGACGGTGTTGTACAAACCGGACAGCAACAGCAAGGCTGCCGAAACACCGACCCACATCGCCCAGCGGCGACGAACGGCTTCACGAAAATCAGCCGTCGGACCATCGGAGGGTGCCGCGGGTGCCAAAGCCAATCGCATGAATAGCGTGCCACCGACTAAGACGATGGCTGGAATGATGTGCAGCCAACGGGAAGCGAGGGCAAGAATGTCTGAAGTTTCCATGATGTTTCCTTGTCCGATTAGTCGCGTGCGGTTCAAGTGGTCGTGGGAATCCGGGGCTCGGCAGACTAACCGTTCCACGATTCGTGCGGGCAGAAGTAGCGGTGTGCCGTGAGTTGCGTATTCGAGTGCCGGTGAGGGAGTCACCGGATCACTCTTTATTGTTGACTCACTTTGATCAGCGTTTGCTGCACTACGCACTGACCGAAAGCGATTTTTGGATTCGCTCGATTGCTGTTTGTGTGTTCTCAAGCGAGTTAAATGCACTCAGGCGGAAGTATCCCTCGCCCGCAGCACCGAATCCGCTACCGGGAGTACCGACGATGTGCGATTTTTCTAACAGCTGGTCAAAGAAGTCCCAGCTGCTCATGCCTGCGGGCGTTTTCACCCACACGTACGGAGCGTTCACGCCGCCGAAGACCTCTAGACCAGCGGCCTCGAGCCCCTCGCGAAGAAGTCGAGCGTTGTTCATGTAAAACGCGACCAGTTCGGCGACCTGGGCCTTGCCCGCATCCGAGTAGACAGCAGCTGCACCGCGTTGGACCGGGTAGCTGACACCATTGAATTTCGTGCAGTGGCGGCGATTCCACAGGCTGTGGATGTCCTTTTCTTGGCCGTCGGCCGTTTTGCCCTTGAGCGATTTTGGGATCACGGTGAAAGCACAGCGGATTCCGGTAAAGCCGGCTGTTTTGCTAAAACTGCGCAGCTCGATCGCTACGTCACGAGCTCCCGGGATCTCGTAGATTGAACGCGGAACGTCTTTCTCGGACACGAAGCCCTCGTACGCCGCATCGTAAAAGATGATCGCGTTATGCTCTTTCGCGTACGCGACCCATTTGGTCAGCATCTCGCGAGTCGCCACCGTGCCCGTCGGGTTGTTGGGATAACACAGATAGATCAAATCAACGTGCTGGTCCGGAATCGCCGGTTCGAAATTCGTCTCGGCCGAAACGGGCATGTAAACCAGTTTCTCATAGCGCCCGTTCTCGTCGGCGGGGCCCGTGTGACCGGCCATCACGTTGGTGTCTACATACACCGGGTAAACCGGATCGAGCACGGCAATGACATTGTCGTGGCCAAAGATGTCTAGCAGGTTACCGCTGTCGCACTTTGAACCGTCGGAAACGAAGATCTCGTCCGCGTCGACTTCCACGCCCCGGTCTTGGAAATCGTTTTTTGCGATCGCTTCTCGCAAGAAACCATAGCCCTGCTCCGGCCCATAACCGCGGAAAGTTTCACGGTTGGCCATTTCGTCGACCGCATCGTGCATTGCCGCGACGATCGCAGGTGCCAGCGGTTGGGTGACGTCGCCGATGCCCATCTTGATCACGTCGGCGTCTGGATTGGCGTCACAGAACGCGTTCACGCGACGAGCAATTTCTGGGAATAGGTAGCCAGCTTGCAGTTTCAGATAGTTGTCGTTGATTTGAGCCATGAGTCGATCGGTTAGAAATAGAACTTGTGGGATGAATGAGAGCCTGAACC
>CAZLFF010000033.1:21030-23733 GCA_964558755.1 uncultured Pirellulaceae bacterium
CCGGGGCGCCGGGGGGGCCGTTTTCCCGGGGTCCCGCCGCGGGTTGTGACTGTGGATTCAATCTCGTGTCGTGCCCCGGGTTGTGATTTTTGGGAAGCACTCAGTTTCACAAAATCGTGAACATCAAACAAGTCGCCAGTCCGTTGTGGATCGCGTGCATTGCCATGCACGGGAACAATGAGGCCCGCCACTCACGGACCAACGAGAATCCGACCGCCAGGGCACCGAGCACCGGGATCAGCATGACGCCTTGCGGGTGAATCGCGGCGAAGATGAACGCGTTCAAAACCGCGGAGAATCCCACGCTGGCCGATCGACGCCAATGAGCCGACGCGTCGCGAAGGTGCCGATACAACACGCCGCGGAACATGACCTCCTCAACGACCGGAGCAGCTACGCAGGCGGACAAAATGACCAACCAAAACGTGTTTGGTCCTCCTTCGGCGACGAATTCTACAATCGGGTGACTAATCTGATCACCACGCGAAAACTCTGCAACTTCCGTCGATTGAGTGGTTGGCACGAGCAAGCAAAACACAACGGTCAACGCAATCACCACCAACGGAATGGTGGCCAAGTAGCCAACCGGTGCCAGCAGGACACTGGTTACCGGTTGCCCGTCGGTCAAGCCAATGTCTTTTAATAGTTGTTCCAGCGAGCGTCCGCGGAGCAAGGGCCAGACCAGCACGATTAGCGAACTGAACATGATCAGAGGACTGAGCAGCAGCGGGTTCATGTCCGCAAGTGCCGGGATCTGAGGCGCAATCAGTTGGCCCCCGAAAAAGTAAACCATCCATAACGCGAACGTTTCGATATAGACATTGTGATCGAGCGACAAGTTTTGAAAGCGGCCGAGCAGTGTACCCTTTCGCCAGCGCCGGATCGCCAGGATAAATAGCACGAATCCAATCGCCAGTCCCAAGACAAGGGCGGCAGACGCGGCCGAGTAAATCATGGTGGTGACCGCAGCCTCGGTCAAAATTTCCTCACGGTCTTTGACGTTGGCTGTATTTTCCGGCAGCGCGGCCAGCCGCCCGATCCACCCCAATCGCTCACGTAGCAGTGCTGCGTTATCCTCGCTGATTGCGGAATCGTCGTCTTGATTGAGCGCAGCGTTGATCGAGTCCGCCAGCGCGTCGCGCATTTGAGTCTGGGTTTCGGTCGCTTCGAATTCGTTTTCTTCGGCGAGCGCTGTTAGGGCATTAAGTTCGCTCGATGCTTGTTCGAGGCCAGCAATTTCACGCGTCAATATCACGTACGCCAACCGCTGCTCGTACGTGCCTGTGTTCAGCTGTTCGAGCGTCGGTTGAATTTGATCGACGATGGCATCTGTTTCGGCGGGTTCGGCCGCTTCCGATTCCGCGGATTCCACTTCATCTTTCCGGTCACCCTTGGCGTCTTGTTCCCACTGTTTGGCGAGGCTTGGCAGGTGCTTTCCACCGACTAGCATTTTGCCGGTCAACTCGACTTGAACTAGCTCGGACCGCGACGCGTCACCACCAACTTCCTTGGCGGTTTCTTTCTGTCCTGCTGCGACTAGGCCAACGATGCCCAGCGTGATGATGGCCACCACGATCCAGCTGACCAGTCCACTAGCCGACAGTCGAACTGCCGAAGAATCGCCATCGATCAAGGTCGCCTCCACGACTACAGAATCGGGGTCCGTTCGACGTCCGTCAGCATTTTCTGAATGAAAATCGTTGCTCATCATTTTGCTTTCGTTGTCGACTTGCGTTCGCGGCTAGCTCGAATTCGTTGTTTCGCTTGGCGGAAGACGCTGTTGAACATTGGCTCGGTCAGTCGACCGGTGAACGTGTTTTGTTGGCTGGGGTGGTAGCTACCGAGCAACCAGCGACCGTTTTCGAATGCGACTTCGGCACCATGAGCAAACTTTGGCCGCGGCCCCTTGAGTCGTAGCTGTTCGTTCTCAATCGCCCAGACGATCATCGACCGCCATGCTAAACCACCCAGGGCCAAAAACACGGTTGGATTGCACAGGCGAATCGTGTGTTCGAAATAAGGCTGACAACGGTCGATCTCTTCGCGCAGGGGTTTATTGTCCGGCGGCGCACAGCGGCAAATATTGGTGACGGCACAATCGATCAGTTCTAGTCCATCGTCACGGTCGGTGGAGGAAGCTTGGTTGGCAAAGCCCGCGTGGTGCAGTGCCTTGAATAGCCAATCGCCGCTACGATCGCCCGTGAACATTCGCCCCGTCCGATTGGCACCATGAGCACCCGGTGCTAGTCCGATGACTAACAAATTCGCAGGAGCCGTTCCTAGGTTCGCAACCGGTTTGCCCCAGTATTTTTGATCCGCATACGCTCGCCGCCGCGTTCGCGCGACTTCGCGACAGTGACCGATCAAACGCTCACACTTCCGACAACGCTCGACGCTGCGATTCAGGCTGGCCCAAGTCGTGCGGCTCAAGCATCAGGCTCCGTAACGGTCTCAACGGCTGAGGTTTTCGCGTCAAAGCCGGTGTTGGGATGCTCATCGTTGTCGGTCGCGTTGTCTGATTCGGCGTCTCCGCTGGTGTCGGTGTTTAGACCTTGCCGGTCAAGGAATTTTTGTTTGACTCGTCGGTAACGCAGCTCCATCACCACGACGGCAAAGATTAACGCGACGATGCCTGCGACCTTGATCCAATAGTTTTGGGGGCCAACGTATTGGTTGATCTGCTTTGAGAACACGTACATCAGC
>CAZLFF010000033.1:23743-29676 GCA_964558755.1 uncultured Pirellulaceae bacterium
TTGCCCAAGAGGCTGCCGACTAAGACGCCGGTGACCGTCAGCCAGCGACTGAGCCCCAGCAGACGGCCGAAGATGGATCCGCCAATGCTGCCGGTCGTGGACGTCGGAAAGATCACAAACAACACCAGACCCCAAAACGCCATCCGCTTTACCCACGGCTGAGCGTCCATAATGAACTTGCCGTCCCAAACCAGCATCGCGATCTTGGGTCCGATGCTGGGCAGTCGGAAAAGAATGCCCATGTGAAACGTCACGAACAATGCGACCATGAAGTCCATGTACGTCACCATTGCGAACAATTCGCCGGGGCTTAGCAGGACTTGGAACCAGCTCTTGGCCGCCTCTGCACCCGCCGCTGCGCCTTCGGTGCCGACTAGGACGATGAAGCGACCGAAAATAAAGAACGTCGCAAACGCGTGGGCGATCAGCTTTTGAGGGTAGTCCCAGCCGTTGACCAATCCCAGCACGATCAGCAAAACCAGCGTCACAACGATCGGTGCGAGTAGGGTGCTAACCCAAAGTAGCGGATATCGCTGTCGAAAATTCGACTCAAATCGCGAAAACGAACGCACGAGTTCTTGGCGTAGCGCTTCGGGGCTGTTTGCCGATGGGTCGAGTCGTTCCATAGTGAATAGGCGCAGGTCGGGTGTCGTCGAAGTTCAGATCGTGTCGGGGAAGGGCCGAGGGAACCCGCAGAAGTGCCGTTCAAATCAGGCAACAAGGTTAGCAAGAGACCCTCGATAACGAAATAGCCTGAATCAGAACCCACGGTAATCACAGCACTTGCTGTCGCGGTAGCAGTCGAGAAGCAGCGTTCCGTCGGCTAGCATGAAGAAATCATCACGCGATCATAACAGGCCGAGCCCTGCGACGGTTCGTCGCGCGACGCCGATACACTGGTCGGGAGATCGGTGGAGATCGTTATCGCTGTAGGAGCGGTTCGCTATCCGAGTCACCGCCGAACAAGCGGCGTGAGGGCTTTTTCGCAACCGTCGCCGTCCGCTCAAGTCCGCGGTATTCAACCAGCGAGCAATTTTTGAACTCGGCCCAGCACCGCCGCGCGAACGCAATTCGCTCGTGGTCTTCGTCGGACAGCGACATTATCATCACATGCTTCGAAGACGCCTTCAGCGGTTGTTTGAAGAACTCGTTCGCCTCAATCGATATTTTGACCTCGGACGGCATCCAGCCCATGGACTTGATCGTTTGGTTCAGCGACAGCCTCGCAAAGGGAGGCATGCGTTGAGGGTCAGACGCGGCGAGACGCGTGAATTGGTCTAGAAAATCGTAGTATCGCGGTAGGATCGACGCGTCGTCCGGACGCTTGCCGCGGACAATGTATTTAATTGATTCGCTTGCTAGAGAAACCTGATCGTTGGACCAGTCGTGGTCTTCGGTGAACGGTTCGGAGACCAAAAATTTCGCTTTGTCGCTGTTCGCTGTTTCGCGACGCAGTTGATCGACCATTTTCAACAAGCGAATGTCAGCGACGGTCCAGCTGAGCTGGCGGGCGACATCCAAGAGGATCAGTTGACGCTTTCCTTCATCGAACATCACGATTTCGGTTGCGTCTTTGCTGCCACCGCCCGGCAATTGAAAATCGTAGACGATTCCGCGGGCGAATAAGGTTACGTTCTGTGAGGCTGGCGTGTCGGAGCCATCGACGTAGACCTGCGACTCGATCCGGAATTCCTTCGCCGCTGGCGACTGGGCCACGGCGGGTTGTGGTGTCGGTACGGTGGTTAGCACGATCGCGCTAAGCGCGACGGCCAAAAATCGAAGAGCATCACGGCGAACTTGCGATCGCTGCCAGCCTGCCCAGAGGCTGTTTAGTGGTGGCGTGTTCATGCCATCAACGATACTTCGTCAGCGAACTATGGGTCCAGACGAATCGTTGCTAGCGAGCCTTGATCACTGAGGTCGCGGCAGATGTTTTCAGCTTAGCGGATCATGGACGAGCTATCGCCGCTCGCTTTCATCGCCTGTCGCACCGAATTTAGGTAGGCCGCCGGCTGTTTTTGAAAGCGGTCGCGAGTTGCCGCATCCGTAAAGAGCAAAATCCGTTGGTCAGGCGCTTGGCCCATAAACACACCGTGCTCAGGCTGACCTTCGACCAGTTTTCCGGTTTCGTGGAAGACGACCGGATCGTAACCCGCCAGCACAGGGCTGAACAAATCTGGATCGGCGCGGAAGGTTGCCAGTTTTTCGGCACTTGCGAAAACGTACAACCGATCGCGGTGGATGCAACCGAATTTCGAATTTCCATCAACCCACTTGCCGTGCTGCAACAACGAGACGGGGCACTTGCCACGTAAGGAAGGCGTGGATCGTGATTTTGGTTGGTTGACCGATTGGCTCAGCATCTGCTCAGCGCGGCCGGCTGTTTGAGCCGAGGCAGCAAAGCGGTTGTTGGGGGCGATTGTTTGCTGTGTTTCTAGTTGTTGACGTGCTGGCGGACGAGGCATTGTTTGCTGGTTCGCCAAGAGTTGTTGGGTGGAAACCTCTGGCTTGACTTGCGGATTCTTCGTTGGGATCGGAGCCAGTGGGTTTGAGCAGCTGTTGGGCCGGTGTTCTTGGTTTGACTGACTTGGTCGTGCCTTGGTTGAAGTTAGGCTTGACCGGATTGCCTCGTTTGGCGATCGCCGAGAACGCTTCGTTGACCTTGCCGGTAACCTGCTTCATTTTCTCGGTCGCTGCGGCTGGGTACTGTTTGATCGGCTTGAGCAATTGCTGGGCAACGCTCGTCGGTTTTGCGGAACGAGTTCCATCAACTGCGGCCGGCACGATCGGGTCTCGGTAAAAGCGGTCTTGATGAACCACATTCGGCTGAATCTTGGCGGCGAAGCGAGGCGGCTGTTGAGTTGCCGAAACGGTCTTTGGTGCGGCTGTCACTTCGTTCGCGGGCTGAGTCATCGGTGCAGCGGGAGCAAAATCGCCAGCGGTTAACGATGGCCCATTCGTTTGGTTGTCTGTCTGCGAATTCAGCTCCACGCGACTTTTCGCGATCTCAATCGCTTGCTTTTTTAGGTCGGCACCGTTGAAAACTTGGAAGTCCGACGAAACGCGGGGGGCTTCAACAACTAGGTCGTTGGACGCCTTGGTCGCTGCACTTGGGTTCACTTTGTTGGTGCTGGCCGACGCGAAATCGTTCGCGATGGTACGAGCCGACGGAGCGAGCGATGATTGAACCTTTTCCATGTTGGCTTGACCCGTTTGCGCAAAGGAATTTTTGTTTGCCGCAGTCGCTGCCGAGGAAGCAGCCGCTTTCCGTGCGCTTGCGAAGTACGGGTTCTCCACACGACCGCGTCGTGCGAGTTTTGCGGAATCATTGCTGGTGACCGGCGCGGTGTGCGATGGTGAATTGGGTGTGAACGATTGGAACTCGCTGATCTGTTGCGGTCGGAAGTCGAATTGGTTATCCGCGGCGGCCAGCTGCTGAGTGATCGCGGCGCCGGTGTTGTCCTCGACACCTTTCACCTCACGAGACAGGCTGGCCATCATTCGGCGATAGCCGTTGGCATTGAGTGGACTTTTTTGTTTGCGAACAATTCGGCCACCCGGCGTGATGATGACGTCGTAGGGCACCGCGGAAACGCTGTACTCCGTGACGAGGGATTTCTCTTGATCCGCATCGACTCGAACGGCAATCACATTTTCTTCGACCGCGCGGACGACTTCCAAATTTGGAAAGACGAACGTTTCCATCGCTTGGCACGGTCGGCACCAATCGGCGGTGAAGTGCAGCAGGACCAGCTTTTGCTCGGCCTTCGCCTTTTTCATGGCGGCCTGAACGTCGTGCTGCCACTGAATGTCTTGGGCCTGAGCCGAACCGGAAAATGCCGAAAACAGTGCCAGCGTGAACAGCGGTAGCAGGGCGAGCGAGCCCCGGCGTTGGCGGGTTGAGGACGAGTCATTCATATCGGGTGCCGTCAGATGAAGTGCCGCTATTCGCGGTCGGATTCGTGCGAAAACCAGTAGAAATCAGGCGCACGTTGTCTCCGCGAGAAAGCACGCCGTATAGCTCGGTTCGGCGTCGTCGGCGTTGAAAGTTAGGTAAAATCTAAGGATTGAGCGGAAAATTGCGTTTAATCCAGATCCCCGAGCCCTAGCCGGGTGGGTTGGCCATCATTGGTAAATTGGGGGATTTCTTCATTTATGCTTGACATCCAGTCAGCGATCGACAACACTTCCAAGTGATCAAGCTTTCGCCTGCGAAGAATGCCGGTTTCGACCGGAAAATAGCAGGCAGATCATCCCTTGATTGTCTAAGGAAACAGACATCTTTCTCATCTGTGGAGCGCTCGGCTGGCGACGACCACCAGTGCCATTCACACGAGTTTGGAACTCATTCAGGGTTTGATCCCATAAAGTTGTCGGCTTAGGCCCCGATCCAGCAAGGTTTGCGGAACGAGGGTTGGCCTTTGTCCGGTCTGCCACGCGGTGGCGAATGAAACAGATATCAGCGGATGTTTGTTTTAAGCGTACGACGTGTTCTCCGGCGGACTGTGATACAGCAGCTTTTTGGCGAAAGAGCGATCGAGTCACCCTTGGCCCAGCTTTCACTGGGTTTTTCCTGAGGCTTTGACGTTGACCTCGGTCAAATGTCCGGCCCAGTTTTATCACCCGGTCCTGACAGGACGTACACGAGCGGCTCGCCAATTTTCGCAAGCGTTATTGTGAAATTTGACAACAGCCGATCCCTCGCCGCGTGCTTGATGACCAGTGCTTAGGATCCAGAGGCTGCATGACGGCAGTGGGAACTTACAGGCAGCAACCAGCAGCCGATCGGCCAACATGGCCGTCCGCCTGCATGGTCTGTCGAAGCGTTCACGCTCGATTGCCCGAGCCTCCGCGATCGACTTAATTTTAGGTACGACTTAATGGCAAAGAAACGTTCCCGCTCGCGCGGTGGTTCGGACGACGGCGGCGAAACCATGACCAAAGCCTCCCAAGACAAGGGTGCTTCGGCGGACTCTGGCTCCAGCAATGACCAGCAAGGTGGCGGCGGAGGTAACTCCGACGGTGGTGGCAACAATAACAACAACGGTGGCGGCGGCGGAGGTCGCGGGCGCCGCGGCGGTTCCCGAAACTCACGCAATCGTTCGGGCGGTGGCGGCCGAGGCGGTCGCGGCAACCGACAGGGTGGCGGAAACGGCAACAATAACGGTGGTGGTCGCCGGCGGCGAAACAACCGCAACAATAATGGCGGTGGTCGTGGACGAAACAACAATCAAAACCGACACGTTGAGCCAGTCGAGTTTGATGATGCTGAGCTGACCGAAGGCATTGGCCTATTGGAGATGCACCCCAATGGCTACGGCTTTCTGAGAAGCGCGGAAAATAACTACTCACGCGAGCAAACCGATCCATTTGTGCCTGGGACGATGATCGACAAGTTCGGTCTGCGGCCCGGCGTGATGATTCGCGGCCAGGTTCAACCCGGACGCCGTCAGCAGGGGCCTCGACTTCGTGAGTTAACGGACATCGATGGTTACACGCCCGAAGAGTATCTGGACGTCAAGCGTTTCGACTCGCTGACACCCATTAACCCGGAATCTTGGTACCAGCTAGAAACCGGCGCTTCGCCCCTGACGACTCGCGTGATGGATATGCTGACGCCGCTGGGCAAGGGTCAACGCGCGTTGATTGTTGCTCCACCGCGATCGGGTAAGACCGTGATGCTGCAACACATTAGCAATGGTATCTCGACCAACTATCCGAACTCGAAACTGATCGTGCTGCTGATTGACGAGCGGCCCGAAGAAGTCACCGACATGCGTCGTAATGTCAAAGGCGAGGTCATCGCGAGTAGCTTGGATGAGGACATCGAA
The DNA here is from genome assembly GCA_964558755.1 of uncultured Pirellulaceae bacterium. Taxonomy (GTDB): domain Bacteria; phylum Planctomycetota; class Planctomycetia; order Pirellulales; family Pirellulaceae; genus Mariniblastus. The sequence goes on from CAZLFF010000033.1 coordinate 29,575, forward strand.
AGCCACGTGCGTTTGTCGCAGCTGGTAATCGAGCGTTGCAAGCGTTTGGCCGAAATGGGGTCGGATGTGTTCTTGCTGATGGATTCGATCACTCGTTTGGCA
>CAZLFF010000034.1:0-6036 GCA_964558755.1 uncultured Pirellulaceae bacterium
TGTGTTTGGCGAGAAGGCGTTCAACTATGCCAAGCCTGTTTCTCTGATCCGCGAGCTTGTGCGCCAGTCAACCAGTCCCGGCGATCTCGTCCTCGATTTTTTTGCAGGTTCGGCCACGACGGCGCAGGCCGTAATGGAGCTGAATGCCGAGGATGGCGCGGCGCCTTCGGCTTCCGCTGCTTCGGCGGCAACTCCGTTGGATCAGGCAGCCAGCACCAGCCCATTCCATGGACGTTATGTTGACGCCGATTTCAAGCAATACTCTGCTGATGATGTTCGTGATGTGATCACAGGTAAATCGTTGCCCGAGGAGAATATCGAGCTGATAGTATCCAAACGCGTGCCTGTCCGAATTGGGCTGGTGATGGACGAGCGAAAGATTGCTGAATTTCTGGCGGCCTGTGCGAACAGCCCGTTCGCGTTTGAAATTCACCAAGTGCGACTGAATCGACACAACGCCGGTGAGGGGATCGCGTTCAATGGCGGTGCCAGCGCTGCGTCCGGCGGTCGCGGCGGAATGGGAATGGATATGGGAATGGACATGGGCATGGACATGGGAATGGATATGGGCATGGACCGTGGCATGGGGATGGACATGGGCATGGGCATGGGTGGAATGCGAAACGAATTAGAACTGAAGTCGACGCCCGTCGAGACCCGTGCGAATTACGATGTGCGTGTCGAGTTCTACGGGATTGTAAAGATTTACAATCCCGTTCGTGAGAAGTTCCTTCGAGAGGCAGCCGGGCTGGAGGAAGACATTGATCCAAACGATGCTGCCGCAGTGATTCGTTCGAGTAACCTCGTCGCGATCAAAGAGTAATTTTCAGACGTAGTAACTAATATCTGTCGCAGTCACTACCAACCGCGACCAATCAAAAATTTAGCTCCGGGGCAACGGACTTAATTTACGGAACCGATCATGAAGCTGCCAAAATTGAACAAGCAAACGCTGGGCACCTTTTTTTTGCACCACACTGAAAAGTTGATCATCGCCCTCGCTTTGGCGCTGATGGGCCTATTCTTTTGGAATGGCTATCAGACAGAGGTCTTTGACGATACGACGCCGCAGCGGCTCGGGCAGTTAGCCGATCAAGCCAACCAGCACATTGTTGCTTCGGACAGCTGGACGCAAATCAAAGACGCGCGCCTTCGCGTCGAGGTTGCCGAGACGATTGAAATGGACGAAGGGATTGACGCCTCAGATTTCCCGATGGCCGTCACGAGCGCCGCGGTTAAGTCACTGGAGCCGCGTAAGGATCCAAAGCTCCGGCCCGCGACTGAGTTGGTGGCCAAGCAGTTTACGGCACCCATTTTTCTTGCCTTCAAAGCCCGTGATCCGTTTGAGGATTTGCCGTTCGCCAGCGAAGCCGATCTTGAGGACGAAGACGACGATCGTGATGCAAGGCGTCGGCCCAATCGACGCACCACTCGGCGACCAACCGATCGCAAGGAGCAAAAGGAAGAGGCGAAGATCCCCGGCGAGTTCATGCCTCTAGTCAGTCACCATCTGACCGCTGGCGTCCGCCCGGGAGCGACGCGCCTGAATGCGAGGACGGACGTGCCCATCCTGTTGGATGGCGTTGCCGTTACGGGATTGGTTGATGTGAAGCAACAATTTGCTGATTTTCAAAACAGTTTTTCTTTCGGTAGTGGCTATTTCCCGGAACGTGATCGACCGATTTATCGCTACGTCCAGGTTGAGCGAGCCGAGGTTGTTAATGGCAAGCAGTCCGAGTGGCAGGATGTTTCCGAACGACTGCACGAGGGACAGTCTCGCCGTTATCCGGCTGCCGCTCCTGAAGTTGTTGCGCCGGATAATTTCGATGAAGTACTCACAGGGATTATCCCGCCAATCACGCTGGTCGACTACCAAGACTTCTCCTTGCACCCGTCGTTGGAGGCTCGCGAGTTTCCCAAGTTGGGTGAAGAGGAAGAAGAGCTCAGCGATGGTGCTGGCCAAACGGGTGAGATTTTCAATGGAGGCGACGATGACCTAGATGGTGTCGGCCGCCGTGTGGGACGCGGCGGTCAACGAGGTGGACGCAGCCGACAGATGGCGCGATCTCGCAGTAATGTCCAGGTAGGCCGGCGCGCGGGATCCGATCGACGACCGTATCAGGAAACCGAGCCGGACGAAGAACCGTCAGCAGTTCATAAGATGATTCGCTTTTACGATCTTCAGGCTGCTCCGGGTCGGACATACAAGTATCGCGTCCGACTGTGGCTGGCGGATGCCAACCAAGATCCCGATGAAGCACTGGCCAAGTCAAGTCGTAACCGCCGTGGAGGCCGTGGCGGCGACATGGACATGGACATGGACAGAGGTATGGATATGGGCATGGACATGGGAATGGATATGGGGATGGACATGGGCATGGATATAGGCCGAGGAACCGGACGTCGGGGCGGTCGTGATCTTGGCCCCGATGGAAAGCCAAAAAAGGTTTATCAGAAAATCCCAATCACGGACAAAATGAAGAGCCCGGCCGCCCGAGAACGGCTATCGAAAGCTCGGGAGGAAGTCGATCCTGATGATCCCGACCGGATGATCTATTACGTGTCCGAGCCTCGCATCGACGCCGATGGCAACAAAACCTACGAGGAAATCCAAGTGCCTCGGCCAGCAAAGGCCAGCGACCTTGAGGATTCGATGATTGAGTGGGAGTTGCTTCGATTCTGTCGTCCGACGGAGTGGAGCGAACCGGTCTCGGTTGAGATCACAACAGGGTCTCGAACCGAAGTGGCCGCCGGTAGCGTCACGCCGGCCGGTGAGGATCGTGTTGGTGAAACGACGATTCCCGATGGCGAGCCGGTCGCAAATCTGGCTGTCGGCATGTGGTCCAAAGCCTTCCACGCCTTTGTCCCCGCCATGAAAGAAGCTCGCCGCGGCGAGCTAATGAGCTTCACCAGCGACGTTAACCTACTAAACCCGCTGAACTGGGTCGTGTATCGAGCGGCCGCCACAGAGATCGACACCAACGTCGTGGTTGTGGACGCGATGGGTGGTCAAGAAGTCGATACAGGACGTTCGAAGGAGTTAATGGAATATCGGATGCCGGGTGAGGTTCTTGTCTTGACGAATGACGGCCAGTTTCACGTCCACAACTCGTTCGAAGATCAAGCAGACTACCGCAAGTCGCTCTTTATTCACGACGAAACGAATGAAGTCGGTGAAGAGAAAAAGCCAAAGCGTGACAGCCGCGATCGCGAACGCAACCGATTCCGATAACCGCGAGTTGCCGCCGGGCGTGGTAGGAATTCACCTTTGCCAAGGCTCCATACGTGTGGCTATCACAGTCCCGAGAGCGTCATACGGTTGCTACGTGGCAAATTGGCCTCCTGCCCGGCCGCAGTGCGAGCAGCTAGCTCGAACCGCGTGGGTGCTTTACTTCACCGCGTCCAACATGGCACGCACCTCGGGGTATTGCTCGTCCGTGTCGCCCACGCGGTTCTTCAACTCGTATAGCTCCGACCTTAATTCGGCCAGCTGGTCCGCGTAAGACGGGTCGCTGATAACATTGTTTTGCTCATTCGGGTCATTTCTCAAATCGTATAGCTCCCAATGCGGCGGCGTGTTTTCCAGACCCTCGGGTTTGTAGTGCCAGTCGTCGTTCAATTTACGCCCGTAAAAGAAGATCAGTTTGTGATCCTTCGTGCGAATGCCAAAATGAGCCGGGTTGTCATGGTGCTCCATGTGCATCCAATAACGGTAGTACGATGACGTCCGCCAGTCTTTGGGCGTTTCTCCTGCGAGGTTAGCGACAAAACTACGGCCCTGCAGGGCCAGCTTCTCCGGCAGTTGGCCAATCGCGTCGGCATTGCCAGCCAGTTCGATCAACGTCGGAGCGAAATCGACGTTGTTAATGATGTCCTCATTGACGCTCGGTTTGAACTTTTCTGGATAACGAATAATGAACGGCATTCGCAGCGATTCCTCATACATCCAGCGTTTGTCGATGTAGTCGTGCTCGCCCAGCATAAACCCCTGATCGGCCGTGTATACGAAGATCGTGATGTCCACTTCGCCTGTCGATTCTAGATGCCGAATCAGCCGGCCGATGTTGTCATCAACACCTTTCACCGTGCGAAGGAATTTCTTGATATACCGTTGGTAGGTTACGCGAGTGTACTCGTCGTCGGATAGGTTCGGGTCAACAAACATGTGATGCCCCATGTTGCGTCGCTCATTTCGTTTCGAAACACTCGTCCCGTAAAGAGCATCGCCCTCGGGGCCGTGATTGGCTCGCTGACGAAGGCTGGCGGGTTCTGGGATGACCGCGTCTTCGTAAAGAAAGTCATAGCGCTCGGCATTCTCAAAGTTATCGTGCGGGGCTTTGAAGTGGTGCATCAAAAAGAAAGGCTTGTCTTTCTGCTTGCGAGTCTTCAACCACTTCAGCGAGATGTCTGTGATTGCCCGTGATGAGTGCTTGTTGACGCGTATTTCATTTTGCGGCCACGGCTTTGGGCCACGGATGCGGAACTGGGGGTTGTGGTAAAACCCTTGCCCTGGAAGCACGCAGTAGTAGTCGTAGGCCTCGGGCTCTACTTTTAGATGCCATTTGCCGATCATTGCCGTTTCGTAGCCGGCGTCTTTGATGAGACGGGGCAGCGTGTGTCGCTCTGACGCCAGTTCTTGAACGAGCGTCGTCACACCATTCTTGTGTGAGTACTGCCCTGACATGATCGTGGCCCGGCTAGGCGTGCAAATGCTGTTCGTGCAGAAGCAGTTCGCCAGTCGTACACCTTCTTTTGCTAAGCGATCGATGTTGGGCGTCGGATTCAGCGACGCCAGCCGGCCGCCATAACAGCCAATGCCCGTCGTCGTGTGATCATCGGACATGATGAACAGGATGTTGGGCTGCTTTTGATCAGCCACGCCAGCGATCGGCGGAGTCGCATGGGCATCGCCCAGCCATCCGATAACAAGCACGCAGGCAAACGCAGTCAAACGCGAGGGCAAACAAGCAAACATATGGATTCAAGCCTGATACAAAGGGGAGGAACGGTTTCTATCGTAGCACGTTTCGATTGGGGTTGAGGGCGAGACGTGGCACCGCCAAAGCAACGTTTTGGGCCCCGCTTCCGCTGGGCCTAGAGGCCAACCTTCGATTCAATCTCATCGAGGCCGACCCCGAACACATGCTCCGCCAGTCCATTCATCGCATCGCGGTCACCTTGAAACCGCATGGTACAATGGACGTGAGTGCCGCTTTCACCCGGAGCCAACGCTAATGCGGGCCCCATGGTTTCTAACTCGAAGAAGCCACCAAAAGTTTCGCCGGAATCGTTCGGTCCGTCGTTGTAGCTATTCAAGGCGTCACCGCAGAACGGGTCGTCCTGCATTTCCCACAGGTTATTCGTGTACCCGTGCGGAGCGGTTGGCATGTTGAACTCGACGACCGAAAAAACACCGCGCTCGGCGTCCCAGCTACCTAACCGCCCCGTAGTGCGGGCCGGTGAAATCCCCAGCTTGCTGCGTAGCTTCCCGTCGCCCAGGAAATAAATTCGTCCACCCGCTTCGTCAACTTGAAGCCGGCTCCCATCAAGTTCGCCAAAGTAATCGGCCGTTACGATTTTCCCGAGCTTCTTGTCGCTGCCTTTTTTAAAGGGCACGATCACGGTCGCGTCGGAGGATGGCTTGTTCATGCAAATCGACCAGCCGGCTGGCATGCCAGTTTCGGGCGTCCAAGCCGTGCCACCCGCGTTCATAAACTTGTTCTGGCTCTCGTGGCCCACGAACTGAATTCCGTCCAAGGGCAAGCCAATTCGCTCGCGAATTTTGTCTGACGACAACAGCAAGACTCGCCGATCGATCTGCAGGTCGTACGCGAAGCCGCTCCAGTTAATCAGCTGCGTCCGTTTGCGAAAATCGACCGACCGCTCGTCCTGGCCAACCACTTCGAATGGCTCGGTGTCGATGCATGGCGGAGTTCGCCAGTTTGCAAAATCCATGTCGACGCCCGGATCGAAGAACACGCTGAACTGACCGCCCTCGGGTGATACCCAAATCCGATCCTCGCCGCCGTATAAGTT
>CAZLFF010000034.1:6046-29596 GCA_964558755.1 uncultured Pirellulaceae bacterium
GCTTGTGATTGCGTTATGATTCAGGTAGCCAAAACTATCGCCGTCATCGCCACCGCAAGTAGAGGTCATGATGCGACCCTGCCATGCGGCGACGCAGGCCAGCTTGCAGTTGTCGTCGCCCGTCAGAACGATCGTTTGAACGTGCTGGTTTAGAAACTCAACATCCTGGCCAAAAGTGTTCTCGCGGCTCATTCGCTTTGATCCTGGTCAAAGGGAGTTAGCTCGCCGTCGGCGTTGTATCGCATTAGGCCGAAGTAGAAAAACGCGAAAAGGCAAATTGGAATCGACGTGAAAAAAATCGGTTGAAAGTACCCGGCAATCAAACCACCGCCGAACATCACAATCCACAGCCACCATGTGTCGCGAACAAGACCAAGGTAACGTTTCATCAGAGGTCTCCGAACTAAGGAAGTCGCATGTCACCGCCAGTCTACCGCGCACGAAGCGCGCAAACGCCGTTCCACGCTTCAACTGAGTTCGCCTGTGGTTGGGATGAGTTCCCAGGCTTATCGCTTGACCCGGGCACTGTCGCCTGCCATCAACGCTTCGACTTCCTCCAGGCGAGCCATCGTTGTGTCGCCCGCGGTTGTCATTGCCAACGCACCATGAGCCGCACCGTACTCGACCGCTTTCTGACCGTCTCCAGTTGTCAAGAAACCATAAATCAAGCCCGACGCAAAACTGTCACCACCACCCACGCGATCGAAGATCTCCAGTTCCTTACGGTTGGTCGCGACGTTCAGTTTTCCGTCATGCCAGCATAGGGCACACCAGTCGTTGACCGTTGCGGTTTTCACCGAACGCAGTGTCGTGGCGATCGCTTGGAAGTTCGGAAACTGTTCGACGGCCGTCTTGATCATCGCTTTGTAGCCCTCAAGCGGAAGATCGACAATGTTCTCGTCTAGGCCCTCCACGTGCAGCCCCAAACACGCGGTGAAGTCTTCTTCGTTGCCGATCATCACGTCCACGTAAGGAGCCAGCGCGCGATTCACCTTTTGGCAGTTCTCTTGGCCACCGAACTCTTTCCACAGGCTACTGCGAAAATTCAAATCATAAGAAGTAATCGTGCCGTATTTTTTGGCGGACTGCAAAGCCTCGGCGATCACATCAGGAGTCGTGTCCGAAAGCGCGGCGTAGATTCCGCCGGTGTGGAACCAGCGCACGCCCAGCTTGCCGAAAAGATGATCCCAATCGATGTCACCCTTTTTCAGTTGCGACGCCGCTGTGTGACCGCGGTCAATCGTACCCAACGCCGCGCGGACGCCGAAGCCTCGCTCGGTAAAGTTCAAACCGTTACGCGTTGCTCGGCCGACACCGTCGAAGTCCATCCACTTGCAGTGGCTCATGTCCACGCCGCCGGTCAGAATCAAGTTCTCTAGCAGGTAGCCCACATCGTTCTTCGCGAACGCAGACACCAGCGCACCTCGCAGCCCGAAGCAACGTCGAAGGCCACGAGCCACGTTGTACTCGCCGCCGCCTTCCCAAACTTCGAAATTCCGAGCGGTTCGGACGCGCCCTTCGCCCGGATCAAGTCGCAGCATGACTTCACCGAGGGACAAAATATCGTATTGGCATTCGCTGGCTGGTTTGATTTGCATCGTAGTTTTGTATCGTGGTTTGAGATCGTTTGTGGCGGGCTTGATGAAGGCTGCCACCGGGTGAGATAAAATTCTCCGTCAGCCGTCCGAAAAAGGGGCGACGGTTGGGGCTGCGGCAAACACGGCCAAATGTCCTACACCGCCGTCGCCACCGGCGTATACTTTAGCCCAACGCATCGTGTTCGAGAATATCCTCGGTGCCCGAACCCCATTAAATTACACCAACCTCAACACGCAATTTCCGCCTCGATGATCCAATCCCCCGACTCATCAGAACTCAACCAGCTATGCGACCACCTGCGCGCGGTCGACGGGGCTGATGGAGATCGTGATGCTTGGCCGGTCGAGAAACTTGCCCTCTGTGGGCGAGCCGGCGTCTACCGGTGGTTCGTTCCCGAATCGGCGGGCGGCTTGGGCTGGAGTGAGGCCGATATCGCGGCCGGTTACTTGCAGCTGTCTGCCGCTTGTCTGACCACCACGTTTATTTTGACCCAACAGGTCAGTGCCCTCAAACGTGTCGCCGGGACGACGAAGGGTCATATTCGACAGCACTTACTGCCGCGTTTGGTTGCGGGCGAAGCGACCGCCACGGTCGGCATCAGTCACTTGACCACCAGCCGCCGCCACCTTGGCAAGCCCGCCCTGCATGCCACCGCTACCGCCACCGGATTCGTCGTCAATGGTTACAGCCCGTGGGTGACCGGCGGTTGTGGTGCGGATTTTCTGGTCATGGGAGCGGAACAGTCGGATGGTATGCAGATCCTGTTCGCCGTCGATAAGACGCAGCCCGGTATTTCGGTTCAACCTAGCAATCAGTTGATGGCGTTATCGGCCAGCCACACCGGTGCAGTGACTTGTCAGGATGTCATGGTCGATGCGGATTCCATCATCGCCGGACCTGCCGAAGCGGTGCTCTCAAGCGGTAAAGGCGGTGGGACGGGCGGGTTGCAAACATCAACGCTCGCCATCGGCTTGGCTCAGGCAGCCGTTGGCTTCGTCAACCAAGAGGCCGCAGCCCGGCCTGACTTGCAAGGCACCGGCCATGCGTTGAAGCTTGAGCTCGAAGACTTGCGAGCGAGCCTGTTGGCTCTCGCCGACGGTGACGCCCATGTGGCGATCCACGCGAACGCTCAAGATTTGCGAGCCGCCGCGAATTCGTTCGTCCTTCGCGCCACCCAAGCGGCGTTGGTTGCGGCGAAGGGCGCCGGTTACGTCCAAGGCCATCCGGTCGAACGCTGGTGCCGAGAAGCCATGTTTTTTCTGGTCTGGAGCTGTCCACAACCGGTGCTCGATGCAAACCTCTGTGAGTTCGCTGGGCTGGGGGCGTGAGCACGCGTCCGAAGTTTAAGCGCTCGGCACTCGAGAGCTTAAACGCGCTGAGGTTTGCTTCCACCAGTTTTCAGCTACGATGTCCCCTCCTGAAACCTGAACCCTACGCACCCTGAACCCTTACTTAAAATGTCCGAAAAGACTCTCGTCACTTGGCACGATCAATCGGTTTCTCGCCCGCGCGGATGCGTGGTTTGGTTTACAGGGCTCAGCGGCAGCGGTAAGAGCACGGTTGCCAACGCGGTTGATGCAAAACTGCATGAGCTATCGGCACGCAGTTTTGTGCTTGATGGTGACAACATCCGCCACGGCTTGAACGCCAGCCCGGAAATTCTCACTCCCGTACACGGTGATGAGTTTGCCCAGCGATTCGGACTTAGCTTTGGTCCGCAAGACCGTGAGGAGAACATCCGCCGCATCGGCTGTGTGGGCGAAATCCTGTGTTCGACCGGCATGTTGGCTCTGACTGCCTTCGTCAGTCCCTACCGGGCCGACCGCGACCGAGTCCGCGCGACGGTGACCGATCGGGGGGCGGCTGAAGACTTCGTTGAGGTCTTTGTCGACACGCCGATCGAAATCTGTGAGCAACGCGATCCCAAGGGGCTGTACAAAAAAGCCCGCGCGGGCGAAATCAAGGGCTTCACAGGAATTGACGCACCGTATGAAGCTCCTGAAAAGCCCGAAGTTCATCTGGCTGGAGAGAAGCCGGTGGAGCAGCTGGCTGACCAAGTCGTTGCTTACTTGCGGTCCATCAAAAAACTGTAGGCCGTTAGCTCCTTTGATCGCGCACACAGGTGACGGCTCACGAAAAACGCGGGGCTCGGTGAGGAGCCCCGCGTTTGCGTTTTCAAGTCGTCTCTTGTCGTGACGTGAAGTTACTTCACGGTTTCCCAACCGCTGTTCACCTTGTCTGCGTTGCGACGCACCGGCTGGAACGAGCTGCGGTAGGTTGTCACCGGCTCGACTTCTTCAGCCGCATCACGAACGTCTTCGACGACACTGCGATGGCTGGCGAAGCGGACTGGCGAATAAGCAAACTGGCGACGAACGACCGTGTTCGAGATGCGATCCGCGACGCTCATCACCGAAGGTGCATCGCGATGCGGCAACGAGTTCGCTTGGGCGTTGATCTGGTCAAGCACAGGGCGACCGTAAACCGAACCCTGCGGATTCACACTCTCCAAAGCCGGGCTGACGTCCGCAGCAGCAGGTGACGGGCCAGTTTGGAAACTGCTTCCTGTCGATAGTCCACCGCTTGGGGCAGCGTAAGTCGTTGCTGGCTGAGTGTAAGTTGTCGATGGACCGTACGAAACGCTTGGCTGCGGAGCCGCGTAGGTCGCCGTGGGAGCGTAGTTGGCAACCGGAGCCGTTCCACCGCAGGTGCCCGTTGGGCAACTGCCACACGTACCGGTCGAGCAACCGCCCGTAGCACAGTCGTTGGTGATCGTGGTCACAGGAACCTTGTAAGTTTCCGTGCGGTATACAGGCCGGTAAGTCGTGTAGGGCACTCGCTGACACTGATAGGTGTAAGTCGTGCACGGACGCATGCAGGTGACGGTGCAGCCGGTGCATGGATCAGAATTGGTGACCGGCTTGTACTGTGTCACGGGAACACGCTTCCAACTGGTGCGGTAAGCGGTGTGAGGAACGTAGTTCACAACGACTCGGCTGCAAGTTTGTTGGCAGGTTCGCATGCACTGACCTGGCTGCAAGCCGTAAGCGTTCGGTGCCGCGGCAACGGCGGGAGCCGCGTACTGGGGCTGCGCACAAGTATTGCAGCCCGTGTTGCTACGACGTCCACGCAGCCAGTCCAGCAAAGGACCCGCTTCGGCGGTTTGAGGCGTCGAGATCGTCATCGCGAGGGCGGTGACGATTCCAAATAGCGTTGTTTTCACTTGTAACATGACTTCGTTTCACTCCGAAATTTCAATCAGGCGGACGGATCCCAACAGCGGGTTCATGGTCCACGTCAATCGATCATACGTTGCAATTAAGCAGCGCATGAATTTTTTGTTGTATTTCTACGACTTCCCCTAAAGGTACGGCAGCGTTGACGAATCGTGAGCAAAAATGCTTGGATTTAGAGCCAATCGGCCGTTCGGGGGCCCAATTCTAACGATGACAGAGCCTTGACCGGCGAGACAGTTGAGCCCGCTTCGGCAGAAAAACAGCCAAAATAGGCTCGGCCTGTCAAACCCTACCGGTTATGCGGATGCGAGCAGGGGTGATACGAGAGCAAATCCAGCTTGGTTCGATTCCTTAGCCCTTTGCTATCAGCCAAATTCCTGTCCTCCCGATCCAGCGCGTTTCCTTGGAAGCCGACATCGCCCAGAATTTCCGCGGCCCCTCGACACCCATTCCGCTGCCGCGGAAACTGGCCCCATGAAAACGCTAATCAAAAACGCCACCCTTGTCCTGCCCGAGCAAACCGTTGTTGGCTCGCTGCTGATTGACGGAACTCAGATCGCTGCCATCGACCCGGCCGATCACACGGATTTCGACCAGACAGTCGATGCAACTGGTCTACACCTGCTGCCGGGTGTGATCGACGACCAAGTTCACTTTCGCGAGCCGGGCCTGACTCACAAAGAAGACCTGCACCACGCCTCGCACGCCTGTGCCAAAGGAGGTGTGACTAGCTTTCTTGAGATGCCCAACACGATCCCGAACGCGATCACTCAATCGCTGTTGGAGGACAAGTTGGCGCTCGGCGCGAAACACAGCATCGTCAACTACGGTTTCTACATCGGAGCCACGCCCACCAACGTCGATGTTCTCAAGCATGCGACTCGGACGCCCGGCATCAAAATTTTTATCGGGTCGAGCACGGGTGATTTGCTGGTGGACAAACAGGCCGCCCTCGAAAGTATTTTCGCCGAGAGCACGCTGCCGATCTGTGCTCACTGCGAAGACGAGGCGACCGTGCAGGCCAACGCGGCCAAGTACGCGGACTCAACGGACGTTGCTGACCACTCCAACGTCCGCGACCACGAAGCCGCAATCATCGCCACACGTCGTGCGATCGATTTGGCTCAGCGGCACAACCATCCCTTCCACGTGTTGCATGTTTCAACGGCCGCTGAGGTGCAACTGATCGCGGCAGCCGGTGACTTGATTACCGCCGAGGTCTGCCCACACCATTTGTTCTTCAACAGTGACGACTACGCTCGGTTGGGTTCACTCGTGAAGATGAACCCGTCAATCAAAACCGCGGCTGACAACGCGGCGCTCTGGCAAGCTCTCGAATCCGGAGCCATCACAGTCATCGCAACAGACCACGCGCCGCACACGTTGGAAGAAAAACGTCAGCCCTATCCGAAGTGTCCGTCCGGCTTGCCCGCGGTCGAAAACTATTTGGCTCTGATGCTGAATCAGGTCAACGCAGGTCGCTGCTCGATCGAGCAAGTGGCTCACTGGACCAGTCGCGAACCGGCAAGGGTTTGGAACATGCGGAATAAAGGAAGGATCGAGGTCGGTTTCGACGCGGACTTGGTGTTGGTCGACCTGAACCTTGAGCAAACGATTCTCAATAGCCAGCAACAGACCAAGTGCGGGTGGAGCCCATGGCACGGCGAAAAACTCAAGGGCTGGCCGGTTGGCACCTGGGTCATGGGTCGCCAAGTCGCTCGGCTTCACGAGGGCCAGTATCAGTTCGATGCGACTCAGGCAGGACACGAGATCCAATTCACGGACGCTCGCCGAAGGCAGCCGGTATGAATTCCTTTTCCCACGCGTTTCCCTTCTTAGACGATCCCTACGTGGCGATCGGCTGTGCGGTCCCCGATTGGCTCGGCGCGGCCGATCGCAAATGCCGAGCGCGGAAGAAAAAGGCGTTGCCCTTTATTGACCACGAAGACGCGATCGTCGCGGCGGTGGCAAAAGGTGTGGTGCAACATCACACCGACGACGCTTGGTTTCATAAAGGGCCGGCGTTCAACGAGCTGAACCTAAAGTACGCGGTTCAGCTGCGAAAAATGTACGACAACGACAACTCGATGCGATCGGGTTTCGCGACGCATGTCCTAATCGAGATGTTCATCGATGCGTGGCTGCATACGAATCATCCTGGCTCGTTGGAGCGTTTTTACGATCTGGTCGAAGCTGCCGATCCGGTGCGAGTGCAGGACGCGATCAACCTGTTCGCGACGCGTCCGACCGATAAGTTCGTGCGAGTCATGGAAAAGTTTGTCGAACTGCGATACGTTTTCGACTACCTCGATGACGAGCGGACGATTTTCCGGCTCAACCACGTGTTGCGCCGTGTGACCTTGCCCGAGCTAGACGAAAAAGCGGTCGCGTGGTTGCCGACCGTTCGCGAGGAAGTTTACGATCGCATTGAGGATTTGCTGCCGCAATACGAGGCAAAGCTGTTCTGACAGGTATGCGGCATGCCTGGCCAGCCGCTTCAACGCTAGTCACGGCCGGTCGATCCTCGTCGGTTCTTGTCGGCGTTCTACGCCTGCGGCTCCGTCATGCTCATCGGGTCAAGCGCCTCGCTGAGTACGTCTTCCGGTAGAACGTTTTGTTCGCGACAGAGCTCGCGGATGGTTTTCCCTGTTTTGAACGCCTCTTTCGCCAGTGCTGCTGCTTTTTCGTAACCAATATGCGGGTTCAGGCTGGTGCACATGGCGAGGCTTTTTTCAACGAATGACTCGCACACGTCCGCGTTGGCTTGCATTTCGTCAGCACAGAAATCGACGAACGCATTGGTACCATTGGCTAACAGCAAGATGCTTTCTAGCGTCGTCTGCCCCATCACGGGCATCATGATGTTCAGCTGGAACTGGCCACCACCCGATCCGCAGACGGTGATCGTCTGGTCGTTGCCCATCACCCGTGCCGTCAATTGCATCATGCTTTCGCACATGACTGGATTCACTTTGCCGGGCATGATCGAGCTACCCGGTTGGCGGCTGGGCAGAGCGATCTCGTTGAATCCGCAACGCGGACCGCTGGCCAGCCAGCGGATGTTGTTGCTGACGTTGAACAACGTCGAGGCGATCGTTTTCAGCTGGCTATGACACTCAACCAAGCCGTCTCGCTGAGCGTTTCCTTCGAAGTGATTCACCGCCTCAACGAACGCCACGCCCGTCGTGTCGGCCAGAACTTTTGCCACACGCGAGCCAAATTCAGGGTGAGTATTGATGCCACTGCCGACTGCCGTTCCGCCCACGGGCAATTCGGTCACCGCCGCGACCGCACGTTGGGCTCGCTCGACCGAGAGCGTCAGCTGGCGAGCAAACCCGCCGAATTCTTGACCGAGTCGCAATGGCGTGGCGTCGGCCAAGTGGGTGCGACCGATCTTGATGACTTGGTCCCATTCTTTCGCTTTCGCGGTCAGCGTATCGGCGAATCGCTGTAGGGCCGGGATCAGCTGCTGGGTGATTTCGACGGCGACGGCGACGTGGATGGCCGTTGGAAACGTATCATTTGTACTCTGCCCCATGTTCACGTGGTCGTTCGGGTGGATCGGTTTGTTCGCCGCAAAACGATCGCCGCCGGCAATCTCGATCGCTCGATTGGCGATGACCTCGTTCACGTTCATGTTGCTGGACGTTCCCGATCCGGTTTGGAAGACATCGATCGGAAACTGATCGTCCAGCTTGCCGTCGATAACCTCGGTCGCAGCGGCCAGCATTGATTCGACTTGGGAATCATCAAGCGGGTTTTTCCCGGTGCCGGTTAGCTTGCCCAGATCGCGATTGGCCACTCCGCACGCATGCTTGACTCGGCCCATCGCGTGGATCATCGCCGGCGGCATCTCCCAACCGCTAATTGGAAAATTCTCGACAGCCCGCTGAGTCTGAGCCCCGTAGTACGCTTTGGCGGGAACGAGAACATCGCCCATCGTGTCAGTTTCGGTGCGAGTTTCATTGGATGGCGAGGCGTTGGAGGACATCGTGGGTTTCTTTCGGTATATCAATAACGAGTTCTGGTGAATCAAGAGGCCGGACGGCGGTTGCGGACGTGCAATCCGATCGAAGATGATATCCGGTTGCCCAAGAATTTGAAATTACCTTCGCCCGATCGACGACTGCCCGCCATGGAATCCAAGCCCACCGAAATTCAAAAAGCAACCTTTCAGGCCCTGCGGAAGGAGTACCAGACGCACGGGATCGATGACGCGAGCCTGCACGCTGACCCGATCGAGCAATTCCGCGCGTGGTTTGACGCGGCCGCCAAGGCTTCGCCGGGGGATTGGTTTGAGGCCAACGCGATGACGATCGCGACCTCCGACGGCCACGGTCACGTAACGGCTCGAATCGTTCTGATGAAGGGCATCGAGGACGGCGGGATCCGGTTCTATACGAATTACGACTCGACCAAGGGCCAGCAGTTGGCCAACAACCCACGAGCCAGCGTTGTATTCAACTGGCCACATCAGGGGCGTCAGGTTCGGGTCGAGGGCACGGTTGAAAAAACCTCACGCGAGGTGTCCGAAGCCTACTTTCATTCCCGCCCGCGAGGTGCCCAGCTGGGCGCGGTTGTTTCGAAGCAGTCGTCCGTAGTCGAGTCACGGGGGCAACTGGACGCGGCTCGCACTCGGCTGGACGAGGAACTCGCCGGCCAAGCGGTTCCGCTGCCCGACAACTGGGGCGGTTACTTAGTGACACCGACGCGGGTCGAATTTTGGCAGGGGCGGCTGGATCGGCTACATGATCGAGTTGTTTATGAATCGGCCGGTGACCGCTGGAATCGATTTAGGATTTCTCCGTAGGAATCATTCAAGGGCTGCCAGCATCCGCAGTTGCCACTAAGTCGCTGCGTAGTCTTTGCCGGTTCGAGCCGCAATTAGAACGGCCGCGGCCACCAAGAACATCGAAACCGACGCGACGATGTAGGGCAGGTACAAATAAGCGACTAGCATCGGGATCCCCAGCGCCGACCCGCTGATCCTTGCGAGCGCGCTGACGCTTTGGCCGACACCCAGGACCTTGCCCTGTTGATTCGGATCCGACCAACGAGACAACAGCGAGTACAGACTTGGTTGCAGGCAGCTATACCCGCCGACAATGACCACCAATGCGGCGTACAGGCCACGCTCCGAGCCCAGCCCGACGGCCCACGAGAGCGCGGCGAACCCGATGACCTCCAAGACCGCGCCGGCGATCGCCAGTTTTTGTTCGGGGATGCGTTTGGCCAAGCGACGGACGATGCCGCCTTGGATTAACGCGACCAAGAATCCCATGAAGGCAAACGTCAAGCAAACTTTTCTGAACGAGAAATTGAACGGGGCTTCGTCGAACGATTTGGAACCATTGATCAACATGCTGAGCGTTGTCTCGAACGCAGAAAACGCAAACAGGCAAGTGAAAAAGCCGATCAGCAAAAAGCTTAACGCTTGGCTCGACAACGCGGCTCTCCACGCTCCACCGTCGAACCATTTTCGGTGCGACTTTTGAGACTCGTCCGACAGCGACTCGGGCAACAAGAAGATCGCCAGTAGCAGTGCTACCCCCGAGAGAATCGCCGCGATGAAGCCCGGCCAGGGACCCGGGTTGCCTTCACCTGTAGGGACGGCAAAGTAGGCGAACAATGGCCCTAGGGTAAATCCCATGCCAAACGCCATGCCGATCAGAGCCATTCCCCGGGCTCGATTCTGTTTGCTGGTCGTGTCAGCGATATACGCCTGGGCCGTCGAGACCGTCGCGCAGGCGATGCCGGCAAAGATTCGGGCGGCGAATAAGCCGGGTAGGCTTTGATAAATCGTGGCGATGCCGAACAGCGTGTAAAACACCACGCTGCAGGTCAGTCCCATCATGATCACCGGGCGACGGCCGATCCGATCAGACACACTGCCCCAAATCGGCGCGAAGATAAACTGCATCATGCTGAAGCACGCCATCAGCATGCCGATCGTGAACCCGCTGGTATCCGTGCCAAACTGGTCGCCATACAGAGGTAGCAGCGGCAGCACGATGCCAAACCCGAGCAGATCGATAAACACCGTCAGAAAAATCACCACCAACGAGCCTTTGGATGGGTTGCGATCGACGTCTTCCGGTGTCCCGCTTAGGTCACTGGACGGCGCCGGGTTGGTGATCGCGTCGGTTGTCGGTTTCGGAGTCGTCATCTAAAGTGCTGGCTCGCAGGATGAAAGCGAAAGCGTGTCAATTTACACGTTGCCGCCGCGTTTGCGAATGAGCCACAACGTCCTTCAGATGGACGGCCCGGAAATTGGCTCGACTTCTGTTTCGTCAGCGTGATCGCCATGGCCATCGAACTCGAAAAACAGTCTGCGCCGATCCGAGCGTACCGCGGTGAACTGATCGCGGTGGGCATTTTTGTCGCAGTCAATTTGATCGCTCCGCTGGTGCTTGGCGAGCGGTATCCGTTCACGGTATCGCCGATGTTCAGTGACCAGCCATCGCAGTATTGCACTTACGAGGTCACCGACGCCGCTGGGCAACCGCTGGACCCGCAGACGTTCGGGTTGCACCTGGTTTACGACGGCAACCCGCCGGGGTTGGGTATGGGCATCAAGCCAGCCGAAACCTTGCACGGGTTTGGCGAAGTTCCCAACGAGTCAACCGTGCGTGGGCATGTCGAAGCGGTAATGCAGGAACAGAATTTGCCCGGTCCTGTCATCGTCAGCCAGCATTGTGTTCGCTGTGACGAAGAACATCGCCGCCCCGTTAGCACGCAGCGAAGCTGGACGATCGAACGGCCGGAGCGACCATGAACGGTTTGCTAAAACGAGGGAGCACTTGGTTGCTCGATCGCGCGACGCCGCGTTTCGGCCAGATCACGCTCTGGCTGCTGCTGTCGTTCGCCGTCGTGCTCGCCCTGACGCCGATCGAATTTGACGCGGGCCCCAGAAGCGAAACGCCCGCGACGATTTTTTCTTGGTTGCCCGCTGCGTTGATCCAAAGTTCTGTTTTTTTTACCGCAGTTCGAATTGTTTTGATTGTGTCCGTGATCCTGTGGGCGGCCAAATGGTTTGTTCCGTGGTCGAGCTGGGTAACCGTTGTGGCCTTCACTCTCATGTGGTCGCTGCGGATGGAGAACCTGACCAACGGGGCCCATATTTTTAACGTTACCAACATGCTGCTGATCGTGCACGCGATGTGGTTCCATTTTTATCGCGATCCGATTCGTCAGGGCGTTCGAGGCGGGACATTCTTTAAGGACCGCAATTATCCTCGCTGGGTTTTTGTCCTGTGCGTTTTTTACCTAGGTTGGTTTCACTCGTTGGCAGGATTCACCAAGCTCGCGTGTTGCGGTTTGGGGTGGGGCAACGGCGAGTCCCTGCAGTTGTGGGTGAACTTGTTCGGCTGGAAAGCGGCCCCGTTCGCTCAGGTGATTCTATACGACAGCCGCTTGACCGCCGTGTTGCAAAACGGCGCGTTGGTGATCGAGTGCTTGAGCATCCTAGCCGTGTTCCATTGGACGCTGCGGTATGCGGTGGGCTTAGGGTTGTTTGGCTTTTATGTCGGCGTGCTGGGAACGTTTGTGGACTTTGGATTTCACTTTAACGCTGTGTTGGTCGCTCTGTTCCTCCTGCCAATGGACCGTTGGTTGGGGTTAAGTTTTCAACCGGCGCGTGTCGATTCTGCACAGGATTCTACAGCCGGCGTCTAAAGCGCAGGCTCCTTTCGGGGCAGGCTATTTTCGGTGCCACGCCCGCGCTTCGGCGAAGCAAATGGTGATGCGTTCGCCCAGCAATTCGGTCAGCTGATCGTCGTTTAGATTCGCATACTCGGCGGGCTCGACCGGCGGCCCAAACACCACGTGGATGCGTCCAAGACGCGGCGCTTTCGCGTTGGGCGGCATGGCGGCGAACGTGCCCTCGATTCCGACTGGGATCAGGCGAGCCGATGTTCGGCGTGCCAGCGAGCAAAAGCCTTTCATTAGCGGTTGCAACTCGCCATCGAGTGAGCGGCTGCCCTCGGGGAAAATGACGACGGATTCACCACGCTTCAGCCGCCTCAGCGTTTCTTTCATGCCGCCTATCCCGGCCCCGCTGCGATCGATCGGAATCGCGTCGTTCCAGCTGAGGAACCAGCCCATCGGAGGCCAGCGGAATAGCGTTTCCTTGGCTAAGTAGTTGACCGGTCTTGGGCACGAGACACCCATCACTAGCGGGTCGAGATTGCTCTGATGGTTCGGGCAAACCAATGCTCCGTCGGCCGAGGGGTAGTTTTCCAAACCATGAACCCGGATACCATAGCACCCCAGCAGCATCATTCGAAAAAACCAACGCACGACGCTCTGGCCAAACTGCACCGGCCATGTTCGTGTATGGGCGGGCTTGGCCGAAGACGGACTCTTGCCCGTTTCCGCCGTCGTCCCGTCGAATTGATTGCGTCGCGAATTCATCCCGATCACTTTAGCATGCTCGTTGCCCGTCCGGAGAGCCGACTCTTGGAAGATTCGTCAAAAACTCAGCCGCCAACGGAACGGCATGTCGGGCCAACACGGATCGATGATACCTTTGCCGAAGCCTTTGGGATGCGTTACACCCGAGTCATTGTTACCGCGGCCAGTGATCGTTGGTTGCGGGCCGGATTGCAAGAGCTATGCGGCTACGGAAGTTCCGTCATCGGTTGCGACGCGGAAGTGGGCGTCGAACGATACCTGACCGCTGATCAAACCGATGACGGGCGCGTTGGAGCCAGCGTGTTGGCGTTTGGTTTCTCCAGCGATGCGTTAGGCAAAGCAATCGTGAATCGGATCGGTCAGTGCGTGATGACGTGCCCCACGACGGCGGTCTTCGACGGGTTAGGTCCAGAGCGTTTTGAGGCCGATCATCCCCCAGCCAACGGCGACCAGCCCGAGGAACCCAAACGATTGCCGCTGGGCAAGCAGCTGCGTTTTTTTGGCGACGGTTTTCAAAAAAGCAAACTTTTGGGTGACCGTCGGCTGTGGCGCGTGCCGGTGATGGACGGCGAGTTCATTGTTGAGGACTCGATCGGTGTCGGGAAAGGTGTCGCGGGGGGGAACTTGCTCATTCTGGCACGCAGCCAAATGGTTGGGCTGGCCGCGGCCGAGCGTGCGGTTGATGCGATCGCAGCGATGGACAACGTGATTGCTCCGTTCCCCGGCGGTGTGGTTCGCAGCGGCAGCAAAGTCGGATCGCGCTACGACTTCCTACGCGCGTCGACGTCGCACACGTTCTGCCCGACCTTGCGTGGGCGAGTCGATTCGAAGTTGTCCGATGAGGCGAACTGCGTCTATGAAATCGTGATCGACGGAATTGATGAAGCGTCGGTTGCGGCGGCGATGGTCGAGGGTATCCAGCAGGCAGCTGGCGAGGGAACCGTCGCCATTAGCGCAGGAAATTACGGCGGAAAGTTGGGTAAGTACCACCTTCACCTCCGTCAATTGCTCGACGACAACGAAACCGCGAACGCCGCTGGTGCGACAACTGGCCAGTAAGTCGCGTCGCGGGCATGGCGGAACGGTAGAGCATCGGCATTCGTTGGGTTACACTGACGGTTCGCCCATGACGGCCAAGTTATTCCAACCGTGACTGACAACACACGATGCTGAAAACGACTTTCAACTCGGTTCTCGCGAAACGATGCTGGACTCTGGTTCCCTCTTTGATTGCGGCTGCCGTGCTGATGGCTTGTCCCGCCGATGCGGATATCGTGTTGCCAAAAGTCTTTTGCGACCACATGGTTTTGCAGCGAAACTCGACGGTGCCGATTTCTGGCACTGCGACGCCTTCACAAGAGCTGACGGTTACCTTCAACGAGCAAACTCAGACCGTTCAAGCGGACGCGGACGGGAATTGGTCAATCGATCTTGACGTTGGCAAGGCGGGCGGGCCTTATCAAATGGAGATCGTTGCGGCCTCCAGCGAAGCAAAGATTTTGATCAACGACGTGATGGTAGGTGACGTCTGGTTGTGTTCGGGCCAGTCCAATATGGCATGGCCCGTTTCAAAAGCCGCGGATGCGGAAGCCGAGCTTGAGCAAGCGAACGAGCAGACGATGTTGCGGCTATTCACCGTCCAGCAGAGCGTTGCCGCACAGCCTGAGTCTGAACTGGCGAAGATCGTTCCGTGGCAACCGTGTTCACCCGAGACCGTCAAAGGCTTCTCTGCAACAGCGTACTTTTTTGGGCGAGAGATTTCGCGTCACGTGCCGGACGTGCCGATTGGATTGGTCTGTTCGGCCGTTGGTGGCACGCCCGCGGAAGCCTGGATGTCGATGGCGCGTTTGCAGTCGATCGATTCACTTGAACCGCTTTTGGAACGTTGGACGAACAGGGATGACCTGACCAGCAAGAACCGGCCCGCGAACCTGTACAACGCCATGATTGCGCCGCTAAGTCAATTTCCGATTCGCGGTGTGATCTGGTATCAGGGCGAAGCTAACGTTGGCCGAGCGTCCCAGTATCGGACAATTTTTCCTGCTTTAATCGAGGACTGGCGGGAACTGTTTGGACAGCCTGAGCTGCCGTTTTATTTCGCTCAGCTCGCTCCGTTTCGTTATGAAACACTGGCTCCCGAATCGCTGCCCGAATTGTGGGAGGCTCAGTTGCAAACCTTGCAGTCTATACCTAACACCGGCATGGCGGTGCTGACTGATGTTGGCAACGTCGAAGACATTCACCCAAAGAATAAGCAGGCCGTTGGTCAGCGATTGGCTCGGCTGGCACTGGCGAACTTGTACGCCGAAGAACGAGCCAACGGATTGCCAAGTGTGGACGCGACGGGGCCAATTTTTGACTCGGCAACTAATGGCGACGACCGAATTCGGATCAGGTTCACCGGTTGTGAGTCGGGCCTGAAAATCGCAGGTGAATCTGAAACGCTGTCAGGTTTTACGATCAGCGGCGAGGACCAGCAGTTTTATCCTGCGAAGGCTGAAATCGTAGACAGCATCGTCGAGGTTTACGCGGCCGAGGTTCCGCATCCGAAAGCGGTTCGATTCGGCTGGCAGGACGCGGCGGCCATGAACTTGGTCAACGGTGAGGGTTTACAGGCGTCTACGTTCCCGAAGGATGAATTTCCAACAAGCTCAGAGAGCCGACATTTTTAATCAGTTTTGGATCGATCGTCCGCGACCCTAGATTTTTACCACTTAGGCTTGCAACAGCTTGCTAGGGACCGGTTGACGCTTGTTTGCAAGTTGCCCGCATCGGTTGAATTCGCTTTAATAGGCCCGGCAAACACGAGCCGCTTGATTCCATTCTAACGGCCCGGCTGCCCTGCCATTTTTTGAAATAGACGTCGCAAGTTTTGCGACTGAGCCCTTTTCCTTTCATGGAAAGCAAATCCAATGAGTGATGACCCAGCTGCTAACGTTCCTGAATCAAAGACGCCGGCCGATTCCGAGCCCCAAACACCGGTGGCAGTTGCCGCGGAGAGCGCGATGAAGGTCGCGATTGGATCGCAGCGTGATGCGGCGGCCAAGCCGATGCAACCGAAAGCTGTTCAGGCAGCTCAGTCAAATCCGCTCAATTTGGATGGCGCCTCCGCAACCGCAGTCGATGACGGTTTGGGAGCCGTGTTGTCCGACGCCGGTTTGGGTGAAGACTTAGACGCAGAAATCGAGGCAGCTCTTGGTGGCCTGTCGATGGACACGGTGGTCGAAGAAGCCAAAGCCAACGAAACAGAAATCGAACCGCGAACGCGCATGCAGGTCGTCGTTTCGAAAATTCACAACGATGATGTCTTTGTGAAGCTGAACGAGCAGGCCGAAGGCATCGCGGCGCTGCACCACTTTAAAGAACCGCCTGCCGAAGGTGACACGGTCACCGTTATCGTCCGGTCGCTTAATCGCGAAGACGGCCTATACGAACTGTCCGTGCCCGGCGCGGCCGTTGGCGGTGCGGATTGGGATGAGCTGAACGAAGGTGACCTAGTCGACGCGGTTTGCACCGGTTCGAACACCGGCGGTTTAGAGGTCACCGTGGGTACCCTGCCCGGTTTCATGCCAGCCAGCCAGATCGATCGCTTTCGTGTGAACGATTTCGAAGCCTATCACGGTCAAAAGTTGTCCGCGATCGTGATGGAAATCAATCCCGACAAACGCAAATTCGTGCTCAGCCACCGCGCTGTGTTGGACCGTGAACAGCAAGAAAAGCGCGAGAAGCTGCTCGAAGAGTTAGAGGTCGGCCAGATTCGCGAGGGCGTCGTTGTCAAGCTTATGGACTTCGGCGCGTTCATCGATCTTGGTGGGCTGGAGGGGCTGGCTCACATCAGCAAACTCAGTTGGTCTCGCATCAAGCACCCATCAGAAGTGCTCAAAGAGGGCGACAAGGTTAAAGTCAAAGTTGAAAAGCTGGACGAGGAAACCAAGAAGATGTCGCTGTCCTACCGCGACACGCTTGAGGACCCGTGGCAGTCGCTTGGCGACCAGTTTTCGGCCGATGACATCGTCACCGGGACCGTCACGCGAGTCGCCGACTTCGGCGCGTTTGTGAAGATTGCTCCTGCGATCGAGGGCTTGGTTCATATCTCCGAGCTATCGCACAAGCGGGTGGCCAAGGTTAGCTCGGTAGTAAACGAGGGCGATCAGATCGAGGTGAAAATTCTCTCGATCGACACAGGCGCGCAGAAGGTTTCGCTTTCCATGAAGGCGACCCAGATGCCGGCCAAGCCCGCGGGCAGTAGCAAACCGGACGAGCCAGAAGAACCAGCTCGCGAATTGGTCGTCCCCGCCAGCGGCGCACCGCTGAAGGGTGGCCGTGACCGAAAGACGGGCGGCGAAGACATCGGTTTGAACTGGTAGCGTTACTAAAACATGCTGTAGATGCGGCTGGCGTCCAGTGCGACGACGAACAGCATCAGACACAGAATCATTGCAAGGCCGACGTAGGTCAGCAGGATCTGCGTTTTCTCGTTGACCGGTCGGCGGAAGATGCCTTCGTAAGCTAGAAACAGCATGTGGCCGCCATCCAAAACGGGAATTGGCAGGAAGTTCACGACCGCAAGGTTGGCACTGAGGAAGGTCAGGAATAGCAGCAACCGCGACGTGCCCTCCGATGCCTCGGACGTTGCCGCTAGAGCGATGGTGCCGGGGCCACCAAGGTTTTTGGGCGAGATCTTGCCGCTGATCAATTTGCCGAATGTCTTTAGAACTTTCGTCGAATCGTTCCGAACTTGACGAGCCCCGTGGTACAACGCGTCGCTCCAATCGGTTGCCTCGTAATGGTCTTGAGCCCCGACCAGTACGATGCCGCGTGTGTGGCGTGATAGGTCGTCGGACGCGGTTGTGGTGGCGGAAACGGTTTTTTGCTGCGAACCTCGCATAACCTCAAGCTCGAGTTTGGTTCCCGGGGCGAGCGTCTGATAGGTCGAATCGATCTCGGCCCAACTTATTCGTCCCTCGACTAAATCCTTGCGAGGATCCTTGGCCAGCGGAGCCAGTAGCTCGTCTGCTTTCTGTTCGTCTGACAGCGCGTAAGTGACCGCGAGAATTTCGTCGCCAACTTGAACGCCTGCTGCGTCGGCCAATGTCGCGTCGGAAATCGTTGCGACGACGCGGGAGGCAGGAATCGCAACACCCAACGCATCGATCGAAACCGGTCCGTTGTCGCCGACCGAACTAAGCATGATTGGAATCTTCGGCTGGACTGTGATTTCAAGTTCCTCGCCGTCGCGCTGGATCGTTAAATTCGCAGTTTCACCTGCGGCCGCCAAACGAATCATTCGCTGGTTCAGCGTCAGCAGATCGCCGCGCGGTTGGCCATTGATTAGCGTGATCACATCGCCCTCTTGGATGCCGGCGGTGTCGGCCGGCGACCCGATTTGAATCGCTGTAACAGGTTCCCATTCGACCGTGAAACCAAACAACCGTTGCGGGTTTCGTGCGATCGTCGTCGTGACCCGCTCCGTTGCTTCCGCATCGCTGTCTTTGCTAGGACGCTCGAGAACGAAGTCGACCGTTGCGTCGGCTTTTTCGATTAGAACCCGGTAGATGTCCAGATCTGATTCGATCGGGACGCCCGCGATTTCAACAATTTTGTCATCCGCGGCTAAGCTCGGTGAAGCCACAGCAGCCGGAGACCCCGGGACGGTCACAGGGTCAGCAAGCGTGGTGGAGGTTCGACCGCTGATTCCCATCAGAGAAATGTCGGGGAAATTTCGCGACAGTCCCGACTGCAACTGAACATCCAACTTGGTCGGCTGAGACGAGCCTGGTCGAGTGATCTCGATCGCCAGCGGCGTATCCTCACCGTGCAAACCAACTTCTTGGAATAGATCATTTCGAGTGAAATAGTTTTCGACTTTCGCTTCACCGACTTGGATCAGTTCCGATCCCGCCAGATTGTGCTTCCACGCGGGGGCACCCCCGACGACTCGGCCGATGCTGGCCGGTTCGTAGTTCACGCCAGATCGAAACGCGAACGCGGCAAACAGGATCGCAAACAGCAGGTTGAAAATGACCCCTGCGGAAATGATCGCCATTCGCTGTGGCACGGACTTGGCTAGGTAGCTACGTGGGTCGATTTTGGTGCGATCGATCAGGCCCTCGGGCGTCAACGCGGACGATACCGACTCGTCACCGTCTTTCATCGATTTGCGCACTTCCTCCTCGAGGTTGCCCGGATTGTCGTCCTGGCCAAGCATTTTGACGTAGCCGCCGAAGGGCAGGATTCCGATTCCGTACTCGGTTTCGCCCCACTGCCAGTGGACCAGCCGACGCGGAATGATGACGCGATCGCCCAGCTTGATGTCAAACGCATCGAAGCCAACGTAGAACTTGTCGCACTTTACGCCACAGGCTTTCGCCAGCAGAAAGTGTCCCAGTTCGTGGACGAAAATTACGGCACCCAAGCCCAGCACGACCTTGAAGATCGCGATGTAGCTATTGGGGTCCGTCCAGTAGCCGGCGGCCAGCAACAAAGCATCAATAAACATCACGCAAACATCCACCGAGACATCTCCTGACGAGCCCATCGATCGGCGGCGAACAGTTCGTCCAGCGTCGGGTTGGGATCAAAGTTGTGTTGTTCGACGATCTCCTGACACGCGGTCACGATTTCGCCGAAAGAAATTTCATGGTTCAAAAAAGCGTCAACCGCGACTTCGTTGGCCGCGTTCATGACCGCTCCTGCCGTCCCGCCGAACTTCGCGACTTCGAAACCTAATTTCAGCGCGGGGAAGCGTTCGAAATCGGGCGGCAACAGATCCAGCGACATCGCGGCGGTCAAATCAAGTTTCGGGCACGGTCCCGCGACTCGGTCCGGATACGTGAACGCATACTGAATTGGTAGTTTCATGTCCGGCGGGCTCAGCTGAGCGATCGAGCTGCCGTCAACGAATTCAACGATTGAGTGAATGACCGACTGGGGATGGACGACGACCTCTAATTTGCTGGCCGGAATATCAAACAGCCAGCGGGCTTCGACGATTTCCAAGGCCTTGTTCATCATGGTGGCCGAATCGATCGAGTTCTTTTGCCCCATGTTCCAAGTCGGATGCGCGAGGGCTTGCTCGACCGTGACGGTCTTCATTTGTTCGGACGTGAAATTACGAAACGGCCCGCCGCTGGCGGTCAATATAATTCGGTTGACCTCGCGGCCCTGACCCGATTGCAACGCCTGAAAGATCGCGCTGTGTTCGCTGTCGACCGGCAGAATCGTCGACCCGGTTTCGGCGGCGCGGGCTGCTAATTGTTGACCGGCGACGACCATCGTTTCTTTGTTGGCCAGCGCGAGTGTCTTACCAGCATCGACGACTGCCCATGAGGACGGCAGGCCCGCGATGCCAACGATCGCGGCCAGCGCGATGTCGATGTTCGGACGGGTGGCCAGCTTGACCAAGGCTTCGTCGCCCGAATGGAACGCGTACGGCGCGGTGCTGGTTTCAGGAAATCGGCCAGCAGCCACCGGGTCGGTGCAGACCACCCACTCTGGTTGCAGCTCGGTCGCTTGGTCGGCGAGCAGATCGACTTGCGAGTGCCCCGACAGCCCGACGACGTTCAGATCCTCGACCGCGCGAACGACATCCACCGCGCTACAGCCAATGCTGCCGGTCGACCCGAGGATTGCGATGTTTTTGGGCCGGTTCATGTGGTTTCAAAAAGGACGTTCCGTGTTGCAAAATGGCAACACGGAACGTTAATTCTGCGGCTGGATCGTGGTTGTAGCTGGGACATCTGGGGCTGCCACGTTGCCCATTGAAATAACACACCCGCCAGCGGCAGGCGGGCCACAACTGGACGAAGTCGGATATCCTGCCATTCGGAGGCCGATTGTACTGAATGTCGCTATTTCCGGACAAGCCGAACCGCGGGCGAGGCTGGTATCGGGCCGGGTCGATCGCTACGATTGGGGGCGGAGGCAGGCTGAAAACGCCACGAATTGGCAACTTTTGGGTTTCATTGCCCGGTGATTGGAATTTTGGCGCGGCGAATGCAGGTGGCGAACTTACAACACTTCGACGTTTTGCTCTGGCTGGTCGAGCCCTCAGCGGTTTGAACTAAGAGCCACCGCGGCAGTGACGCGTCGGCCCGTCCCATTTTGCTCCACACTCTCACAGATTGACCCATGACTGACTCATCCAAACGCGGCCGCGACGGCGACAACAAAGGTAGCTCTGCGGTCTGGTTCGGAATTATCGTTGCCGCCTCGTTGGGCATCACCGGACTGATGATTTTCAACCAAGCCAGTCCGACGCTGTCGTTCAAGGACTTTCAGCGGCTGTTGGCGGTCACTCGGTTTGATGAAGACGATCACACCAAGCTGGTCAAAGACGAAACGTTGACCGGATTTTTACGCTTGCCATCCCGAAAGAAGGAGGGCCAGTTCGTCGAGTACAGCCAACCGACGAATGTGAAGGTTGGCGACCATAAGATCACCGGACAGCTGCTGTACCGGATGGTTGATCGCGACGGAGGCGGCGGCAAACTCGATTCGGTCACTTTCGAGGTCAAGAAACCCGACAGCGACATCGTTAACAGTAATCTTTCGGACCAACTTTCGGCCAGCAACGTTAGCTGGGAATTCGATCCTGGTCCATCCGCTTTCGAAAAGTTTGCGTTCCCAATCGCGTCCATTCTGCTGATTTTCTCGCTGTTTTATTACATGATGCGAAAATTGGGTGGGGCCGGAGGTCCGATGCAGTTCGGACGCAGCCGCGGCAAGCTGCACGCCGAGGAAGATCTTGGTTTGAGCTTTGATGATGTGGCTGGTATCGACGAAGCCGTTGATGAAGTCAAAGAAGTCGTTGACTTCCTGCGTTACCCTGAAAAGTATCAAAAGCTGGGCGGTCGGATTCCACGCGGCGTGCTGTTGGTCGGACCTCCCGGAACTGGAAAAACTTTATTGGCTAAGGCCATCGCCGGCGAGGCGGGCGTGCCGTTCTTTAGTCTGTCGGGTAGTGACTTTGTCGAGATGTTCGTAGGCGTGGGTGCGGCCCGAGTCCGTGACATGTTCCAGGTCGCGGAAGCGAAAGCACCGTGCATCATCTTTATCGACGAACTCGACGCGTTGGGGAAAACGCGTGGCGGTAACGCGGTGGGGGGGCACGACGAACGCGAACAAACGCTCAACGCGTTGTTGGTCGAAATGGACGGGTTCAGTTCCAATAGCGGCGTCATTGTCATGGCCGCTACGAACCGTCCTGAAACGCTCGACCAAGCTCTCATGCGGCCGGGACGCTTCGATCGCCACGTTTTGGTTGATCGCCCTGACGTCAAAGGTCGCGAGGACATTCTGAAGGTCCACGTTAAGAACGTGAAATTGGATTCGGATGTCGATCTCAAACAAGTCGCGGCAATCAGCCCAGGATTTGGCGGAGCAGAACTTGCCAACCTAGTCAACGAAGCGGCACTGCTGGCGGCACGTGGTGGGCAATCGACCGTCGTGATGGAAAACTTCAACGAAGGAGTCGAACGAGTCACCGCTGGTCTCGAAAAGAAACAGCGAGTGATGAACGAGGACGAAAAGCACCGCGTCGCCTACCACGAGGCTGGGCACGCACTGGTTGCTTACAGCCTGCCGAACACGGATCCGGTTCATAAGGTCTCGATTATCCCACGTGGTTTGGCAGCGTTGGGTTACACGATGCAACGCCCGACCGACGACCGGTATCTGATGACACAGGGCGAGCTTGAAAGTCAACTGAAAATTTTGCTGGCTGGGACGTTGGCCGAAGAACTGATCTACGACGACATCTCGACCGGTGCCAGCAACGATCTCGAACGAGCGACCGACATCGCGCGGGCGATGGTGATGCAGTACGGCATGAGCGGCATGGGCCGCATCAATTTTAAGGAAGAGCGTGGCAGCGCTTTTCTGTCGGGAGCCGGCGGTTCGCTCGGATCGCGCCCCTACAGCGAAAACACGGCGCGGCAGATTGACGAAGAGGTCGCTCGCATCATCAGCGAAGCACTCGAATCCGTCCGAAAGATGCTCAACGAGCGCAAGGCGGCGTTGGTGGCGTTAACCGATCGCTTGATCGAAGTTGAATCGGTCGATTCGGTTGAGCTGAAGCGAATCATGGACGAAACCTCGCCGGGTCCGTTGTTGGTCCCCGGCACCGAGACCAAGGCTAGCAAGGTTGACCGACCCGTAAACAGCGATTCGGACGAACAGTCAGACCGAGCCGCCCAGTAGATATCGTGGCCCTCAAGCAAACGAACTGAAACCCTATGAACGGTCAACCAGCTGCCTCGTTTGAACTCTTTGATTCCGAAGGCAACATACATCGCCTAGAGGA
>CAZLFF010000035.1:0-29366 GCA_964558755.1 uncultured Pirellulaceae bacterium
GTCGTTATGCAGGCTGCTATCGATCGTCGCACCAACGAGGTCCGCCAATTTCCAAGCGGCCTGTTGAGCATTCGCGTCCAAGTTATCCAAGCCACATAGAATCGGAGCGTTGGCGGCCAGCAAACGGTCAGCAGCAGCAACGGTGGCTGATTCCAAATCCGCAGCTTCACCATCGACGCGATGAGTGACGGGTTGGTCCGCGTTCGCGATTCCTTCCTCGGTCCACGCCACGCCTCGATCACACGCGTTGATGACCGAAAGTGAATCGGCCGATTCAATCAGGACGTCGTCGCACAGGCAGGTGCAACCGGGGCAGACAATGGATTGATCCGACGGAGCCATCAAAACTTTCTCATTTGCGGTTACAGGCCGTTATCAATTAGAGCGTTATCACTTGAACACGCCGACCATCTGGCCGACGACTTCGTCAATGATCTCACAAGCCAAATCAATGTGCTTCTCCTCGACGCAGCCCAAGGGCAGCAGGAACCGAACGCGTGACGGGCTGCCACCTGCCATGAACGACATCAGTCCGGCTTCGTACAAGCGATCAATGAGCTCGTTTGTTCTTGCCGATGTCCCATCAAAGGGAGTAAATGCGATCATGCCACCGATCCCATACGGCCCGGCAATCGCAGTTGGGTACTTCGCCGCCAATGATTCTAGCTTACCGGCGAAGTATCGGTGCAGCTGGATGTTTTTCCCATCCGAGCCAAAGTGGCCGTTTTCGACCAGTCCTTGCAGGATCGTGTTGGCGGCCATGATCGTCATGTTGCTACCAGTAAACGTCTGGCTGATCAAACCCGGCTTGGGTGTGTAATCATCGGTGAACAAGGTCGCACAAACCTGAGTGATCTTGCCCACGGTAACGATGTCCACGAGCTTATCCACGCCAAAATGTTGAAATGCATACGGACGCGACGTGCGGCCAAACGTCTGAACCTCGTCCGCGATCACGGCCACGTTGTGTTCGCGAGCGACCGTCATCAGCTGTTTGAAAAAGTCGTGGCTACCGGGATAGTAGCCGCCCTCGCCCTGAATGAGCTCCAGCCAAATCGCCGCGTATTTGCCCGGGTGTCGATTGAGATAGTAGCGAAAATGGTTGACTGCGATTTCCGTGCTGCGTTTTGGGTTCGCTTCGTCGAAGAACGGGATGTAGTCGACCGCAATCGTATCAGGCAATCCAACGCGATAAGCCGCCTTGTCGGTCAACTGCGCGAGCGCCAGCGTGCGGCCGGCGAAGCAATGAGTGAAAGCCACGATTCGATTCGCCGGCGAATTCTTTTGAAAGGCCAGCTTTAACGAGTTCTCGTTCGCCATCGCTCCGCTGGTCGTCAGGAAACAATGTTCGATTCCCGCCCCACTTTCTTTGGCTAGGTCAACCAGCAACCGGCTGGTATCGACGATCGAGGGGTTGGCCTGCAAATTTCCCTGCATCACCGTGCTTTGCAACGCCGCGTCGATCCCGGACTCGATCAGCTTTGGGTGACAATGGCCGAACCCATGAACTCCGATGCCCGTGATCAGGTCCAGTTTGACGCTGCCGTCAGCCAGTTCGACGAACGGCCCGTTCCCGACACCGCTGCCCAAGTAGGGAAAATAGACTTTTCCACCCCGCAGCCCCGCGTACTCGTCAAATAGCTTTTGGTAGTCGCTAACCAGCGATTCAACCGGTCCAGCCAACGCGTCGATGGTGGACGCATGGTCGGCCACGGCCTCCAGCAACAGCCGTTTGGCCTCAGCAATTCGAGGGTCATTGGCTAAATCGGCGGCAACAAGCGAGGTCTTGGGCATGGCTATTCTTCGGTACGGTTTGGTCGGGACGTCATCTTAGCAACCCAGACATTTCCCGCGTAGCCATGTTCACCCGGCCGAGTCCGAGCGCCAGGCGGCCACATTCGGCGTTTTTGCGATTTTGCAAACTGTGAAAGCCCATTCTTGTTGCCGGCTGGGTTGGGCGTCTTTTGGAGTTCTGCCTTGAACAATGCCTTGGGTCTATGCGACAATGTTAGCTGTGGCCCGCATTTCCTGCTTCCACCTGCAACATGCCCCAGACTCAGACCATCGTGAACGGACGAAAGAAACGCGCCATCCCGGAAGGCACTTGGATCCAGTGCCCTGGTTGCAAAGCCCGGTTGGTGAACAAGGAAGTCGAACGCAAACTTCGGGTTTGTCCGCAATGCGGCCACCACATGTATGTGTCGGCTCGCTCGCGAATCCAACAGGTGCTCGACGATGGAACCTTCGAGGAATGGGATGGGGGTCTGATGGCCAGCGACCCGCTCCAGTTTTCCGACAGCCGCGCTTACGTGGATCGACTGACGGCCGAGCGTAAGAAAACGGGCCTGTCCGACGCCGCGATCACTGGCACCGGTATGATCCGGGCCCGCCGCGTCGCAATTGGTATCACCGATTCGCAGTTTATCATGGGCAGCATGGGGTCGGTCGTCGGCGAGCGATTGACGCGACTCGTTGAACGGGCGACCGAGGAAAACCTTCCACTGATCATTGTCAGCGGATCGGGCGGTGGCGCGAGAATGCACGAGGGCATTTTCTCGCTGATGCAGATGGCGAAAGTGTCCGCTGCTTTGGCTCGCTACGATCAGGCCGGAGGTTTGTTCATTAGCGTGCTGACCAATCCGACCATGGGCGGCGTCGCGGCGAGCTTCGCCTCGCTGGGCGACGTGGTGTTTGCCGAGCCGAAAGCACTGATCGGGTTCGCCGGACCGCGCACGATCAAGGCCACGATTCGCATTGAGTTACCCGAAGGATTTCAGACGAGCGAGTTCCTCTTGGAACATGGGTTCATTGACCGTATCGTTTCGCGTGAGAAACTGAAATCCGAGATCGCTCGCACGATCGACTACTGCGGCAAGTAAACGACGAAGTACGTTCATCCGTTCGCTCGGTTGCCCGCTTCGTTTTGCCGGTCGTTCTCCACGTCGTTTTTTCTCTTCGAATGCTCGCTTAATCGGACGACTTAATGGGTCTACTGGACAAATTTAAATCCGCGCTCGGCGGCAAAGCTCGCTTGGACGTAGCGAAAACGTATCAACTGGACCGTCACAGTTTCTCCGGCACGATGTCCAAGTTCCGGGTCGGCACTAAAATTGGCACCAAGGAACGGTTCGGCATCAAGTTCATCGATCAAGAAAAGCTTGATTACTTTGAGGCTCGGTTCAAAGGTCTGAACAAGCCGCCCGAGGGCGAGATCGCTAGCCAGTTCGATCATCCGCGAATCGTCAAGACGCACGAGTACGGCCAAACGACAACCGGCCAACACTATATTTTGATGGAGTACATCGACGGGCCCGGCTTGGACGCCGTCATTCGCGATCGCTCGAAAGAAGTCCTTCCCCATCGCTTAAAACTCGTCCGGCAGATGGCTGAGGCGTTGCAAGTTGTCCACGAGCAGGGCTTCATTCATCGAGACGTGTGCCCGCGGAACTTTATTTGCCAAAAAGATCTTGCGTCGCTGAAGCTGATCGATTTTGGCCTGACGCTGCCCAACGAGCCACCGTACCGATTGCCGGGTAATCGCACGGGCACGCCGCAGTACATGGCCCCCGAAATCGTGCGGCGGCGCGAGACCGACCAGCGCGTCGATCTGTTTTCATTCGGCGTGACGGCCTATCGCTTGCTAACGTTCGAGCATCCGTGGGGCAGCACGGACTACACCGGAACCGCGGCGTTGTCCCACGACAGCAAACCGGTGACGAACATCCTGGAACACCGCCCGAACCTCGACCCGATTCTGGCCAAAGCGATCCACAAATGCTTGGCAATCAAAGCACAGGAACGGACGAGTAGCTTCAAGAAGCTCTTGGCCCAGATCAAGCGAGTCCGGTCGGAAGAGGTCGCGGGTTAAACGACTCGTTGGTCACACGTAACTTCTAATCTAACTCGTGCGGCACCAGCGGGAACCCACACAGCTCTAACACGAACCCGTAGATGCTGTAGAACACAGGCACGAGCACCAAAATCAGCAGCGTGCCGACCATCAGGCCAAAGATGATGCTCACCGCCATCGGGATCAACACCTGAGCCTGCATCGAACGCTCGGCCAGCATCGGCAGCAGCCCCGCAACAGTCGTCAGTGACGTGAGCAAAATCGGACGAAAGCGACGCTTTCCTGCGCTCGTCAGCGCGTCAATCAGCGGTGTGCCCGCGCGGACTCGGGAATTGATAAAATCTACCAACACGATCGAATCGTTGACGATCACGCCCGTCAACGCGACCATTCCAAACACGCTGAACAGGCTGATCTCAAGGTTCATCACCGAATGCCCCGCCACCGCTCCCATCCAACCGAACGGAATCACCGACATGATGATTAACGGTTGCAGGTAAGACCGGAACTCAAGGGTCAGCAAGATGAACATTGACAGCAGTGCGACCGCGAATCCAGCCATCAGGCTGACCATCGATTCCGCGTTATCCGCTTGCTCGCCCTGCCAATCAACGGTCAGTTTGGCCCCATGCGAGTCTCTGTATTTTTTCAGAAGCTGAGGAATAAAATCGGCTTGCATTTCAGCAAAAATCGCCGAAGCACTACCCTCTTGCTTGTTCACATCTGCCGTAACGGTAATGGAGCGGCGCGAGTCCAACCGGTTGATCTTCGACAGCTGGCGTTTGAACTCGAGATCCGCGACCTCGGTGATCGGACGTTCGTTTCCTTGATTGTCACGGATACGAATATTCTCGAAACCGGCCATGTCACGCCGATCCTCACGTGGGAAGCGAACCATCAATTTTACCTCGTGCCGCCCACGCTGGATTCGCATAACTTCCTCACCAAAGTAAGCCGCGCGAATTGTCTCGGCCAACGTCGCCTCTTGCAGCCCCAGTGCGCGGCCTTGTTCGTTCAGTTTCAGGTGCAGCTCCCATTTTCCCTGCCGTGAATCGTCTTCGATATCGACAACGCCCGCTTTCGTGGCGAGGTACTCTTTGGCTTCTTCGACCGCCGGTTCGAGATACTGCGTACTATCGTCGTCGGCCAGCAGCTTAAACTCGATCGCCGCGCCTCCGGGGCCCATCGATCGCGCTTCGTACTTCAACACCTCGGCACCCGATAGCTTGGGCACCTCGTCGCGCCAACGATCGAGTAGGCTACGAAGCGTTGTGCTTCGCTCGGCCGCCGGCGTCAAATGAACGGTAACGGCACCGACGTGACTGCCCGAAGTCACGCCCGTCGGACCGCGCATCGCGTCACCACTCTGACCAATTTTTTCGTGAACGACATCAATAATGCGCTCGCCGGTCTCGGCTTCGATCTGTTTGTTCAGCTCCAGCACGGCGTTCCGAAGCCGCACCGACGACGCCTCGGCATAACTGGACGACGTGCCGTTGGGGTAGGCAATCGTCGCGGATCCCTCGGAGCCGTCCATTGACGGGAAGAGCCCCAGCCGAACGAAACCCGCATAGTAGCCGCCAATGACCACCATCAAACTGGTCGCCAACGTCGCCAGGACAACTCGTCGATGCGTTAGACAAGCGTGCAAGAACGGTTGGTACAGACGATCAATCACAAAGCCTAAGCCGCGGGCCGCGATGGCATTGATCCGCTCAAATAGCCATAAGAGCGGCTTGAAAACGTAGAGAACTCTTCCGCTGACCCGCAAGAATAAATTGTTCTCATGAGCCAAGTGGGCGGGCAGGATCAGCATGCTCTCGAATAGAGAAATAACGAGCATTGCGATCACGGCCACGGGCATCACCGCGATGAACTTGCCCATCACCCCGGTAACGTACATCAGCGGCAAGAACGCGATTACGGTCGTCGTCACCGAAGCCGTGACGCTGGGCAAAACCTCGACCGTGCCCGCGATCGCCGCTTTGCCGGGCGACATGCCTTCCTGGCGTTTCATAAAAATGTTCTCGCCAACAACAATTGCGTCATCAACCACGATGCCCAACGCCATCAGAAACGCAAACATCGAAAGCATATTCAGCGTCTGGCCAGTGATCAACAAAACAAAACCCGCGCCCAGCACGCAAATAGGGATGCCCATCGCCACCCAAAATGCGAGCCGTAGCTCAAGGAACACGGCCAAGACCAAGAACACTAAAATTAGACCTTGGGTTCCGTTCCGGCTGAGCAGATCAATTCGATCCACCACGTCCAGTGAAACATCGCCCCACAACCTAAGGTCATAGCCAGCGGGCAACTGTTTGTTGGCCACATAGTCTTTGACGGTATCAACAACTGTGAATAGGTCCTCCTCGCTGGTCTTCGAGACCTCGATCACCAATCCCGGCTGGCCATCGATTAGGTTCAGCGAAGTCGTTTCCTGAAAGCCATCAATCACCTTGGCGACGTCACCGACCGTTACCACGTCACCGTTCGGCTTGGTGATTACGGGCAGCTTCGCGATCTCGGTGCCGGTTTCGCGCTTGTTGTTGCCTCGCAGCAAAAGCTCTTGGCCAACGGTTTCCATCTTGCCGCCGGGCACGTTGACGTTTTGCTTACGGACGAGATCTGCGAATCCGCGCAGGTCCAGCCCAAACTCGCGTAGTTTGTCTTCGCTGATTTCAATGCCGATTTCGTATGGTCGTTCGTTCGCGATTTCAGCGGAGGAAATCGCGTTGCCCTTCGGTTGGTACAAAAATGCAAACGCAGCTCGAACACCGTTCTTTGGTTTGGCCGCCGGCAGATCCAGCAGTTCGCTACGAATTTCCTCTGCGACCTCTCGCAGCTCAAGATCGGCTTGCAGCGGATCGGCCGCCGCACCACGATCGGGTCCGGTAATCCCGATCGTTATCGCCGGGGCACGAAACACGATCTGTTTCACCTCGGGATCCTCCGCACGGGGCGGCAGCTGATTGGCGATCTGGTCAATTTCCGAGCGAACATCGTTCATCACCCGTTGGACGTCTTTGATGTTACTGTTTAGCTCGAGGACGACCGAGCCGCTATTCTCTGTCGCCACAGATGTGATCTTCTTGATGCCCTCGACCCCGTTCACCGCCGATTCGATCTTCTGACAGATACCGTCCTCAACCTCTTCCGGACTTGCCCCGGGAAAGGGCACGGTCACGAGCACAATCTCCAACGCAAAGCTCGGGAACACCTCGCGACGCATGATGACCATACTGATCGCACCGACCAGCAGCGACGCGATCAAAAAAGTGTTCATGGCGGGCGAGTTTTTAATCGCCCATTTTACGATGGATCGCATGAGATGGGTTCAGGAAGAAGGGTTTGGGAAGGCAGCTTCAGGGTTCAGGGTTCAGGGTTCAGAAACTGTCGCGGCGGATGAAGACTTGTCAGATTCGACTTGCTGTTGACCTTGCACCTCTTGGCCGTTCCTAACGGCGACTTCAACCACTGCGTTCTCAGACGGCTGCGACAGCGGAGAAACAACCACCCAATCGCCCGGTTTCGGACCTGATTCGGTTTGTTCGAGCACAGCCAGCGGCCCGAGCGTTGTATCGTTTACGAGATCCGTAGCAACTCGATCCACAATTCGAACGTCTTTCCGCTTTAGCTGATCGTTCTCAACGAGCCACACGTGGGAATTTGGGTGAACGGCCTGCTCGGGGAGAACAACATATTTCTGACTTCCCGATCCGCTGGAAACGCGAAATTCAAGGCGGCACTTCACGAACATGCCGCGAACCAACGCAACCGAACCGTTGTCAGATTCGACGATCGGTTGGTCAATCGAAATACGGCAGGGGATCGTTTTGGTAACACTGTCAACGCCG
The DNA here is from genome assembly GCA_964558755.1 of uncultured Pirellulaceae bacterium. GTDB lineage: Bacteria > Planctomycetota > Planctomycetia > Pirellulales > Pirellulaceae > Mariniblastus. The sequence continues at coordinate 7,708 of CAZLFF010000035.1, forward strand.
ATTCCATCAAACCGTTCGAGTGTCCCCATCCAGGTAACATCAGGCATCGCGGGATCGATAATGGTGACCGGAGTGGGCGGCAGCCGATAAACCGATCGGTTATCCAGCGGACTTTTGGCAGAGCCGTTTGCAGCCCCCGAACCTGTCCGATCATCCGCGGTATCCGCAGCGTACTTGCGGATCTGGTTGAGCTCCGACGTGGTGAGGTTACATAGGACTTCCGCCTGTCGTGTGTCCTCAAACGTTAACAGCTGAGTTCCTCGGTTGACGAAGTCGCCTTCCTGAACCATTTCTTTAACAATCACGCCGTCCTCAGGCGCAACGACAGTCGCCCGGCGCAGATTTAAGTTTGCTTTTTCGACCTGACGTTCGGCGAGTTCGACCGCGGCAGCCAAACGTGCCGCGGCAGCTTGCAAGGACGAAAGATTCGTCCGCCTCAGCGTCAACTGAGACTCGGCCGCGATCAGCGCTCGGTTAGACTGATCTAGCTCAGACTTGGACAGGACATTCTTCAGGCGGCGGTTGCGGTCGTTGGTCGCTCGCTGCAATCGCACGTCTGCTTCCGCCAAACGGATATTATTTAGCTCGCCCTCAATCAGCTTTTGATTTTCTTCGACGCGACGTTTCGCCTGATCCAGGTTGGCCTGCTGGGTTTGAATTTCTAGCCGGTACTCTTCTGGATCGATCTCCAGCAAAACGTCACCCTTTGAGACAAAATTGCCAGCCTCGAACGCCGCTGTTTTGTTTGTCACTCGGCCACCCACCTCGGCCGCGACTCGGATCTCGCGATAGGGAACGACGGTGCCGCTGACCTCAAGGTCAAGGTTACCCGCGTAGGCAACGACCTCTTGCACATCGACCTGCGCGACAAGCGACGTTGATTCGCGATCCGCCGGTGGCTTGGCGAAGGATTTCAAAAACATCATCAAACCAAATCCTAAAACCAGGATCAGGGCCGAAACTGAGTACTTGAAAATCTCGCTTCGCAAGAACGTTTTTCTGTCAGTGTAGGAAGGTTTGTTCATCAACTGGTTCATGTGGGTTGGTCGGGCATGTTTCCGACAAAGCGCTAGTGTTCGTTGGCGGTCGCGTCGGCAAGCACGGATTGCTTTACGCGATCCAAACCACCCAAAGAAAAAAGCCAAATGTGATTTGCCAGTGACGGAATGTCAAAATGCTCGCGGTATTCGTCTGCCGGAACCATCAATTGCATCATCTCGCCCGACACCCGGTAGTGCAGACACTGACCGATGATGCTGAAACTTAGGTGCCGCCGTTGGTGATCGGGCAAACGTTCACCCACGCACTCGTCGACGATCAGCGTGAGCCGATCCAGAAATGGGCGGAAGTACTCTTACACCAAATGCTTCGCCGCGTCCGTCGGTTGCATGACCTCTCTCAAGAGCAGTTTCACCTGCCACGGTTCAGTTTGCATCGCGACCATTCGATTGAGCAACAGTTCGATGAAGCTTAGTAGTTTCTGATCCGGCGTCACGGAATCGGGCCAATGGGGCAGGGGAACCTGCCGCTCCCGCATGTTGCGAGCCAGATCCAGCGTTTGCAGATACAAACGGCTCTTGTCACCAAAGTGATAATTGATGCTCGCGACATTACACTGGGCATCGCGGCTGATCTCTCGGATCGTCGCCTGCTGGAAGCCCTTGGCCGCGAAAATTGGTCCAGCAGCCAGCAAAATCCGGTCTTTTACGTCATCTGTGCTCATCGCAGGGGCAACCGTAAACGCTTGACTTAAACAACTGTTTACATGTTAGCCAACTCAAACCGTCCCGAATAGGCTGTTTTCGGATCGAGCAATTGGTGAGTTCGCCATGCGTTCTCGCTGGTCCTGCACCAATCTAGGGCGTCAGAAGTCGCCCCGGCGCCGTGTTCCGGCGCGCCGTCGCCCAGTCCTCGGCAAAGCGACCGACGGTGGCTAAGATCGTGCCATGATTCAAAAACTCACGATTTTCGGCGTCGGATTGATCGGCGGCTCGTTGGCGCTGGCGTTAAAAAAGGCCGGTTACTGCCAGCAGATCGTCGGATGTGGACGCAGTGAAGAGCGTCTGAAACGTGCCGTCGAACTCGGAGCAATCGACGCGTGGACAACGAACCCCGGCGAGGCGGTCGAGGGCGCGGACGTGGTGCTGTTGGCCGTGCCGATGGGAGCGATGAAGTCAATTCTGGCACAGATTGATGGCGACTTGTCCGGCGACGTGGTGGTCACCGACGCGGGCAGCTCAAAGGCAGCGGTCGTGGCAGCGGCGAAAGAAGTCTTCGGCACCGTGCCCTCGCGATTCGTACCGGGCCATCCCATTGCCGGTCGAGAGAAAAGTGGCGTTGGCGCGGCAATCAATGACTTGTTCGTCGACCACAAAGTGATTCTTACTCCGTTGGACAACACAGCACCCGAGGCTATCGCAACGGTCACCTCGATGTGGCAAGCCGCTGGCGCGAAAGTCGAGTCGCTGGGTGTTGAGCAACACGATCGCGTGCTGGCCGCGACCAGCCACCTTCCGCACGTGCTGGCTTACGCGTTGGTGGATGCCATCTCGCGGACCGATTACGTGGATGAGATTTTTCAGTTCGCGGCCGGTGGCTTTCGAGACTTCTCACGTATCGCGTCGAGCGATCCGACAATGTGGCGCGACATCTGCGTCGAAAACCGAGCGGCCATTTTGGAAAACATCGATTGCTTCTGCGCGAAGCTTGCGGAAGTTCGAGCTCTCATCGATCAGCAGGATGGTGACGGACTGTTCGACGTGTTTGAGCACGCGAAAACGGTTCGTGACTCGAACATCATTCGCTAAACCGTCTGCGAACCAAAGGATCAACCACCATGAGTGACCTCGTTTCCGTTCGTGTTGGCGGCGTGCCCGAGCATTTCAATCTGCCTTGGCACTTGGGCACCGAAACCGGTGCGTTCTCAAAAACGGGTGTCGACGTGATCTACACGGACTATCCCGGCGGCACCGGCGCGATGACCGCTGCGTTACGCTCGGACGAGCTAGACGTTGCGATCGTGTTGACCGAGGGATGCGTTACCGACATTTTGAATGGCAACCGATCACGGGTGGTCAAAACCTACGTCCAGTCGCCCTTGATCTGGGGCATTCACGTGGCGGCCAGTTCGAACATTGAATCGATCGAGCAAATCCGCGGCAAACGCTACGCCATCAGTCGGTTCGGATCAGGCTCCCACCTGATGGCAATTGTCGATGCAGCCGAACGTGGGTGGCAAACAGAAGACCTAGAATTCGTCGTCGTCAACAACCTAGCGGGCGCGCGCGAGGCGCTGGCTGCTGGCGAGGCAGACATTTTCTTCTGGGAACGGTTTACGACTTCGCCACTGGTGGCCTCGGGCGAGTTCCGACGAATCGCAGATCGTGAAACGCCGTGGCCCGCCTTCGTCGTCTGCGCTCGTCAAGATTTTCTTGGCCAACATTCTGACGCGGTTCACGCAATGCTGAGCGTCATTAACGACCAGTGCGGGCAACTGATGAATTCGCCCACCGCGGTTGAAACCATCGCCAAGCGTTACCAGCTAGGGGTCGAACAGGTGCAGCAATGGTTTGAGCGGACACGGTGGAGTGCTGACTTCGTGAAACCAACCGATTCACTGACCGCCGCCATTGAATACTTGCGGCGGCTGGAACTCGTTCCCGATCAGCCGACCAGTGCGGACGACCTCTGGAACGAGCTAACCGCGAGTTGATCGACCGGCTCGCGTGCACCGCTACCTACGACGGCGAAAACTGGATCCACACGCCGTGATCGCAATTAGGAACGCCGCGTGAGGTTCAGGAACAGCAACAGCAACGTTGTACTCTAGGCTTCCGCTGAACACTCGTGGACTAAACTGAGCACCAAATAATCCCGCACGACCGAGCCCCTCGAAGACCTCGATGTTTGCGTCTGCTGCCTCAACACTACCAACTCCACCGCCGTTGTAGTAATTGATGGCCGTTCCGTTAGTGTTAACGACGTAAAACGAATTGATCCCCGAACTTAGGTTCAGATCGGGAATGTCCCACGGCGTTGCGGTATCGGTCCCGTTGCTGGTCAGGCCTGTAATCTGACTGTGCAGCGTCCAATCACTGGCGTTAGTTTCGCTGCCGACGTAGCTGCCGATTTTTGTGTAGAGGCTGATGTCCCAGTTCCCTGGGTCCAAGTTCAGCTCCAAACTCGTTAGATCGATACCGGGCGACGCCAGCACGTTCACATCAAACATATTGCCAGCTTGCCCGTTATTGGTGCTGAAGCTGGTCGTGATAATGTCTGCATTGACAGGAGCGGAAATCCAGCATGCGACCAAGGCCATCACGCTCGCGAAATTTCTGAGGTAATTCATGTTACTGCTGCAAGTTTTTTATTAGACGTTTGACCAAGACGAGAGGACTCATCAGCTGAGATACTAAGAACGTTATCGGGTATTCCGTCAACGCCGGACAACAGTCATAACTGGCCCGTTACAACTGGCACGAACCGAGAACTTGCCCCAACTGATACAGTTTATGAATCGAGCTGAACGACCCTCGAAACGTCGCCTAAACAAGTCGCAGAAAATTGCCCTAGGGAGCACGCGGCAGACTCACGAAACCAAGTGCAACCCGATACGTCGCCGCGGAACTAATCACTGACTGCACGCGCATGAAAAAGGGCCCGGTCGCTGTGAAGCGTCCGCGCCCTTTTTCTGTTGTCTACAAAGATGCCAGCGGTACTGGCGACTCGCGATGCGAGCTAGGCAGCAGATTTTTGCTGCGAGGATCGTTCGCGGTAGAAGAACCGAGCTTGGCCCTGCCAGTCGTCTCGGACAATCCGGTCAGGAAAAGTCAACAGCTGTGAAAACTCTTCGATTTCGGCAGGCGTCCAACCCATAACTTGCTTGAACGTGTACACCCCAAAGTCATTCAAACGGCCTTCGAGAACTTCCGCGATGCCGCTGATGCGTTTCAAATCATCTCGCTGGTCCGGCTGTGTCGTGTAGACCCAACCGCGCTTTGCATGCCGTGTCATCTGGCCGCCATACTCCGGATCGTGCGTTTCGCTCTGCTGCCGCTGCAATTCCATCGCTTGGGTGAACGAGATCACCGACCGCTCGGGTTCAACAATCGTGCGGTAGTTCGCCAAGCGAGCCAAAACAGCGGCCCGCTCACGACGAAGATTGCGAATTGTGTCGGCACTAGCTGACAACTTGTGCTGCAACTGTTGTAATTGGCCCTGATACGTGCGTTCGGCCGACCGGTCTTTGGAGCGTTCGGTCTCTAGTTCTGACAAACTGGACTCCAGTTCACCTTGCCGTCGTCGAGCGATCGCATACTGATCCTGCAGGCTAGAAAATTGCTCTCGAAGCAAATCCGCCTCTTCCGAGCTTACGTTCAATTCCTGCATTTCGGCTTCGCGACGTTGCAGTAGCGATTCCAACTCACGAATTCGAACTTGCAGGGTGCCGACTTCTTCGACTTCGTTCTCCAACTTGGAAATCAATGCCTCTCGCTCCGTCAACGACTCGCTTACCGAGTCAATGCGTTCACGGGTGCCGGACAGCTCGACCGACAGCTTTTCGCGCTCGCTCGTCAGTTGACGAATCGTTTCGCTGTGTGAATCCAATTGCTTTCGCAGAGCAACCTGACCCTGATCGCGATCCTGCTGGTTCGCTTCAATTTGCTTCTGCAACGCGGCGGCCTGCATTTGCAACTGCTCTTCAAGCCCTGCGGTGCGTGCTGCGAAATCAGATTCCAACTGCGTCCGAACCGTGACCTCCCGTTTCAGGTTGTCCATCGCTTTGGCTTGACTGTCGCGTAAGCCGTGGATGGTCGCCTCTTGGTTGTCGATTCGCGTCTGCAATCCCGCTGCCGTGGTGATAGCCGACTGGTGCTTGCCCGCTGCCTCATCGCGTTGCTCTGAGACACGAACAAGCTCTTGCTTGAGCTGAGCGATCGATGCTTTCAGCGATTCGTTTTGCCGACCAACCGACTCCAGCGCCGCAACGCGATCGCGCATTTCTTTGTGGTCATTTTTCAGCTGATCGTGAGTTTGCTGGAGGTTGCGTAGCGATTCTTGGACGGCTTCGCGGCCAGAGATCGCCGCGGCACATTCGCTGCGGGCATCGATCAACAGCTGACTGCTTTCGCTAAGCGATGATTCTAGTGTTACGTACTCTTTTTCGATGCCGGATGCGTTCTTCCGAGCGGTTGCCAACAGCCGGCGCTCGTTCGCCAGCTGCGATTCCAAATCTGCCGCACGCGCCTGAGTGTCCTGCAGTTTCTTGACCAGTTTCTTGTTTTCAGACTCGCGGGATTCTAATTCCAACTGCCGCTGCGACAGAGCTGTTTCTACGCGAGCGTGCTCGGTCTGCCAATTTTGTTGGACGTTGGCCAGTTCTTCTAGCTGTGCCTGAGCCTTTGCGTGTAGTTCGTCTTCAACCGAGATCCGTCTTTGCTTTTCAAGCTCCAACTCGGAGGCGTGTTTGTTAATCTGTTCGATTCGAGTGCGAAGGTCCGCTTCGAGCCCCGCGCGTTCGCGTTCCGCCTGCTCCCGATTGGCCGACCAGTCGTCACACAACTGCTGCAAAACATTCAGCTGCCCCTTCTGGCGCGAGCAACGATCGTCAAGGCTGGTGCGTAGTTCTTGCAACTGGCCGACTTCCGCCCGCAGCTGCTCGTTATCGCGCGTTAGCGCTAGGCGTGCAGCGTCCTCACCGCTGCGATCACGGTAAGTTAGAAAATGCCAAATCAGCATCCCCGCGAACACGAGGAACGTTCCAACAACGACAGAAATGATGCTCATCGAATCGACTCCGGTAGCTCAACTGGCGATCGTCCTTCCGATCGCTCGTCGCCCAACCGCTCACCCAATCAACGCACCGGGGGCGGCCAATTGTGAACGGAAAGGCAGGTATCGGTTATTCGCGTCGGAACGATTGACCCCGGTTCTTCAACAGAACTGTTGCAACCGGTCTATTTTCGCGCGAAAGACGGGTCCGAAACGGAGCCAGGGAACAGGGCGGCTCCAGTGCGCGCTGGCATGCTAGCGTGGTACCTGCTGGCGAAGTTTGGCCGATTCGTTTTGCCAGCGGTAACTTGGCCGTGGGAGTTTGACCGCGAGAGCGATTGGTTACCAAATCTTGATCCGGTCGGCCGGTGGACGGAACAAAGCGTCACCGTCTTTCAACTTGAATGCTTGGTAGAACGCGTCAATGTTGGTCACCGGGCCGTTGGCTCGATAGCGTGAGGGCGAATGTGGGTCGGTCAGCAGACGCTTAACCATTTCCGCATCGCGGTACTTTCGCTGCCACACGCGGCTCCAACCGACGAAGAACAACTGCTCCGGCGTCCAACCCGCGATATCGCTTTGCGGTTGAACTTTCATGTCAAGCTTCAGCGCCTTAAACGCGATGGCCAAGCCCGACAGGTCAGCGATATTCTCGCCCAGCGTCAGCTGCCCATCGACTCGCTTACCCGGCAGCGGCTCGAACGCAGAGAACTGGTCGACCAATTTTTCGGTCAGCGTTTTGAACGCCTCGCGATCCGCCTCGGTCCACCAGTTGTTCAAGTTTCCATCGCCATCGTACTTGCTACCCTGATCGTCGAAGGCGTGACTAATCTCGTGCCCGATGACAGCGCCAATCCCACCGTAGTTCAATGGGGCAGGGGCGTCGGAACCAAAGAAGGGCGGTTGCAAAATCGCTGCGGGGAACACGATTTCATTTTTCACTGGACTGTAGTACGCGTTCACCGTTTGCGGTGTCATGGACCATTCTTCACGATCAATCGGCTGACCCAAACGCGAAACGTTCCGCAGATGTTCGATGCGATTGGAGCGCAGCACGTTTCCGAACAAGTCATCGGGGCGCACCTCCAATTCGCCGTAGTCTCTCCACTTGTTGGTATAGCCGATCTTGGTGCCGATCTTTTTCAATTTTTCGTGAGCCCGAAGCTTAGTCTCGTCGGTCATCCAAGTCAGATCGTCGATGCTGTTCTCAAAAGCCTTCAACAGGTTCTGCACCAGCCGATCCATTTGCTGCTTTGCCTCGACATCGAAATAACGATCGACGTACAGCTGGCCCACCGCATCCCCCAGAGCACCAAATCCACGCGTGCCGGCGATCTGATTGACAGCTCGTTTCCAACGCGGCTTTTGTTCGGGTATCCCGGCAAGTTCCTGCTGGTAGAACACGTAGCTCGCGTCCACAAACGGCTGCGACAACAGGGGCGCAAATTCATCGATCACACGAAATTTGAGATATCGTTTCCAAACGTCGACCGACACAAAGTTCATCAATGCATCGAGTTGTTCAAAAAAACTGGGCGTGCCTACGATCAATTGCTCGATGTCCACGATTTTGTTCTCTCGCAAAACCGCGACCCAATCGACGTTGGGAGTCTTCTTGGCCAACTCAGTCAACGAAAATTTGTTGTAACGCAAATCGGCCTGGCGTAGTTTGACTCGCTCCCATGAAATCCGTGCCAACATGGTCTCTAAGAACATGATCTCGTGGCCAGCTTGCTGTTCTTTTGGCAAACCGGCCAACTTAAACACAGCTCGCACGTACTCGCCCATCGCCTTTCGCGCATCGATGGAGGTTTGCTCGTCGTCCAAGTAGTAGTCGCGATCGGGCAGTGTCAAACCGCTTTGGATGACATGGGTGATGTAGGTTTCCGAATCCTTGGCGTCCTGAGAAACGTACACGCCAACGGGCGAATCAATGTTCTGCGAACTCAACCGCCCGAAGAAACGCCAAACATCCGCACTACTTTGCAACGTATCAATTTCAGCCAGCAAGGGTCGAATCGGATCGGCCCCCAGCTCGTTGACCCGTTCTTCATCCATAAAGCTGCGGTAGAAATCGCCAACCTTTTGCTTCAGTGAGCCTGCTGGATGAGCTTCGGATGCGGTTTGCTTGATCAGGTCGCGAATCCGACGCTGCGATAGATCCGCCAGCTTGCCGAAGGTTCCGTAGTTCGATTTGTCGGCCGGGATTTCGACCGTTTCCAACCAAGTTCCGTTTACGTGCTGGAACAAGTCGTCTTGCACCCGAACCGAGCGATCAAAATCGGCTTCGATCAGGGGAGACGAACTGTCTGGGTCACCATCCGACGCGCTGTCTTGAGCGATCGTGCCGGTAGCAAGTAAAAGCGTCAGCGCAAGGGCGGCGAAAAGCGTTCGGTACATCATTCAATCCGTTGAACGTAAAGACTTACCTTGAGAGATTTAATTGGCAGGCGCCGCAAGCTCGAGCGCTACCCCGCGTTCCTCGGTTTTGTCGTCATCACCGAGGTCCAACACAGAGAACTGTCCGTTGGCACGCCGAACCGGTTGCGATCGCTCAGGGGCAGCGACAGGCGGAGTCACGATCGTCGAAGCTGGGGCGTTAAACGTTGCCGGAGACACCTGGGAATCCAAGCGAATCGCAGGTTGATCAACCGGTGTGGGCTGCGGCGAAGCAGGGACACTGCTGGCGATCGCTGGCATTGGAACGGCTGTCACCCCTGACGGTGGAGTCAGCGTGCCGGTGACCACGGAGGTTGCACGACCGGGAACGGTCGTTTTGGTGGCGGCTGTTGGCTGAGCTGACTGACCGGTCGCGCCAGCGGGCGGAATCGGAATTAAACGAATCGAGCGTTGCCGAGTGTACGGGTTGTAAACCACGACTCGGCGATACTGCTGCGGCTGATAGGTCTGCGGTTGGGTAGGGCTGGCTGACGTCACCGCAGTTGCTGGGGCAGTGCGAGACGAATTGACCGATGCCGATTGATTAAGTGGCCCTTGTAGAGTTGGCTGGACTGCTGCAGGGCTGGGATTCGTTCCCGGCTGGCCTCCCATCCGGGCGATGTCGGTTTGCGTGGAGGTCACCGGCGTGCGGTTTGGCTGCCCAGGCTGAGGCGACTGAGTGCCCGGGTTGCTGGACGGAGCAGGTGCAACAACAACTTGACCGTTCGGCAATCGGTAGTAACGCTGCGGAATCGATTGCTGTGCCGCCGACTGCTGCGGAGCACCACCTTGGTAGGGCGAGCGATACTGCGGTGTGGGTGGTCGATAACCAGGCGGCGGGCCAGCTGGCGAGAAGAAACGGCGGAATAGTTGGGCGTCTGCCGAGGCTTGAGGCAGAAACACGATCGCCAATGCGACCAAGGCAATTCGAACAAACATCCCGCGACTCCGAAAACGAACGATCTTTTGCACCGGAATCTGCAACAGCTGCCCGGCGTGACTCTTCCGAAATTGTGACACACGGTCATTGAATTTGGAAGACGCAAAGTGGCGTTTCGCGTCAGGGAAAAGAGGTCCTTTGCGACAATTAGCGACTCTTGAGAGCAACGACTAACTCGTCGAAGGTCTGGTCGGCCATCCCCACGCGGCCGCCTAAGATACGCAAGACATTGATTTCTGGTTCAGACAATTCCCCGTCGGCCAACGCAACCTCCAGCAACGTCGCCATCGTAACCTTGGGCTCAAACTTGAGTACCTTGAATTGCTCTTCGTGAAACGTCTGATCTGTTTCGGCTCGCTCGATCATCGCACTGAGCGACGCTTTCCCGACCCCCACTTCCTTGGCAAGCCGCTCCAGCACAGCCGTCTGAGCTTCATTGGCTTCACCATCAATCCCGGCGACGCAGCAAGCGGCGCGTAGAATATCCAGCTTCTGGATCGGCAGCATTTCATCGCTCATCGGTGCCTCCGGTGGGTCGTAGTGGTCCTAATAAAGTGCGTCGGCGAATTTCGAGTGCCTTCTACTTTTGCAGCAAAACATCGGTAACGTTTGCGTCCATCTGACCGCGCGTCAAAATCTGATCGAAGCCTGCCGCTGATGCTTGGTCAAGCAAATCTTTGTTAACGTGCTGAGCATAAGCCACCGTGCGAGGTCGCTGATCGGTCGGCAGGCCGTTAAACAACTGAGACAACGAATCGACTTGCAAAGCGGGTGTTTGCAAATCGATTAGCATCAACCGCGGTTGGTGTTCCGCAATCATCTTTTCGGCCGCCGTGACCGAGCTGGCGGTTTTGAATGACTCGTCCATCGAACGCGCGACCGAGCTGACGGTGCTGGACATCATTAGGTCTTGGGTCAGCATCAAAATCATGGGCACTCACGCTTGGGAATAGCACACGTGTGGAACTTACCAACCGGCGGCGAACGTGATTCGAAAAGGCTCATTTCGCCATTTCGGCAGCCGAGGGTTCACCCGCTTTTCAATCTTCTAAGGTCGATTTCGACCGCCAACTTTTGAAACGTCATCTACGTTTACTGGACGGGTTAGACTTTGTCGGAGCAGGCCGCATGGCAAAGTCGAACTGGGGGGCTCAGCAATGAGCCCCCTTTTTCTTGTTTGTTGGTCGACCGCCTTTCGACGCACACCGGTCAGCAGGCTCGCGTCAAAGAAGCCTGCCGGTGAGAGGGCTCCGCACAAGAGTACCCCGCTTATGGCTGCTCCATATTTCAGGCCTGACCAGTTTCACGGCTCCCCCTCGCGGAGCCCACTCTCCGGCAGGCATCGCTAAAGTCGCTTCAATTCGAGCCACAGGTTGTACGCTAACCCGCTGCGATCGTCAAAGGGACAGAAGATCATTGACAACTGGTTACTGTCCGCCGCAGGGGGACGGCACAAACCGAAATCTCCGCCCGGCACCGCTTACCAACGTCGGATTAGGGGCTGCCGAAACACGGTTCTTTTAGGCGTCGACGACCGAGTTCCTGACAGGTTGCTTGGCGGGGCAAAGTTGGCGACCACCGTTTGAACCGGGACGGTCTGACCCGGGATTCCTCGAGCGGAACCGACAGGCGTTTTATAGTAGGTGAACTGAGCGACTCCTGACCGCGATTCATAGCCGCGGTAACCGTAGGCAACCGACGGGGCACGATAAGCTTGGCCCCAAACGGTCCCGGCATGGACCGGCTGAGCGATCGCTGTTGCTTGCGATCCGCAGTTGCACTGAGCATTAACCTGATCCCAGCACCCGAACAGCCCGACAACCGCGATGCAAATTACGTGCAAACGTAAGCCATCCAGGGTGGGTGACGGCAGTCTATTGTTGGGGCAGGTCTTGGAGAACATTATTTTTCCGTATCGTTAAAGTGAATCAAAATCAGTTGGTGTCGGTCCGCAAGAGCGGCGGGGGAACATACTTTCCACGCCTGCAGCCGGGCCTCCAACGGAGTCAGTTCCAGGCTCACCCCGCGAACATCCCGCCGTGAGACGGATGATTGACGATATGAGCCGCCGTGCGTTCGGCAAGTGCTCCGATCGTCATGTACGGGTTCACGCCCAAGGCTGTCGGAATCACCGACGCATCAGAAACATACAAACCTTCGTGAACCGCGGCTTGGCCCGTGCGGCAATCCATCGCTCCGCCACCACGTCCGTCAAACACTTGCCCCAAATGATTAACGGCTCCGTGCGTTGGACTGTCGGACATACCACAAGCTCCCAGCGGATGAACGGTTACCAAATTGTCGCCGAATGCCTTTAGACGTTTGTACTTTCCACCGTGAGCACACGCCAATCGCTCGAATTCTTTGAACACCATCTTTCGGTAGGCGGAATCTTTCAGCCCTTCCCATTTGACTTGCCAGCGCCCATCACGCTTAATCAGACGCCCCTTGCCCTCATCATGCCCCATGCCCAACATCACCATTGAGCGTGTCAATTGCGGATCACGCAGCAGTGCCGAGAACAAATTGCCGACGCCGCGGGGCAACGAAGCGTCTTGGATCAGCAGCCGTTTTTGCAGTTCAACGTCCCGGTAAAAGTTCAGTGACGTGGTGACCGTCGGACCGACTCCGGGACGGTCAGCGGGATAAGTCGAGTAACCTCCGATGTTCGTTCCGCGCTCAAGGCCCGTGATGAACCCGATGGTGTCGCCGTTGCCCGACCATTGTTCGCCCAGCCGCGGACTGAACTCGAAGGTCTCGGTCTGCGAGTCCAGCAAGATCCCGGCACTCGCCGGACTGCCCGCGCCGACGACGACAATTCGCGAGTTCACGGCAACTGGGTGTCGCGTGATGCGGTCATGCTGATCGTCAATGTAGGTCATGTGAACTCGGTAGTAGCCCTGCATCTTTTCAATGCTGGTGACCTCGACCTGGGTAAACATTTCGGTACCGTTGTGACGAGCCATCGGCAGGTAGTTCATTGCCAATGTGTTTTTGGCTCCGACATTGCAACCCGTGATGCAATCGCCGCACAATGTGCAGGGCCGCTGGATCATACCCTGTGGGTTTCGCATCTGAGCGTCCAAATGGCGATGGTCGTACATCACCGAAATGTTCGAGCGATCGAAAAAGTTCGGATTGCTACTCAACCGCTCAGCCGCCAATCGTCGCACGCGTACCTTGGGGGTCAAGTCGAACGCGGTACGCGAAAGCGCCATCGCTTTGGCGACCCGATCGTAGTACGGACCAAGGACCTCAACGTTTCGTAGCGGCGACGGCCAGCGTGCCTGCTGGAACACTTCGGAGTGCGGACGCAACGCGATGCTGGCGTTGATTAGGCTGCCGCCGCCCAACCCGCTGCCACCCATGATGTTGACTTCGTCGTTCATCATCAAGTTAAACAACCCGAGCGGCTGATTGACCTTTCCCGTTTGCGGACCCACGAACGCGGCGCGAGTTTCCTTGCTAAGATCGGCGAACGTATCGGGAAAGGTACCCGGCAACCACTCTTTCCCACGCTCAAGGATCGCGATGCGGTGGTTCGGGTTCAAACGCTGCGACAGCCGAGCCGCGGTGATCGAGGCGCCGTAGCCGGATCCGATGACCAGCACACCAAAGTGGACGCAATCTTGCTTCTTGGCGGTGTTAAACAGTTCCCGGATCGGACTGGCCAATCGGCCTCCGTACTGCGCCAGCGAACGCTGATAATCCGCGGCGGCACGGGTCTTTAAGGGATTTCCTGAAGTCTGACGACGCCCGGTTAGCTGGACCAATGGGCCCGTTCCGCTGTTGGTGTTGCAGCCGGCTGCATTCAGTTTGGAACACGTCGCGCCGGCGGCAACGGTCGCAGCAGCAGCCGCTCGCAGCATCGTGCGGCGGTCGACGGTTGGCGAAACTGGGCGGCGGTCAGCCATGGTTAAGTTTCCGATCGGTGTAGAAAAAGTCGGGCGAGTCGGTAACGCCCGGCTGTTGTGATTGGTGTGAACCTTCTCATCTCGTATCGATCGACCGGTCGCGTGGATTGTACTCAAAACGCCGCTTGCGCGTGCTTGCACGGACATCCGGTTCGGTATCTGCCAACAAGCGAAGATGATCCTCCTGTTCGGCTGAATACGGCTGGGTAAACTCTGCGGGCAACCAGCGGGCACGAAAGCGTACGCCCGACCACGACGCCGGATCCAACGAAGTCTTCCTTTCCCAGCAATGCGCACCGACTGCCCCGTCGTTTTGAGGAGGTTCCCCAGCTAAACTGGATTTTCAGGTACGCCCGATTTTCCGCACGCCCCGCTTTGCCCCAACGCTCACGACCCGTCACGCTCGCATGCTCAACAACGCCCCCGTCAAAACTCACTCGCACGGAGACCTGACGGTTGAAGGCTATTCGCGAGCCGCGGTGCAGTCGTACTGGCGGATCCCCGAGCTGAAATTGGGCTTCGATTTGGGAGCCCATCCGTGGGATTTCATGGGCATGCCGAGGTGGCTGATTTCTCATTGCCACTTGGACCACATCGCGGCGCTGCCGCTGTACGTTTCACGACGGCGATTGATGAAGATGGATCGCCCGCGGGTCTACGTGCCAGCCTACGCAGTTGACCGGATCCGCAACATGCTATCCTCGTTCGAGGGACTGGACCGCGGGCGGATGCACTGCGACCTGATCGGTGTTGAGGCTGGACAAGAGATTGAACTGTCGCGCGAACTGGTCGTTCGAGTCTTGAAAACGACTCACACGATTCCCAGCTTTGGTTACGTCGTGTTCGAGCGACGCAATAAGTTGAAGCCCGAATACCGCGAGCTATCGGGTGACCAGATCCGGGACCTCAAAGCATCCGGAACCGAGATCACGCACGAGAAACGGGTTCCCATCGTCGCGTACACCGGCGACACCTCGCCCAAAGGCCTGGATGACAATCCATTGTTTTATGAGGCGAAAATTCTGATCACCGAAATGACCTTCGTCGCACCTGATCATCGTAAAGAGCTAATCCACAAGAACGGTCACATGCATTTGGACGACTACGTCCAGCGAAAAGATCGTTTTCAGAACGAGCTTATCGTCGCATCGCATTTAAGCACGCGTTACAGTCGTCGTGAGGCCGAGCGGCACGTGACAAAGAAGCTGCCAGACATGTTGGACGGTCGACTCAAGCTATGGATCTAATGCCGCCTCATGCTTGCTAGTGTTGACACCTTCGCGCCATCTAGCCGTGTTCCGCGCTCGGTCTACATCCATGTGCCATTCTGCCGTCATCGCTGCGGCTATTGCAATTTTTCGGTCGTCGCGGGTCGAGATTATCTGGTCGAGCGTTACCTAAACGCGATTGAAACAGAAATCGGCTGGCTGAATCAACACTACGAGATCGACACGCTGTTCTTGGGCGGTGGCACACCCAGCCATTTGTCGCCCGCGGACCTGAATCGGTTGATGCAAATCATTCGCTCGCGGTTCGACTGGACGCATGAGATTGAACTGACGGCCGAATGCAATCCCAACGACCTTACCGTCAGCACTTCAGCCGCGTTGGCCGACTGCGGCGTGAATCGGGTCAGCCTCGGTGTGCAGTCGCTCAACCCGACCAAACTGAAAACGCTCGAACGCGACCACTCGGCCGACGACGTCCGCACCGCGGTTGAACACGCTCGCTCGTTCGCGCGAAGCGTTTCGATTGACCTGATCTTTGCCGCACCCGGGGAAACGCTGGAGCAATGGGCTGACGATTTGTCCAACGCTCTGAAGTTAGAAACAGATCACGTGTCGGCCTATGAATTAACTTTCGAGAAAGGCACTCAGTTCTGGAACCGCCTGCAAGCCAAATCGATCGCCGAAGCCGACGAGGACACTCGGGCAGACATGTACCTGCACGCCATCGACCAGTTGAACGGGGCCGGGTTGAAGCAATACGAGGTTTCCAGTTTCGCGACCGACCACCACCGCTGCGGACACAACGAAGTTTACTGGAACGGCCAACCCTATTTTGCCTTCGGCCCCGGCGCAGCACGATTCGTCGACGGCGTACGCGAGATGAATCACTTGAGCACGATGCACTACCTGAAACAAATCGAAGCGGGCCAGCGACCTGTCGATTTTCGCGAACAACTGGCCCCCGAGCCCGCGGCCCGTGAACGGTTGGCGATTGGACTGAGGCACATCGACGGCGTTCAGCTGGATGAGTTTGCCGAGCAAACGGGTTTTCAGGTCCAAGAGATTTTGGGAACCCATGGACTTCAATGGCAGGAGCAAGGCTTGCTGCTGCTGGACAAAAACTACTGCAAACTGACACCCGAGGGCCGGATGATCTATGACATGCTGGCCGGAAAGATCATGTAGTGCCAAGGGAGCGGCCACAAGCGTCATCTCATCAGATACACAAACAAGCTGGCTCGCTGCGGCCGAGACACGAAACCGGCGTCCAGAATTTACCGCAATCCAACGTCAAGCCTGCGCGTAGACCTAGCCGACTGCTGACGCGATCATCGCTCGTCGTTACACTGATCGCGGTTACACTGATGCTCCGATCAGGTGAAAACCTGCTGTTCGATCCATGACACAACTTGCTGCAAGCCATGCCAACTGAAACGAAAGTCTATCAACAGCTGAGTGTGACGTGCCGCTTCTTGGGCCGTTTGTGGTTAAAAGAAGTCGATGCGTCAGCGCTGGAAGTGCTCACTTCGCCTGCCGGTCGCGAGACTTTTCCGGACGAAGTGAATGCCGAATTGACCAACGGCCGACCCAGCGAGGTCATTGATTCGCTGGCGGCCGACTATTGTCAGTTGTTGATCGGGCCCAAAGGCCATCTGCCGCCGGTGCAATCGATCTGGGCCGAGCAGGTTTTTCAGGCAACCGCGGCTGGGTCAATGCAACGCTTTTTTGACCTGCTACCCAACTACGAATCGGACTCGCCAATCATCGATCACATCGGGGCCCAGCTGGATTTTGCCGGTGAGCTAATCGGCAGAATGGATTCGGACACGGAAGCCCAAGGGACCTTCAGCCAAGTTCTCACAAAGTTCCGCGCCGAGCACTTAACTTGGTCGCAACCCTTACTCTCGAGAGTCGCCGCAAAAGCCGAAACGCAGTTCTACCGCAGCTTGGCCGAGACAACATGGCAGTTTATCGAAGAAATTGAAACCGTCACGATTTAGCCCCAACGTTTTCCGTTTTCAAACATCCCAATATCATGACTTTTGCCCCAAATCAAAAATTGCCCCGCTCACTTTTCTTCGCCGCCGCGATCGTGCTACTGAACGTCCACACGTCCGAGCTACCAGCACAAGATCAAGTCGCTGGCACGCGATCTTTTACTTTCAACTACGGCGGCACCGTCACCGATCTGCCCGATGAAGCGCGAGTGCAAGTCTGGGTGCCCGTCGCAAAGTCAAACGCTCAGCAACAAGTCAACGTAACTAACGTCGATGCGGGTTCATCGCTGACCATCAACCCCGACGACCAGTACGGCAATCTCATTGGTTACTTTGAGGCCACCGGCGTTCAGCGTGAGGGCCAGTTCAAATTCCGGCTGACGTACGACGTCCAACGCGCCGAAGCGGCGGCAGACGGCGTGACGGAGCTCTCCGCGGCCCAGCGAAAACAATTCCTGGCCGCCAATCGACTGGTGCCAACCGAAGGCCGCCCAACCGAATTGGTCGACGGGGAACTGCCCAAGGAAGCCAACGCCGCAGGATCAAAAATTTACAACATCGTGCAAAAGCACATGAAGTACGACAAATCAAAACCCGGCTACGGCAACGGCGACGCGACGTGGGCCTGCGACAGCAAGACTGGAAACTGCACCGATTTTCACAGCCTATTTATCTCTTTGGCCCGCAGCCAGTCGCTGCCCGCTCGGTTTGAGATTGGGTTCCCGCTGCCGCCGGATCAGACCGAAGGAGCCGTCAAAGGCTATCACTGTTGGGCTTGGTTCTTCGATGACTCTAACGGCTGGACGCCAGTTGACATCAGCGAAGCGGATAAGCACCCGGAAATGAACGAGTACTATTTCGGACGCCTGACGCCCGACCGTATCGCGTTCTCGACCGGTCGCGACATCGAACTGATCCCGCGCTCGGCCGCCGAGCCGTTGAATTACTTCATCTACCCGCACGTAGAAGTCGACGGAAAACCGTGGCCGAAGGAAAAGATCAAGTTAGATTTCTCGTTCCGCAATCGATAGTCAAGCTCCATTAGCCGGCGATCCTAACGGAACGGTGACTGACTCCTTCACCTGCGACCGGGCTTTGTTACTCGCAATAAAGTGGCTGTAAAGCGGCAATAAGGTTTTGCCAATGGCAACGCGCTGGCCGCCGAGTCACGGAGTGCCACGGCCACTTGGTTGCACTTGATATCGCTACCCCAACCGGTCGGTCGCGATGTGGTACTGCGGGTCTTCTGAGAGATTGATCTCGACCAGATCACCGGCACGATCAAGCAACGTTCGGCATTCGGGGCTCAGGTGAGTCAAATGCAAACGCTTGCCGGCGGCTTCGTAACGATCGGCCAAGCCATTGATTGCTTACAAACCGGATTGGTCATAGACGCGGCTGTAGTAAAAATCGATCACGACATCGTCGGGGTCATCCGCGACGGTAAACATGTCTTTGAAAGACGACACCGAGGCGAAAAATAGCGGGCCGTGCAATTGGTAAATTTTGCTGCCGAACTCGTTGTACTTCACATCTGCACCAATGTGCGTCGCGTGCTGCCAAGCGAAAACCAACGCCGACACGATCACGCCAAGGATCACGGCCGACGCCAGATCGTGCATCAACACGGTGTAACCGGCAACCAAAACCATCACCAAGACGTCACTAAGCGGCATCCGGCGGAACATCTTTAACGATGCCCACTCAAACGTTCCGATCACGACCATGAACATTACACCGACCAAGGCCGCCATCGGAATCTGTTCGATCCACGGTGCCAAGAACAGAACGAAAGCCAACAAACAAACGGCTGCGGTGATGCCCGACAATCGACCTCGACCGCCCGAGTTCACGTTGATCAATGACTGGCCAATCATCGCACAGCCGCCCATGCCACCGAACAAGCCGCACACAATGTTTGCCACGCCCTGACCAATGCACTCGCGATTCCCCTGACCGCGAGTTTCTGTGATCTCGTCGACCAACGTCAGCGTCATCAAAGATTCGATTAAGCCGACGCCACACAGGATGATCGCAAACGGAAAAATGATCCGCAGCGTTTTGAAGGTCGCGGGAACCAGTTCATATTCAGTAAAAAACAACTTCGGCAAACCACCACTGATGCCGGCGGCTGCAATATCGGATTCTAGCGTCACGTCCGAGCCATCGTCGTTGGCTTCGGTGTCCGCATCAATCTCCACAGAACCCGCAATCATTTTTGCTTCGTCTGAGGAATCGATCAAATCGAGTTCAACGGCTTTCGTTTCGGTCACATCTTCACTGGCCGTCGCGGTCGACTCGCCACTCACTAGCGTCCACAAAGACTCAAGCGTGCCGTGCGAGGCGGTGTCTTCCAGTTCGTCTACCGTTCCATGACCAGCATGTCCCCCGTGCCCACGTGTGGCTGCTGCGACCGTGTTGGTTCGCAACATGTCTCCCACCGTCGCCAACATGTTCTCGCCCGATTCCGATTCATAGCTTTGGTTCACAAACAGCGAGATCCCTGTCACCACCAAAATCGCGGCCAACGATGACGGCACCGCGCGGGTTAGTTTCGGAAGCAGCCAAATAATCGCCATCGTCAATGCGATTAAACTCAGCATGATCCACAATCGAGTGTCACTAAGAAAAACCAATTGACCGTTTTCGCCAAGCGTCTTGAAGCTGCCCAGCTGAGCCAAACCGATGACGATCGCCAGACCGTTCACGAAGCCCAGCATCACTGGGTGTGGGACCATGCGAATCAGCTTGCCCAAGCGACCGATGCCGATGGCAACTTGCAACAGGCCACACAAAATCACCGTCGGGAACAGATACTCGACGCCGTGCATCGCGACGAGTCCAACCACAACCACAGCCATCGCGCCCGTTGCACCGGAAATCATGCCCGGGCGGCCACCGAGCACCGCGGTGATCAAGCCGATGAAGAACGCCGAGTACAAACCGATCAGCGGCGACACACCCGCGACGAAGGCAAACGCGATCGCTTCAGGCACGAGGGCCAAGGCAACCGTCAGACCAGATAGGATGTCGTTCTTGACCGAGCCAGACTGCTGGCGAAAGAAGTTGAGCATGTTGTTTCCGTGCTGGCGAGCAGCAAGCATCGCAAGGGCGACTGAGCAGCGCGGTGGCAGGCTCGACATCGCCGAAGAAAGGGTCATCAATTCAGAAGCCAACCGGCCAACACGAGTAAACCAATGGTTCAGTTCAGCAAGTAAGTGGCTTACTCCTAATGGCGTATCAGCCGGCCGGTCGGTGGAATATAGTCCGGGAATTGACGGGGTCAACGCGGATCTGCGTGCCCAGAACGGCGGATAGTCCACACTTAACGAAAATCCATTCCCAGCCAGAATCCTGCGTGACACGCCAGCCCGCTACAATGACCTCAGGGGCCTCAAGCACCCCTTGCGCGGCACCGGCAGCGTCCCGGCCCACTCGCCCCGTCCAAATGCTTGCGGGGAAAGAACTTGTGAAATTTTCTGGGCGAAAGAACCCGGACCGGGGTGAGACGCCAGCGAGCCCCCATGCTGGCCCGCAAAGCTTGCACAATCGTTATCGATTCAACTCGAACCATTACAGCAAAGGCTGCGTTTTACACCGATGCGGCCACGCACAGAGCAGATCGGCATACAATGCAGATGGTGCGTTGCGTGTTGTCCCTGCGCCGTTCCATCGTTAATCCGCAGTCGGATGCCGACCGCGTGTCTGCGCTCATTCAATTGTTGAGACCAAGCTCATGAAATCGTTGCCCCAATTCAGCTCGATGCTCAGCCTTGTCGTGTCGGTTCTAACCAGCTCGCTGGCCTTCGCCCAAGCTCCGTGCTGCACCGAGCACACACCAGCAGCCGCGCCAGCGCCGACCGCCGCCCAAGTCGAAGCGAGCAAGTGGCGACCTGTTTGGCAGACTGAGACTCGCGAGCGTCGCACAACGGTGATGAAGCCCGTTCAGAAAACTTACGACCGTATCGAAAAATCGACGGTGCTCAAACCCGTCACTGAAACGAAATACCGCGAGCGTAAAATCGAGGAAACGTCTTACGAGGTAGTTACCGAGATGCGTGAGGAACGTCGTGTCGTCCAGCGTCCCGTAGTCGAGACCGAAATGCGTGAGCAGGAAGTACCGGTGCGAAAGAAGATCACCGAAACAATGACTCGCACCGAGAACGTGACCCAGTACAAACCCGTCACCGTCAATCAAACTCAGCTAGTCCCCGGCGCGCCCGCCGTTGTCGATACCGGCGCGTCCGCGTTTCGCCCGCAACTGCAGTGGCTGCGCCGCGGTTACTACAACGATCCACAAACCGGCTTGAACACTTTCCGCCGGCCCGGCTTACATTGGGTTCAACCGCCGACCACGGCGTTGGTGCCG
>CAZLFF010000036.1:0-5964 GCA_964558755.1 uncultured Pirellulaceae bacterium
CGGTGTCGATACGTTTACCTATCAAGTGAGCGATGGTCGGGGCGGAACGGATTCGGCAACCGTGAGTGTCACCGTGGATCCGCCTGCGGTCACTCCCCAGGTGGTGGCGACCGTTCGCGATGGAGGTGACGCATCCCGACCCGATCTGTGGTCGACACTCGAGGTTGAGTTCAACACCAACGTCATTGTCGCCAACAACGCCCTGCAAGTCTTCAACAGTACTGACGGGGGATCGGCCGTTTCGATCACCGGGACTCAGTTCGACTACGATCCAACCACATTCACCGCGACTTGGACCTTCGATACGCTGGCCACCCCAATGGCCGAAGCGTTCTACTTCTACCTCATCGACCCGCTTTCGGTCACTCGAGCAGACGGCGGAGCATTCCTCGACGGCGACGGAGATGGAGTTCAAGGCGGCGCTCACTTCGGACAGCAATACGTCGCGATACCCGGTGACGCCGACCTCGACGGAGACGTTGACATCATCGGAGCAAGCGGTGGCGACGCCACCATCCTGATCAACAACCTCGGAATGACTTCAGGAGCAAACTGGAGCCTAGGAGACTTCGACGCAGACGGTGACGTCGACGTCATTGATTCTGCACCAAGTGTTGGTGACGGCGTCTTGTTCGTAAACAACGTTGGAAAAAATGTAAGACCACCAAGTGCAGCCACCGTCACCGCGCTGCCGGTCTCACAGACAGTGCATGTTGACGAAGATTCAGATCCGACATATCCCGGCGCGATGGTGCCATTGAAAAGTTCGTCCGCAGAAAACAACTCGGATGCAGACAATTTGGCGTTAGCGTTGGCTGATGAGAGCCCTCTCGACGAGAGCCAGGAAGACATATCTCGTTCAGAAACTGCCTCGACAGACACCGACGAAGCCTTGGACGTGTTTTTTGCCGGAACGCGTGAGGACGTTGCTTGGTAGGTAGATCCTAACAGTGTTCAACGATTGAGCGAAAGCAATACCGTCGCGTGCGCGACGCAGGAAACCGGTACGGATGGGCGATTGCTAAACCAATCGCACCGTTTCGCTTTCAAAGCAAGGACCCGGTACTTTTTGCTTGCAAATGCCCACTTAGGCACATTGTCCTACAACCCGTTCAACTTCACTGCTCGAAACCAACAACTACAAGCAGTCAATCTTTGAGTCAACGACCTCGGCCCGTTTTACGGCGCTAAGTTTCGGATGGACATCGATGCCGACCGCCAAGACACGTTCGTTAACTACTTCCGGAGCCCCAAATGAAAACCCTAAGCCCCGTCACACAAGCCGCGTTCGCGTCGGCAATGACCCTCGCGTTCTTCTGCGCCGGTACCGTTCATTCTCAGACGACTGTCTGGGATGTTCCTGATCCATTCGTCGGCGAAGGCGGTGTCGGCGGCAACCTCTCGTCAATGCTAGTTGACGCGTCAACGCTAACCGGTCTGCCGGGCATTGCCGATGGTCGTGACATGATCGGTGAAGTTCTTTTTTCGGGAGCACAGCAGTTCGGCAACATAAACCAAGTATTCACGTTTGGGACTGACTCAGACGCAGGTGAGATCGATCCTGCATTGATCGGTACCAAGTTCCAACTATCGATCGACTACTACATTCCTTCAGCGGGAGGCATGTCGGCTGGCGACGATCTGATCTACGTTCAATTAAACACGAACACGACCAATACGCTCGACGGAAACAGCGCGGGCTTCATCGGTAACTCTGCCGAATCTGCGGATCAATGGAACACGATCACGCTCGACTACACCGTTCTCACGGAGATCAATGGATTCCCAACAGTTGACATCCAGGCATTTTTTATTGCCGCCGACGGTGGATTTGGGGGAAGCCCCAATGGTGATGGGGTAACTCCCGCGCTCTACCTCGATAACCTGCAACTGGTCGGTGGACTCCCCAACGATCTGCTCGGTGACTTTGATGGAAACGGCACCATCGATCTAGCCGATCTAGATCAGTACATCGGTAATTTGGACAAAACAACTGCCGACAACTCGGAATTGGCTGCCCTTGACCTAGACGATAGCGGAGTGATCGACGCTGCGGACTTTGAGCAGCACTACACAACGCTGGTCGAAACCTCCAACGGACAGGTCGGCACTTTTGCAGGCGACTTGAACCTAGACGGAACCGTGGACGTCTTGGCCGATGCCGCGGCATTGATCGAGAACCTCGGTCAGACAGTCACTAGCTGGGAACAGGGCGACGTGACCGGAGACGGCACGGTTACCGTGTTGGCAGATGCCGCTGCTCTGGTCAACAATCTTGGCAGGACCAACGAGCCAGCTGCGGTCGGCCCATCCGCTTCAGCGGTGCCTGAACCGAACAGCTTGTCCGTGCTGGCTCTATCGGGCCTAGCCGCGACAGCTCGCCGTCGTCGGTAGCTTTGGCCGATACTTCGAGACCAGAGTATTACACATAACGCGAGAGGCAGCGGGATTCATGGCACCCGCCTCTCTCTAGCGTTAGCCCCGGAATGGCCCGGCATACACACGTTAAATAGACCAAACCTTGGCCCTGAACTGCCCACTGCTCCTTTGGAGCCAAACCGGCTTAACTACTATTTTGGTTCGACACGGCTAATTTCCTAAATTTCCGGAAAACCGTCAGTATTCACTTGTGACTTCAAGCAATTTGGTCATAATGTGATATTACCCCCCTAGGGAGTACTGCAACGTGCCGTTCATGCTCTTAATGGGCTCAGCCTGCCTACTCTCCACTGTCCTCCGATGAAAGAAAAGGCAATGAAAAATCGTTTTATAAGTTTCTCGACCTCATTTGCCGCGGCTTTATTCGTGTGCGTAGGAACGGCATCGGTTCAAGCTGATGTCATCACTCTTTACGCAGACGCGTCTGATTTCGCGGGAATCAGCCAAGTGAACACGGATCCTCCGAACAACTCGGTAACCGAGAATGTTTCCACGAGCGCAATCGGGACGGGCGATGCTCTACGGTTGTTTGACGGATCAACCACGGATAAGCCTGAAGCATGGTGGGATCTCGCCACCACGATCACAGATGGTCTTAGGCTCGACATGTCTGCTGCAATTGTGAACCTTAATTTGGAAAACACCGACGACATCAACTTGCGTTTCGGTAATAGCAGCACTTCACGTCCAACATCTAGCTCCAGAACATACACTACGATCTCGTTCGAGCAGGATGGTAGCCTGAAGCCTGACGGCTCAACTCAAGCGGACTTCGGCGCTGGTCCACTTGATATGCAGTTCGTTATCAACCCGCATCCGACTAATCCCCTGACATACACGCTCAATGGCTCGACACAAACCGTCAATGCTTTGGCGATTGACACTTGGGTCGGTGGAGTTTTGGAGCAGTCCAATAACTCAATGAACGTCGGAGCCAGCATCGTCCCAGCAGACGGCATCAACGAAATCGGATTCACTGGTTCTTCAGACGCCGATTTCGGCATGGAATTCATATTCGACAACATGGTCCTGTACACGGGAGCAGACATCTCTGATGTTGGCGCAGCCGTTCCAGAGCCCGGCTCGGCAGTTCTTCTACTAAGCAGTCTTGCCTCACTGGGTCTGGTCCGTCGCCGCAAGTAATGGGAGCGCCCAACTTGGACAGGGAATAACTAATAAGGCAGAGCTTAACGGCTCTGCCTTTTTTTGTTGTTTCCTAATCCAGACGGTAGTGACAAATGCTCAAATCCCACTTGATTTTGGCGTTTGGAAATGCGGAAATTCAAAACGAAGGAAAAGATGCACACGCCAACGCACCCAACGGGCTTCCACACTACCTTAGAAGTCCCTCAAGTTGCACAAGGTGTCGTTAGCGGCTACTATATTCTCTCGCTCGCCCCGGGGTTTTCCAAAAATAATCGGCCTTCCATTTGGATCCCGACACCCTCACATTGACTCGCTCGAATCCCTCTGGATTGATGCGGCGGCAAGCAGACTCACGATTGACCACGCGTCAAGGAACCCGCCATGATTGACGACGCTACCGATCGTAAAAGTTCAATTCGTTTCCTGTCTACCCGTGTTGCGTTATCGATTGTGTTGCTTGCCTGCAGCAACCTATCGGTAACGGCCCAGACGACCTATTCGGTTTCGTCAGCCGCGGACATCGCCAATGCGATGCAAACAGCCGGCCCCGGTGACACGCTGCTGATGACCGACGGCGTGTGGACCAATCAAGACATTGTGTTCGCGGGGAACGGGAACGCATCCAATTCAATCACGCTGCGGCCGGAAACGCTCGGCGGCGTGATCTTGACCGGAACCTCAAACTTGAAGATTGCGGGCGACTACCTTCACGTCGAGGGTCTCCATTTCAAAGATGGAAACGCGTTGGCCGCCGGCCATGTTGTTCAGTTTCGCGATGGCAGCAACCAAGCAACTAATTCTCGATTCACTAACTCGATCATTGAATCGTACAACCCACCAAACAACAGCGACCGGTACCATTGGGTTTCGCTCTATGGCGAGGATAATCGTGTTGACCACAACAAATTTGTCGACCATGACCATTCTGGTGTCACCGTTGTCGCATGGCTCAACAACGGAGACACAAATCCAATCAACCACCGAATTGATTCAAACCATTTTGCTGATCGCCCCCAAGGTGGAACCTCAAACGGTTTCGAGTCCATTCGGATCGGCACGAGCTCTCGGGCAACCCAGACGCCAGCGGTCGTTGTTGAGAATAACTTGTTTGAACGAGCGGACGGCGAGATCGAGATAATCTCCAACAAGTCCGGGGGCAACACTTTTCAGTACAACACTTTCCGAGAATCCGTGGGGACGCTCACGCTGCGTCACGGTAAGGCTGCGACGGTCTCGGGCAATTTTTTCCTTGGGGAAAACAAAAACGGCTCCGGTGGAATTCGCGTCATTGGTGAAGACCACGTCATTACCAACAACTACATCGAAGGCGTTGACGATCGAGCCGATGGAGCGATCTCGATCACGGCCGGTATCGAGTCAACTCCGGCCAACGGTTACGAGCCAGTCAAAAATGTCACCATTGCTCACAACACGATCGTCGATGTTGCTGGGTCAGCGATCGAATTCAATTGGCTGTACGACCCGTCCGATGGCCAAGACGTGCTGGCCGAAAATGTAACCATTGCTGGGAACATCCTAGCCGACACCGGCGGATCAATCTTTGAGGGCGACGAAGGCGCGAACTGGACATGGGCCGACAACATCGCTCATGGATCGTCGTTGGGAATTTCATCTCGCCCTGGAATTACGGTTGTCGATCCTCAATTAGCGCGAGGTTCGGACGGCTTATTACGGCCCTCAGCAAATAGCCCAGCCATCGACGGCGGAACCGCTGGCTTAGTCAGCGTCGATTTCGACGGCCAAGCGCGAATTGGTGTGCCAGACATTGGTGCCGACGAGAATTCGAACGCTCAGATTGTTCGCAAGCCGCTCGAAGCAGCCGATGTCGGTGTCGATTGGTCAAGCGATCCTGTCGATCCTCCACCAAACCCGGGAACCAACTCTTTGGTGATCGAAGCAGAAAGCGTCAACCAAATGCTTGACCCGAATAACGACGGCGAGGTCTGGGAAGTAACCAACGTCGCAGCCGCGTCGGGCGGACAAGTCCTTTCAGCCGACAGCAGCGCCGATCGCCCCAACCTTCCGTCTGATCCGCATGAGTCGATCGCTGTTTACGACATCACGTTTAACGAACCCGGAACGTACACGGCTTACTACCTCGCCCGGGGGTTTTCAGGTGCGACGAACAGCATTTTTTCACCTGATGATTTGGAGATCGATCCAGACAATACCGTTCACCTCTCCGAGGACGGAGCTTTTGAGTGGCTGACGGGGGACCAGTACACGATCTCTCAATCCCACGTCGATGTTCCCTTGGAGTTTCGTCTTGGTTCGCGAGAACGATCTTCGGAAGTCGACGCGTTCATTTTCAATCTTGATGACAGCCTGACCGATGCTGAACTTTACGCGTTGCTAACC
>CAZLFF010000036.1:5974-27987 GCA_964558755.1 uncultured Pirellulaceae bacterium
ACTTTAATGGTGACGGAGACGTCGATCTGGCTGACCTCGACCAGTACAACGGCAACATCGGTGCAACAGCGTCTGGCACGTTGGCGGCCTTGGACCTCGACGGAGACGGAATCGTTGGCGAAAACGATTTCATTCAGCACTATTCTGATTTGGTCGAAACGTCGAATGGTCTCAAAGGCACGTTCGCTGGCGACATCAATTTGGACGGAACCGTCGACGTGCTGGGTGACGGCTCCATTTTGGTACAAAACCTCGGAAGCCTCGCATCCAGCTGGTTCGAAGGAGACCTCGACGGAAATGGAATCGTCGATGTCCTAGGCGATGCATCCTTGCTGATCGCCAACATGGGTAACAACAACGAATCAGGATCAGCGGTTGCAGCAGCCTCAGCGGTGCCAGAACCAACGAACCTAAGCCTGCTGATGCTCTCAGCACTGGGACTGGGCGTCCGACGAAAACGATAAGTAGACTTTGGGATGACGTTGGTTTGGCTGGCGTCGAGGCTGGTTGAATTTGTGTTCTGGACCTCGTGCCTCAATTGATTGATCCGCGAGAGCGTGATTCTCTAAACGGGCTCACCCAACTGCCGCTCAATCTCATCCACGCGGTAGCCGAAGCCAGGGCCACGAAGCGTTGACAAATCCAGAATGCCTTTGCGTCGTTTGAACAGCCCCGGGTGAATCGCTTCCTCAGGTTGCGACGCATCCGGGTAAAACTGCATGCCGTTGGACTCGACGCCCATGATCGTGCCGACATGAGCCGCCAACCGAGCGTGCGGAATCTGAGCCAGCATTGGGTTTGTCAAATCTTGAACCATCAGCGGCATCTCATGAGCCTTCGCCCAGCAAGCACTAAGCAACGCGCCCGTTTGTGTCTTGCACGTCTTCAACGCGACACCCGACCAGCCAAGCTGCCGTCCAAGTCGCACAAACTTCCAGTCGTGAGCGCTCTCATCCAAAAACAACGGCTTACGCTCTGACACCGAGTGAACGTCGATGCGATTCGCTTCGAGGTCGTACGGAAACGGCTGTTCCACGTACAGAATCAAATCGTGAATTTGCTTGTGATCTTTCTCGAAGCGATCAAGGATCTCGTTCACGTACAGTGGGTCTTGGACGGTGCAATTGAAATCGGCCGTCAACCACTTCACACCCGTCTCAAGTGACAGCCGACCAATCGCCAACAATCGCTCGTAGTCCCAATCCGAATCATTGCCCCGCAATTTGATTTTCAGGCACTCCAACCCATCGCGCTCGATCCAATCTCTCAACAGCACCGGGTAACCATCATTGGGCTCGTCACCCGTTAGCTCTTCGGGGGCAATCGGATCAAGGCCACCGACCAAATGCCAAACGGGCAACTTCGTCGGCGGGTTCTCGACGAGAAAATCTGCCGGGAACTTTCCGGCAAACGAAGCTTCGCTATCCGATTCCGGCGGCAAAAAATGAGCCAAGTCATGCGACATAAACGACTTGTTGTACGTTTGGTAAATGTCCAAGTTGTGCAGCACGCCATACGCGTCGTGAATCGCTTGATCGAATACACTAGCCGCAACTAAACCTGCCAGATACGGCATTGGTTCACCACCACGGGCCGCATTAAATTCGTCCTGCCGAGAGTGCAACACATCCTGCTGAAACTGATGTGACAACTCAATCGGATGACCGAACGATTCAAACTTCAGCCATTCTTCCGACAGGACTTTGCAGAAGTCAACCAACGCCTCGTGCCGCTGAGTGTAAGGAACGGCACTCGGCCAAACCCATTGCACGGACAAGGGTGTTTCACCCCAGCCGCACGCGACATTTCCGTTTCGATCCTCAAGGGTCACTTTCGCGCGAGCACAAGTGACCGTCAGCAAGGTTTCTGATCCAAACTTCAGAGGAACTCGAGTCTCCACCGGCAGGAGGTACAGGGAAACATCTTTGACTCGGGCGTCCGTTGGTAGGTTACTTTGGGGCATCAAATTTCTCAGCCAGTGATTGTTTGAGATTAGGTTGCACGATAGTACAAAACGCGGGGAGAAAACACGAGGAAGAATCGAGCCTTTCTCGACCCACGCATTCACGATCGATGTCCTAGCCGACCTCTGGAACGACGAATTTATCTCGATAGTTTCGCTTGAGATATTGGTTGGCCAGGTCAGCGTGTTGGCCAACAAACTTCTCCGTTTTCGGATCGTGGGTCAGCACAGGGCTAGAAACAAGCTGGTCAGCCGTCAAATCGAAGGGCGTCAACTGCTGCTCCATTTGATCGACCAGCAATGGCCAAGCCCCAAAAGAACCGGCAGATAAAAGTTGATCTTTATCGTAAGCCGCCCCGGCATGAAACGCGATGTTCGCAAGATTGGCCCAACCGGTACTATGGTGTCCCATCTCTACCGGCGCGTTGAGTTTCTCGCGGTCACGGGAGCGAACGGCTTCGAAAAAGTTCTCAACGTGCAGCGGAACAATATCCCCACCCTTGAACTCGCGAACTGTTTTTCCCTCCAAATCCACGGCACGTCCCTTTTGCCGCTGTCCGAAATAATAGCCGCCCTCACAAGCGATCACGTATCCGCTGGCGGGACCATCAACGGGCATGCCTGCCTTGACCGACCATCCTTTCTTCTTGCCTTTTTTGTTTGGATTAGCGCTGGGCGTTTTCGGTAAGTTGCTAAGCGCGATCACGGTTGGAAACGTGTCCGTTTCAAACAAAGCAAATTGCACGTTCGGAGTGTTCGCCCCGTCGTTCCATACCAATCGCCCACCAGCAGTAATCAGACGGTTGGGCGTGGTGACCTTGTCCTGATAAGCGACGTTGCGAATGTCGTCGAGGATATGGACGCCCCAGTTCCCCATTTCTCCACTACCGGTATTAAAATCCCAATGCCAGTCGTAGTGCAACTTATCGCGGAAGATTGGTTTCTTTGCCGCCGGGCCGCACCAAAGGTCGAAGTCGGTTGTGGACGGCAGCGACAGCGGCTTTGTTCGCTTCCCAACACTTTCTCGAACTCCCAAACGATTCGCCTGAACATACTTGATGCTGCCCAACGATTTCTGGTCGTGCAAATATCGCTTTGCCTCGGCCTGCATTGGATCGCTTCGCTGTTGCGTACCAAAGGCCACGATACGATCGCTCTTGGCCGCAGCATTAACGACTTGGCGTCCTTCCCACTGCGTATGGGAAAGTGGCTTTTCAACGTAGACATCCTTGCCAGCATCAAGCGCCCAAATCGTGGCGAGGCAGTGCCAGTGGTTGCAAGTCGAAACGACAACCGCGTCCACGTTTGGATCATCAAGGACTTTACGCAAATCCGAATGAGCAGTGGCAGAGTAAGTATCGGCCAGTTTCTTGCTGAGCGTTTGGTCTGGATCTGCAAACGCGACTAGGCGACACCCAACCGTATTTGCAAAGACCTTGGCCAACTGACCTCCGCGCCAGCCTGCCCCCAGAATCGCAACGCGTACTTCGTCATTTGCAGAAATGCGATTCGGATTCGCGCACGAAGTTGATGCAACGCCAACGACGGCAACCCTCGATAAGAACGAGCGACGGGTAACTTGATGGAAGAGCATTTCGTTCCTTATGAAGTAAGCGATCGATTTCGGCGATCAGCGCGCCGATCAACCGTTTGATTCAATCGGTCGATGACCTCGCTGATTAAAACCAAACTCTCGATATTTGCTGCCAAAATATCAGTGTGTGGGTTCACAAACGGTCAGTCGCCGGAAAAATCCACGTCACAAACCGGCTCGAGTGGGGTACAATATCCCGGTTCGATATTGTACTGAATTTTTCTCCCGCCTGAACGAAGCCTCGCCCGAGATCCTTCATGTTTGCAAGAAAACTACTCCCCTTGATGGTCGCCGTTGCGATTCTTGGCAGCTACCAAGTTGCTTCGTCTCAGGTAATCTTCACAAATGATTTCGAAACCTCAAATCTTGGAACCTATTCCGCGTCAACCTTCAGTGACGATTGGAATGGAACGTCCATCAGGTCCAGTAACGGCGTCGAAGAAGGCCGAGCCACGATCGTTAACGAGGACTCAAGAGCCTTGCGGGTAAAGTATCCGGCGGGACTATTCGGCAGCGGAGACGACAGCACCGGGGCTCAATGGAGAATGGATCTTGGGCAGGGCTACGAGGCACTTGACGTGGAGTATCGACTGAAGTTCGAAGACGGTTTCGATTTTGTCCGCGGCGGCAAGCTCCCCGGTTTGGCCGGTGGCACAGGAAATTCGGGAGGCAACAGGCCCAACGGGACAGATGGATTCAGTGCTCGAATGCATTGGCGAACGGATGGTTCCTCAGGTTCGCCGCTAGAATCAAACGAAACCGACCGAGCCAACATTGCTCAGTACGTGTATCACCCGGACCAAACAACCAATGGTGGAATTAACGGAGACGATCTCGATTGGGACGATGGACCATCGGGAAACTGGGAAGAGTTCGAATCGGATCGGTGGTACCACCTGCGTCATCGAATCATCATGAATACGCCAGGCACTCCGGGAGTCAACGATGGCAAGGGGCTTCATGACGGTGTCGTGCAGGCATGGCTTGACGGAGAACAGGTTCTAGATGTGAACAACATTCGGTTTCGTGATGTCGCTTCATTGCAAATCGACCAGTTGTACTTCAGCACGTTCTTCGGAGGCGGCTCCAGCCGTTGGGCAACCTCGAAGGACGAATACGCGTACTTCGATGACTTTCGCATCACCGCGATCGGAGAGACGAAGCTGGGGGATTTTGATTTCGACGACGATGTGGACCTGACCGATCTTGATGAGTACAACGGCAACATCGGCGCGAGTATCGCCAGCAACCCGGAATTGGCAGCCCTAGACTTGAACAACGACGGGACGGTTGACTCGGATGACCTTGCTCAGCACTATTCCGATTTAGTCCAAACATCCAACGGTGGTGTCGGCACCTTCGCGGGAGACACGAACTTAGACGGACAGGTCGATGTGTTGACCGATGCAGCCACGCTCGTGGAAAACCTTGGCAATCTCTCCTCTAGCTGGTCGCAAGGTGATTTCGACGCGAACGGAATCGTAACGGTATTGGCCGATGCCTCCGCACTGGTCAACAATTTGGGTCAATCCAACGGTGGGACAAATGCTGTCTCAGCGTCAGGCGTTCCCGAACCGGGCAGCCTAGCAGTGCTGTCCCTCGTCGGCCTCGGCTCCCTGCTGGGGCGTCGTCGCATTAAGCGCTAAATTCGGCCAGCGAAAGCAAATGTTGATCAAGAAGCCGGCCGGTGCTTACCTAGCCCCTCACGCTGAAAATTAGCCTGCTTCGATTCAATGCATCGCCTTATGCTTGCTGAGCAGGACGCGGCCGGTAGATTGCGTGTGAGCATGTCTCTTCACGATGAGTCTAGGCTACAATATCAGTCCTTGCTCGACACCTCTATTTCACATCGATTTCTTCGTGATAGAGCAGTCTCGCCCAGCCAATCCAATTGCCCGCCGGAACCTCCTCATGAAGACAACACGGGAATTCCTTACGTTGATTGCTGCCATCGCGATTTTCGGCGGCAGCCAAATCATGGCCCAAGTGATTTTCATTAACGATTTTGAAAGCAGCGACCTCGGCACCTACAACGCTTCAACCTTCAGCGCCGACTGGAATGGGGATTCGATTCGATCGAGCCAAGGCATTGAGGAGGGTCGCGCGGTAGTGGTCAACGAAGGGTCGAAGGCGCTACGGGTCAAGTATCCTGCAGGTTTGTATGGCAGCAGCGACAGCAGCACTGGTGCTCAATTTAAAATGGAGTTCGGGCAAGGCTACGAAGCGGTCGAACTAGAGTATCGGCTGAAGTTTGAAGATGGCTTTGATTTCGTTCGCGGAGGCAAGCTTCCTGGCTTGGCTGGCGGTGCCGCGAACTCGGGAGGCAGCCGGCCAAACGGAACCGACGGATTTAGTGCGCGCATGATGTGGCGAACGAATGGTTCTTCGGGATCCCCGACGACGTCATCGGTAAACGGCAGCGACAATCGAGCCAAAATGGTGCAGTATATCTATCACCCCGACCAAACCGCTAACGGCGGAACCAATGCAGACGATTTTGACTGGGACGATGGACCACTGGGTGAATGGGAAGAGTTCGAAACAGACCAGTGGTACCATTTCCGACATCGAATCATCATGAATACTCCGGGAGTCAACGGAGAGGAGGGCCTGCACGACGGCGTCGTGCAAGCGTGGCTGGATGGAGTCCAAGTTTTGAATGTGGATGATATCCGTTTCCGCGACGTCGCATCGTTGCAGATCGACCAATTGTATTTCAGCACATTCTTTGGCGGCGGCTCCAGCAACTGGGCCACCACAAAGGACGAATACGCGTACTTTGATGACTTCAAGATTACCGCCGTCGGGCAGCCGGGCGATTTTGACTACGACGGCGATGTCGATATCGATGACATAAACCAATTCAGTGGCAACATCGGTGCCTCACCCGTTGGAAATCTCGCTAGTCTTGACCTAGATTCAGATGGGGACATCGATGGTCACGACATGACCATGCACTACTCACAACTCATTGAGACCTCGAACGGGACCACGGGTACCTATGCAGGCGACCTAGACCTCGATGGAGACGTCGATGTCGTGGATATCGGCGGCGGTGACGGAGCAACGCTGATCCAAAACTTGGGGACGACCAGCGGAGCCAATTGGTCCAACGGAGATCTTGACGGTGACGGTGACGTCGATGTGATCGGGATTGCACCGTTCTTTGGTGACGCCTCGATCTATATCAGCAACCTTGGCAACAGCAACGGCTCATCATCCGCGTCGCCTGCTGCTTCGGCGGTTCCAGAAGCCGGCAGCCTGACATGGCTAGTTCTAGCTGGCGTTTGTACGACCGTCCGCCGACGTCGCTTAATGTAACCGCAAAGAGGCTGACCTTCGGTCATCAGCAACGGCAGGTGCAATGACACGACGCGAGCGTTCCCAACACCCAGCTTTCGACGCGATCGCAAAACAAGCGCGCGATCGTGAAGGAATCAAAACCGCGGACAATTAGCTGGTTTGGCCCATCGCCGTACGAAGAAAGCCAAAATCCTTTTTAAGTGCTTCGATGTTGGCCTCGACGCCCGCCTTCGGCAAGTACTCAACGTGCAAGGTAACCAGAGCACTCGCAAAATCATTTTTGAACTGTTTCAAGAACTTACCGTAATCGACTTGCCCTTCCCCTAGCGGATGATGTACCGGTGAAAGCCGCGTATCTTTCTCTTTTTTTAGCCCCCAATCAAAATCTTTCGCCGAAAGTGCTGAGATGTGCGGTTTGATGATGTCGTAATAAATGGGCCACGCGCCGCTTCCTTCGGCCACGGCATGACGAATGTCGAAGATGCACCCGATCTCTTCGACCGGAATATCGCTGAGCACCTGTTTCAGATCCCAAAACGTCGCCCCCATATACTTGCCACCCGCGTGGTTCTGATAAACCGCAGTCACACCCGCTTCCCGGTTCAGAGCGGCCAGTTCTTTGAACATCGGCTTGAACGATTCAAGCTGCGGCATAATTGGCGCTTTCATGTCGTAACGACAGAATCCCATTCGATACCGCTTGACCCCCAACTTTGAGGCGGTCGACAGAATGGACGCGACGTTGGGCGAGTCCGGACCCTCGATATCCGTCGTCAGAATGTTGATCTTCAAATCGTGCTTCGCAAACACCTCCGCAAGCTTGGGCAACTCGTCGGCAACCGCCTCCGGCGCGATGTAGCCTCCTTTGCGAACCGTCACCTCTGCGCCATCAAAACCAATTTCTTTTAAAGTCGTTGCGAGTTCCTCATGTGACAAATCTTGGATAAACTTGATGAAGGTGCAATATTCGTACGGTTTGTCTTGAGGCACCGCCGCCGCACTTGCGGCCGATCCCGGCAGCGTAGCGGCAGCCAACGCCGCTGATGATCCGGCAACAAAAGCTCGACGATTCATTTGGAACTTATTCAATTCAATCTCCAACAATTTCTGACCTACACTCTTCCAAAACAAAACTACCGCTTACGCGCCGAAGTGCTTTCGCAACTCGTCCATCGCGGCGGGGACATTCTCGAAAGGGGCCTCTTCTTCGTACTCCATGACAACGTTACCACGGTAGTTGGAAGCCTTAAGAATCTTGCTGACACGTTCGATGTCTCCTGGTATTTTCTCGCCTTTGACCATCGTCTTCATTTTGACTTTTACTTGGACGTGCACCGCGTACGGCGCACACTGTACCATTTCTGCATAAGGATCTTCGGAAACAAAGTTCCCGGTATCAAGATTGACGCCGTACCAGTCGCCCTTAATGCCTTTGACGATTTCGATAACTTGGTCACCGGTCAAATTGCCGTGGTTTTCAACGCCAACAAACACGCCGGCTTGGCCGGCGTAGTCAACGCATTCCTGAAGGGCCTCGATTGCGATCTTCATCGTCTCGGGAGATTCCTCAATGTCTTTGCGCTTACCAGCGAAAAACCGAACGTGCGGCGCTCCCATCTGAACAGCCCGTTCGATCCACAGCTTCGCGTCGGCAATTTGCTTGTCCAGTTTTTCGCCGCGCGGAATCGTGAAATTGTTCCCGATCGCCGTGCCGAGAATCGGAACACCGTTCAGGAACGCGTGACGTTTGATCTTTCGAAAGTACGCCTCTTCCGCATCGGGCGGGAAGAAATAGCTGGTCAGCTCTGCACCACAATTTTGCTCGGCACAATAATCAATGAAGCCGAACATATCGATCGACTTGCCATCAAGGGGCTCCTGAACCTTCCCTTTATTGAAGGCAAAGTGCGGCTTAAACGAGTAGGCGGCAAGCCCAAGCTTGAAAACTGGGCTGGTGGCCGTTTGCAGCGCGTCCTGAAAACGAATACTTGGCGCGGCCGCGATCGCTTTGTTCAAAAGTGAAACGGCCGAAGTCGCTCCCGCGCCAAGAGCGCCAGCAGAAACGGATCGTAACAAGGCACGTCGGTTAAATGTCATGGCTTGGTTCCAGTTATCGTTGGTTGTGAACTAGTGATAGGTTATCGGCGCAAGAAGAACTCTCGCAAATAGAAGATCAACTCTTGCTGGGGCCTTCGCCCCGAAGAAAACTGACTCCCACATCCGCGGGCACGAGCGGTCTCGACGACGCTTCGCCGATCGCTCCTGACACCTCGTCCGCGCCGATATCGGCTTTGGATTTGGGTCGCGATTGACCGTCAATGTCTGTGCTTGTTTTAACATCGCACGTGACTGCTGCGTCCGCGGCGGCACCGTCAGGATCAGGTCGCAATAAGCCACGGGACATCTTTAGCTCGGGGTCACGCTCAATGGCGTTTACCCCGGCCCCGATCGTCGCACCGTGCATAAGGTTGCCGACCCACTGAAGTTTCGCCCCTGACATTTCCTCGGTTACCAACGGGCCACTGAGACTTACGATCAAATTATTTGCGACAATGCCCGCCGGTGCTTTCGAGCCCTTGGCATCATTCAGCAAGAAGCTGCGATTGCAGTTAAGAATCGAATTATGCATGACCATGATACCGCAGACGCTCTGATAACCATTGCCGTTACGCCCCGAGGTTTGCTTGCCGCCAAGAATTGAGAAGGCTGCGTTCCAATTCATACCAGTCAGGTCTTGCATGTAATTATTCACAATCAAATGATGGCTATCGACAACTCGAATGCCGCCCGAATCCTTGGCCCCATCACCGAAGAAATAATTTCCTTCAACGCGAGCGTGATGGCCGTGCCGCAGGACTAACGCACCGTTACATTGCCGGAAGGTGTTTCGTTCAAACACGTTGTAGCTCGACTTGCTACTGATAATTTCATTTTCTCCATCGCAGGCGACGAAGTAATTCTCAGCAACGAAGCAACGAGCTGGCTTATTCTGATCCTCGCTGCTTCCAATTCGAATAGTTTCATTATCGGTTCCCCGCTGAGGTGAAAATTTACCGAAGTAGTTACGAGTGAATCGATGTTCGGCTGTTTCATCGATGTCCAAGTAGCCAAGTTCGACAGTGACCAGCGCTCCTTTACTGTCCTTGCCACTGAAGTGACATCGATCGATCACGTTTGAGCGTCCGTAAACAAGGACCCACTTCGAGGTTTCGTTACCTGTTTTCAAGTTCGTGAATGCACAATCCGTCAGCGTCACATTCTGAGCCGACCGTCCACCGTTACTGCGAAACTGGAACGCGTTGTAAGCATTGGTTTCCCCGCCGACACCGCAGAAGTGAAATCCCTTGATAACCCAATGTTGCGCTCCAACTTTGAACTGCGATTCGCCTTTCAAAACAACGGAACCGGGGTTCTCGGCTTGAAGAGTTATGGGTTGGTCTTGCGTACCGTCGACACCGACCAGATCAAGCTCAACATCACGATAGGTTCCAGCGGTCCACACAATCGCGTCACCTGCCGAAAGTTTCCCCGATTCGATTAGCGATTCGACTTCATCTGCCGAGGCAACGTTGAAACTCTGCTGAGCGTCGGTCGGATTGGCAAACAAAAATAAAACGCAAGTGGCGACCCACAAAGCCCGCATCGGAATGTTCAACCATCGAACGTTCATCGACTTACCGTTCGCCACCAATCAGGACCGGTATTCGCGGGCGACGGCAGCTCTCGCAACGGCGTTTCTGGTTGGTCACAACCAGCGATCACAGTTTCACTTCTGGGGTGGCCATCGATGTCGGTTCTGACGTCCGCCCGTTTTGAACTTTCCGTTTCGAGCTTGCTAGGATCGGCCGGCCGCATCAAACCGTCATCGCTACGCCGCAGCCTAAGCGCAACCCGGGCGAACTCGACCGGCATGTCGTCGTACTCGCGACCAACCTGTTGCTTGTTGCCCTTCCAAACAAACCCGACTGGTTCGGCATGAATGCGAAAAGGCTGCCATTTTCCCGAGCTAAAAATGTTGTTCGCAAAAAGGCAATCGACTGGGGCAACGGTACGATTTCTCGTTCCCGCACCAACGCCGATCTCCACCGAGACCTTACAGTCAATCAAGGTGTTGTGGGCCACGACTGCGTCCCTGACCGGAGCGAAGCCATTCAATGGGCCGTCTTGAATACCGTTCATCAAACTGATCGACGCGCGTTCCTCATCGCCACGCAATCCTTCAAAATAGTTGTTAATAACACGATGACCTTGGCCAATTATTCGGACGCCGCCCGTCCCCGGTTGCTCATTCCCTAGAAACACATTGCCGACCACAAGGCATCGATGCCCGTGACGCAGCGTTAAAGCGCCCGAGCATTCATCGATCATGTTGTGGCGATAGACGTTCTCGCACGACTTGTTGGAGACCATCTCCGCTTCGCCATCGCATCGATAAAAATAGTTATCCTCGACAATCGCTTGACAAGGAAACTCGGATTCCTTGCTCGAACCAATACGAATCGTCTCGCCACCGTTCTTCCCAAGCCTTGGTCGCGGGCCGAAGAAGTTGTGATCGATTCGATGGTTTTCGGGTCCTTCGGCAACCCAAACAACCACGGTTGCACCACGCGTTTTCTTCCCACCAAAGTAACAATGATCGATACGATGATTCAAACCATAGACCGCCAGCCATGTCGTTTCCTTGCCCGATTCGATGGCCGTCGGCTGCTCAAACGCGCATTCGGTAACGCGAAAATGATTTGCCGGCTCTTCGTCGTCGGACCTCATCTCGAAGACATTGTCCACGCCCGCGCAGTCTCGAAAGACGAGCCCAGATACGACCACATGCCGCCCGGAAACCCGAAACTCAGTTTTGCCTATCAGGACAACCTTGCCGGGTGACTCCGCACGGATCAAAACCGGCGACTCCGCCGTGCCAGAAAGAGAATGGAAATCGAGCTCGACGTTTTTCCATCTTCCGTTTTCCAGAACGATCGTGTCACCCGCAACAACTCGTTCGCAGATTTTCTCTAAATCTGTTTCGGGAGTGACTCGGTATTGCTCTGCATGGAGATTGCCGACCAATAGCAGGACACAAAAGCCCGCTAACTTCAGAATGCGAGTCGCCACAAAAACTATTCCTCGATAAGTCTGAGCAGTCGTTTTACGACCACGGATCGCGTTCTTCTCGAACGAGCATCTTATTGGCGGCTTCGTTGTCGGTGAACCGTTCAGCTTTGGCATCCCATTTGGCGACCACGCCCGGACCGGTTTCTGGATAAAGCCGAATCATAGCGTTGGCAACGTGACAGAGAACGGCCGAAGCATTCCCAACCTCAACTGGCGCGCGGGGTTCTTCTCGTGACTTCACACAGTCAATGAAGTTGGCAATGTGAGAACTGTGCGGATCGTCTTTGCCTTTCGGCTTTTCTGGGCAATCCTTAATTAGTTCATAATCGGATGCGGATACTCCTCGATTACCGGTTTGCAAATAACCGTCGGTGCCCTCGAATCGCGTCTGCACACTTTCCGAGCCGCTCTCACAAAACAGCTCGACACCATTTTCGTACTTGC
Source organism: uncultured Pirellulaceae bacterium (assembly GCA_964558755.1). GTDB lineage: Bacteria > Planctomycetota > Planctomycetia > Pirellulales > Pirellulaceae > Mariniblastus. Next base: position 18,388 of record CAZLFF010000036.1, read on the forward strand.
AGCGGAATCTAGTTTCGGTGGCCGTATTGAAAAGGCTACCATCGGGCAGGAACCCTGCACCCTGACACTCGACTTCAATCGGTCCGCCGGTGTCCAAACCCATTCCCCAGTGAGCCATGTCGTTACAGTGAGCACCAAAGTTTGTAATCTGACCGCCTGAGTAGTCGTAATGAAAACGGAAACGATACAGGCATCGATCTTGGTGGTAGGGTGCGTCGGGAGCCGGGCCCAACCATGTCCGGTAGTCGAATCCTTTGGGAATCGGCATTGGCTTCCAACCGGGCTGCGGACTGATTTTGTTATTGAAACCGACCTTGGTCACGATCTTTTTGATCTTACCAATCTTTCCAGCCTTGGCGGCTTCACAGATGAACATGCTCCTCGGGTTGGAACGTTCGTGGCTTCCGGTTTGAAAAATTCGGTCATTTTTTCTAACAGCGTCAATGAGTGCTTTCCCGTCCGAAACCGCAAATGTCAGTGGTTTCTCGCAGTAAACATCTTTGCCAGCCTTGAGTGCCATAACGGCAATGATTCGGTGCCAGTGGTCGGGCACAATAATGAACACGGCATCGATGTCATCACGCGTCAGGATTTTTCGGAAGTCATTGTAGACATCACACTTCGCCGGATTGCCGCTTTTTGATTTCTTAGCGTTGTGAGCATCGACCATTTTCCTAGCCGGCTCGCGACCGTAGAAGTGCTCCTCTTCTTTGTAACCGAAGCTACCTTCATTGACATCACAAACAGCCAAGACGTTGCCAAGATCGCGAGCAAGAAATCGCTTAAGCAATCCCATCCCTTGGTTGCCGGTTCCGATAAAGCCAACGTTAATCCGTTCACTGGGAGCGTTCGCCCCAAACACTTTCGGGCTGACAACGAGAGGAACAGACAACGCAAGCGACTGTTTCATAAACGCGCGACGATTACTCATGGCAAAATTCTTCAAAACTACAAAGTGTCAAAACAGAACTAGGTGAGTCTTTATCAGCCGATCAAAAAGAGAACAACTAAGTAGGGCTTCCAAGCAAGCGACATCCAAGACGCCAGGGAACACCTCTACTTTGCTCCTTTTTCTCCGATTTCAAAATCGGCGTTATCAAGTCCATTCTCGGGAACCTGAAACGTGGTCAGCGACTTCCTCGAAATGGCTCCACGTCTTTTCGTTTCGCTTACCGTGTGATCGATTTTCGCCTTATATTTAGCAGCTTCCTCACCTGATGAAGCACGGCCCAAAGCAAATTTTAGATCACCGACGTTTTCGAGATCGGCATACTTGAAACTAACCCTGTGAGTACCGACTACGGCCCCCAGCTTGCCATCCCGTGTCTCCAGTTCGTAGCGACCCGACGCGTCGGTGACTCCTACCGACGGCAGGCCCGGGCTATTCGTTTTATCTGTCGCCATCGGAGCGAAAACTACTTGCACGTTCTCCCTCGGCTCTCCGTTGACGGTAACGGTTCCGGAAACGGGAGGGTAACCGCTTCTCCCGCAACCTGCCAAAAGAAGCAAAGAGCACAGCACCAAGATACGAAACTCAAAACACGTTTTCATTTGTTCGAAGCCAACGGAAGCGGGAAGGGATGGCAAAAAACCGAGCACATGCACTGTGCCCGGTTAAAAAAACGAGGTAGCGAAAGTGGACGGAGTAGCAACACCAATCCACCGTCACTTTCTCAGGCGCCTCTGATCAAAAATCACCGACGACTGCTCCATCACTCATCATCGCAAGATGGCCCAACGTTTCGTAAGCGATGCTATCGGTGATGAACCTAACGGAACCGTCACCCATCCCGACGTTACCGCCACCCGAGTGGAAGCTGGAAATAAGCCCCATCCCTTGCTGCGTTCCGTTGACCCCTCTTTCGATAACCGAGTACACGCCAGCATCGGAAAACCCGGGGAACTCGGCAGGTACTCCGATCCTAGCCATCAAACCGATCCCCTCGGACCACCCCCACCTTTCATCGGAACCCGAATCCTTATGCGAGTTACCTCGATTGCAACGGCCAGCCCAAACGCCACCATACGGGACGTCTTCCGAATCTTCACCTGGAGGTCTGATTTTCAGACTGGAACGCTCACAAAAAAAGATCACGTTACTTGAGCCATCCCCCAAGTCCTGAAACTCCGTTCTTGAGTTTCTACCAAACGGTCCCCAAAGGGTTTCGAAGGCCGGATTGCTAGATTGACTAAACCAGCGTACAGCCCCAATGTTCGCTACGTAGTTTGACTTGCCAGCAAGGAAACTGGTCCGCCTGACGACTGCGCGATGTGTATAGTACGAATTAAAATTCTCATTTGGGTTCACATCACTGGAACAAATAAACACAGGTACCGAAGTGTACGGCACTTCCGACATAAGCGTGGTTCCGATCAATGGATCATTGAAGGGATCGAGCACAAACCCATCTGTGTCTGCATCCATCCGCGCGTAAAGGTTGTCTAATTCGAGATACGGCAACAGGAAAGTTCCCCAACCGAAACGAACCGCCGAAGTACTGCCGGGACGAGCAAACATCGGGGCACCTCTCGCGGACCCGGGAGAGTTCGGTGGAGCGGAAGGATCATAAGTGTGGTTCAATCCATGCGGAAAATGTTGACGAGCGCTTTCAAAATTGTGGCACGCCAATACCAATTGTTTAACGTTGTTTTGGCAAGCAGAGCGACGTGCGGCCTCGCGAACCTGCTGGACAGCGGGAAGCAGCATCCCAATTAGGATCCCAATGATGGCAATAACGACCAGCAACTCGACTAGCGTGAACGCAGAACGACTCCGGGATTTCATAGCAAAGCCCTCTCAGTACAGATATCGGATAATCTCATAGACGATCGCCGCCGAATACTGAGCGACCACCAGCCCCTTTAACCACCTATTTACGCGTTTTATCTTACCAACACGTTGACACCGCTTTCAAGGCTGTTAGATTGAAAACCTGTTCGATATGGGCAAATTGTCGGTCTAAACTTCCAATAATCGGGAGAACTGGAGCAGTTTCGTCAGACCATTTAACTCGCGCTGTTTAAACCGCGTTGGCCCCCAAAGTGGCATTTCTGTTTTGGGCTAGAGACAGGGTTCCAAGACAACCTATTCCGGGAGAGGCCAGGATTCTGGCTGGATCAAAGCCGTTTTGTCACGTGGTGAGCCGGAATTAACCGGCAGTTCCACGGCATTCCAAAATCAAACATTCGACTAGCGACTCCTTGTTTTCATAACTTCCAGTTGAAAAGAGAAAGAAAAAGAGGCGACTATGAAAATCACGAAACCATTTTTTTTAATCGCACTGGGGACCTGCTTCGCGCTTGCGATGCTTGTTCCCGTGGTTAGTGCCGAGGTCAACGTATTGTTCGACGGCGAGCAAACACCGTTTCTAGACAACACGCCTGGCGGAGGCGGTGCGTTTGAGAAATTCACCGCGACGGGAGGTGGATTCGACTATGGCCAGATCACGATGGAAGATTACGGAATTGAGCCAGGTGACAGTCCGTTTGGCACCGGAATCGGTGCGAGATTTTGGGACAACGCCACCGGCAACAAACCAGAAGCCCAAGGTGACTTTGCTGCTGCATTGACGGAGCCTTTCCGGATTGACATCGATTCGCTAAGCAATCTCGCAAGCGGAACGTTCGCCGAGGGAGATTCTGACGGTAACCATGCGATTCGCTTTCGGATGGCCAACATTGGACAAGGCATTACCAGCGAGTCTCGGTCTGCGTTCTCCATCTCGTTCCAGGCCAACAATCGGATCTCCTTCAAATACAGTGGCCTCGATGACGTCGATGAGATGGGCGACCCTGCCCCAAATCCAAACGACGTTGACACAATTTTCAGCGATGAGTTGTTCGGGGCTCAAACAATGACAATGGTTGCCAATGGTAACGTTGCGTTGGCAGCAGACGGGATTACGCCGCTCGAGGGAGTAGCAGATTATACCTACACGTTATTTGGTCAGACGAGAACACTGCACAGTTTGCATTACGATGTGTACCTCAACGGCGTACTGGTAAACGATGGCACGACTGCGGACCAAGCCAATGGATTGCAATTCCACACCGAAAGATCTTCGAGCTATTTCGCTGACGATGGGATTGGACGTTTTGGCCTTGTCGGCAGTAGTAACACGGATACCTTCCCTGACTACGACTTCGACAATATCGTCCTTCGAACCGGCGCTGACATCGAAACCTCGACTTCCGTTCTAGGCGACTTCGACGGAGACGGCGATGTCGATCTTGACGACCTCGACGAGTACATTGGCAACGTTGGGGCTGACGTGGCAACTAATCCAGGTCTCGCCGCTCTTGACTTGGATGGGGATGGCACCGTTGGAGCCAATGACTTTGAAACTCATTATGGCACGTTGGTCGAGACATCCAACGGTCAAGTGGGTGCTCTTGCGGGTGATTTAGATCTTGATGGTGACGTCGATGTTCTTGACGACGCTGCGGCACTGGTCAACAACCTTGGCAACGCCGTTACCAGCTGGGCGGATGGCGACGTGACCGGCGACGGTTTCGTTACCGTACTTGCCGATGCTGCTTCATTGGTCAACAACATCGGCAGCAACAACGAGCCTGCTGCCGCTGGGCCAGCCGCCTCGGCTATCCCTGAACCCGGTAGCCTATCGTTGCTGGCTCTTGCCGGCTTGGCTGCTGTGACTCGTCGTCGACGATAGTTTCGGATTTCTATTTTCACAAGTGGTCTCCTAAGCAGCTTGTTTGCTCAGGAGAAAGATCAAATGGCCGCTTTGGTTTGATTACCAACGCGGCCATTATTAATTTATGCTTCACGTCCCTCTGCAGTCCCCCGTCAACTAGGAACCGATTTGATGAGCTCCGATAACCGTGCGAGCTTGGTCAGACTATGCGTAATCTTTCTTTTATTGAACAACGCAAACTCTCAAGCCCAAACCAACGTCACGATTGACGCCACGGTGCGTCGTTCCATTGGCGGGGTAGGGACGCTCGACCGAGCGAAATACTTCAACCATTGGGGCTCCTTCGATCCTCCGACGAACACAAACTTGGGCAACTTGGCCGCCCAGGTTCGAAGCGAGCAGCATCTCAATTCGTTCACCGGTCGAGAAACATTTGAGTTTGATTTTTTCGTTGCCAAGGATGTTCCAGAAGACCCCAACAACCCGGGCTTTTTCCGGCGCTCGGATCTCGTCAACAACCTATAGGGCAACTACAAAAACTGGGTGACCACACGGCCAAGGTGGCAGTCGCTGCGCGAGCATGAAAACCCGATCCTCGTTCAATCTGGGCGAGCCAATGGCTCGTGGCCGGCGTGGGTCAAAGAGGGCACGACCCTGCCCATTCACGGTGCCGGTGCCGCGTACGGTGACTTTCTGAATGTGTACTTGGAAGAAGTTGTTTACGGAACCGGTCCCGGCCAAGGCTATCTTCCGTTCGACAAAGATCGATTCCATATCGAGATCATGAACGAGCCGCAGCTGGAGCTAAATAACGGAGTCGACTGAAATGATGTGATCGAGTTCCACAAGAATGTGACGGTCGCAGTAAAAGAACAATTTCCGCAAGCCAGCATTGGCGGCGCGTCCGTTGGCGAGGCTCCCCTCCAACCGTGGAACCCGCACCGTTGGGACTATGCCAAACAGATGATGGACGACATGACGACATGGCGAGACTCAAACGATCAGCCAGTCGAGTTCGACTTTTGGACCTTCCATCCCTATGACGTACACCGAGTTCGCTCGACCGGCAGCAATATCGGCAACCCGGAAACGCAGCTAAATGAATCCGTTGGCCAGCTGAACGGCATCATGGATCTCTTCGAAACGTACAGCCATATTAAGTTCGGCGATCCTAAGCAGTTCGCCGTCACCGAGTATGGCGCGACGATCTACACCGAAGATGGCAGCCAGAATTTTGGCACCTACACCCGGACCCAGCGGCAATGGGACGAGATGCGTGACGTCAAAGAAAAGTTGATTGAGTTCATGGATCGCCCCGATCGAATTCTCAACGCCACGCCCTTCATCGCGCCGCAGTGGTTCACCGGCAGCTCGCCGACCGAAGAAAACGGGGCTCACTATGCGATGTGGGACAAGCAGGCAAACGGGACTTGGAAAGAGACCATCGTTGCCGGCATGTACCGCATGTTTAATGATGTAGCCGGAGATTACGTTGGCATCGACTCAGACAATATCGAAGTCCAATCCATTGCGTTCCGCGAAGGCGATCTGCTGCACGTCATTCTGAACAATCTCTCGACCTCCAATCAATCGATCAACCTGCAGGCACTGGTCGGCTCGGGCAATGTCGACGGCGCACTCATTGACCGCGTCGTTTGGAACGGCACCGAAGGCGTTTACGTCGAGAACGAAAACGTCTCGGGCAGTTGGCAAAATCTAAATTTATCGGGCGAGGAGGGAGCGAAGCTGACCCTGTTTCTGACCAACCCAGACGAATTTAACAGCCAAATTGACGAAGCCACTTTCTACGGTGACAACGTCCAAACCCCAATCAATCAATCGGGCGGACGATCCAAGGTAATCAATATCCATGCGGAGACTGATGCCGCCGTTTCCGCCATGATCCGACTTGCGATCGCCGAACGATCAAACATTTGGAATGAGTCGTTCGACGTCGTGGTTAACGGAAATGTGGTCTCGATTCCTGCCGAGGGATCAAACGGATTCGACGACGACAACCGCTGGCTATTCAGTCGCGAGGTTGAAGTGCCACTCGAGTATCTGATCGACGGCAACAACGAGGTCTACGTTGATTTCAATAGCACCGGCGGGCAGTTGGTGACGTCTTCGTTGGTTCTCTCTAATGATCTCAATCCGCGTGTCCTTGGCGACTTCGATGGAGACGGTGATGTCGACTTGGCTGATCTTGATGCCTTCAATGGCAATCTTGGAATGCCACCGGCCGGCAGTCTCGCCGACTTAGATCTTGATGACGACGGGGATATTGATTCGGCTGATTTGCAACTGCACTACTCAACCTTGATTGAAACGTCCGATGGCGGAGTGGGCACTCTGGCGGGTGACTTGAACTTAGACGGAATCGTTGACGTACTGAACGACGCCGCCGCACTTGTCAACAATATCGGCCTAGCGGTCAACAGTTGGGCTTTAGGCGACATCGACGGCGACGGATTCGTTACGGTACTCAACGACGGAGCCGCACTGGTGAACAACCTCGGCCAAAGCAACAACGCAACAACAGCCGCAGCGGTGCCCGAACCCGGCGGCTTGATGCTAATCGTCCTAGCAAGCACCGTGGCACTCGCTCGACGGCATCGTTGAAACAGCCTACGGTTCTTGAGTCGGCAACAATCAGCGTTGAACTTCGTCGGCAACAATTTGCACCGACGTGATCGTCGTCCCCGTTTGAGCGCTAATTTTGATTCGGTTTTTTTGTCGTAACGCGTCAACCGACACCCACGCGTCGAGCGGTGCAAAAAACTCAGAAAACTCGTGGGCATCGCCCAAATCAACGTCGATTGTCTTGCCATTGAGTTCGACCGACAGCGGCTCAGTCACCCCTCCCCGACGATGAACACCCACGATTAAACGAGCCGTGGTGACTGCCTTCGGATTATCAACGTCCACCATGAAAGTGTGCGGATCTCGTTCCAGCTTGACCGCCGTTTCTACCGCATACAAACGCGACCGAGCCCGAGTTCCCGAGGGTTTGAGCGGCGTGCTTAGCGTCAGCCGAATGATGGTCGTCTCGTTGACATCGACCGGAACCGCGGCCGCATCAACCGAGTGCTCAGGCTCGAACACAACTTCGCCGGCGTGGTAATTTAGACGCGTCTGCGTCGCACCGGTCGCACCGATTCGCCTTGCGACGTCGGACAAATCGATCGCAATCTGCCGGCCGCCCGTGTTGGTCACCGCCAGCGAAACTCTTTTGTCGTCGTGTATCGCAAGCACATCCAACCAATCCCGGTCAAACGAAACCGGTAATCGACGCCCATCAAAATCGCGCCATAGCTCAAAGTAATTTGCGATCGTTGTTGGCTCGAAATCGTCCATTGTCCGATGACGCTTGCGATCCGTCTTTGGCGTTAACGCGGCATCACCGCTCATCGGATTCCAAGTCATGTGCAAAAAGATAAACGGCACGAACAAGTGAATTTGATCAGGCCGTTGCATGGACTTGTTCAAATATGCGTTCCATGCAAGCAACCGCAGCCAGTTGTCGGACGGTTGCCGTCCGTTTTGTAACGAACCACATTCGGTGATCAAAATTGGCAGGACATGATCAGCTTTGTGCATGTGGGCACGCAGCATGTCCAAAATCGCTTCATAGCGGCCCAGCAGATAATTTGAATAGCCCATGCCACGACGCTCGTGCGCCCCCAGCATCAAGGCATTTTCGTAAAAATGATGTGAGAAAAAATCGATATGCCCGCGAGTCTCTTCGATGAACCTTGCTTGATGACGAAACAAGCCAAAGTCTTGAACTTGAACTTGCATGTATGCCGACGAGGGGCCGCCAACTTTGACGCCTGGAGCTTTTTCGTGAACCGCGTCGGCCACTCGGTTATGAAAGTCGGCCAATAACCCCCACCCATCGATACCCGGCTGCCAATGATGGGCCCATTCGGATTGCACGCTGCTCTCGTTCTTGACCTCCCACCACTGAGCCGTATACCCACCATCCTTGATCTGATCTTCGACGTAGGCTGCCGCAAGTTCGGCCGCGTCATCGAAGTGTTTGACCTTCGGCGTTCCACGACCGAGGTGCGGAACCGACATGAAATCAGGCCAGTCATTGAAGCAATATGCGAACGGCTTTTCCTTGAACAATGGAATCGTTTCCCGATGGCGACGACCCGCGTCATACTGATCGAAAAACGTCAGGTCTGCCGCGCCGGGCTTGTCCGATCGCTCGGTCAGCGGTTTCCAGTTGCCCCACGCGCGGGTTAGCGCCGGTTTGAACTTGAACGCGCCGCGTCCGGGCAAGAAATTCCGTTCCGCCGCCCAACGTTCAAAAGACTTGCCCACCACGCCCGGCGTTTCGTGCATTCGGAACCAACGGTCGCGATGGAGATCAGAGCTGCCTTCGAAGGACAATTCGCGATCGGCATCGATATCGACGACCACTTTCTCCCGAGGAAACTCCGCCCCCAGATCGCGATAGGGAATGGTGTCAAACTTGGGTGGGATCGCCTTTTGAGCGATAAAGGTCAGGTCATCGATTCGACAAACGGCATCCTTGTCCTTCATCAGAAACTTGATCTTCATGGTTTCCCACGGCGTATCGCGCAGCGGGATCGAAGGCATCTGCACGCGGTAAAATTTTTCGTTCTGCACGCTTCGTGGTGGAGCCGTGTTTGGCGAAAATGGAAACACATGGACCTCCTTGATTTGGTCCAACTTGTCGCCATTAAAACCAAAATGCCGAAACAATCCCGCAATCCGCTCGGTCCCGGCAGGCAGAGTCAGCTCATCGCCGTCGCGAATCTCCCGAGTCTCATCCAAAATCGTCAATTGCTTGAGCGCTCGGTTATCGCCCTTGCCTTGGTACTTGGTCTCGCGGTCCTTGGCAAAGGTATCGAACAAGTAGTTGTGGGTTGCCTGAGCCCGTTGGCCCTCCTCGCTGAGCGTAGGTGTTTGA